>JAYVPF010000313.1:0-13030 GCA_043757535.1 Burkholderiales bacterium
CGCCATTGTGGCCGCAATCTGGTCGTCATTGGCCGGCGTCGCGATTCCGTCCGATGTCGTGTTTTTTGGAGAGCTTGGGTTGGGCGGCGAGGTTCGACCGGTCATAGGGAGCGCGCTGCGAGTAGTGGAAGCCGATAAACTAGGATTTTCTAAAATAATTGGGCCTCCAGTGAGCCGTCAGGCAAGACAGCGCGTCGACGACGGATTGTTGACACCGATTGTCCGTATCGAGGCGGCCATTGATGCCATCCGTCAAAGCTCGGGCTCTGTCAGATAGTTCGGGAATTTATAGTACGTCGCTTCCGTACATGCGCGAAAAAAAATCAGCCTCAGACACTGTGACATTTTTACAACATGCACATTTTCCACATCTGGATTTCGCTTGATGGAGTGCGCGACGTACGCCACCGACAAGCGTTCCACGATCCGAAAAGGCTCTAGCAAACGCATGATCCTCGAGACTCAAATTTATCTGAGTAGGTTGCGTACCCACCCGAGCTGACATATGTTGGTTGTGCGTGTAGGTGTAAGGTGTGTGTGGTGTTTTTGGCGGTAACGCTGTGACTCGTTTGTGTCTTTTGATCATGGACGGGTTGTACATGAGATTTAGAACATTGGCATAATTGGCGTTAAATCTGGAGCGCCAACAATGTCAACATTCGATGTCACGCCGATCCTCAAAATCATTGCAGGCGCTACAGTAGTAGGACTCGTGCTGGTGTACTTAAAAACAAAGCTGGAGCGATGGGCAAAAAGCAAACGTGCGGCAAAACAGCAGCTCGAGTGGCAAAAAGAACAGGAGCAACGAGCCGCGTACCGAAACCGCAAACCAAAGAAATAGCCCCTCAGATGGCCCGTCCGTGCATTTTTGCCCCACACTGCTGGGAATGACGCGAGCTATCCCGTGTGGGGCAAAACTACACCGACTAATCCGCTGCGCTCGGCACAACCACTTTCTTTCATTTTTACGGTGTTCGTTTACCGGATTGCTGCGAGGATACGTACCCACCGCGCACATCACTCGCCGGTGCGCCCGGTGCACCAAGGGCGCCCGGTAAACCAACACCCACAGCGGCGGGAGGTAACACAATAGGCGGAGGTGTATTCGTCGTGGCATCACCGGCGCTGCGCGTTTCCCACGTTACAGAACCGTCAAGTTGTTGCACGAGGTAGGGCCGCTGTACTGCGGCGCTTCCGGGTGCCCCGGAAGCCGCCGCCGACACAGGTTGCCTACCTTGCGCGCTTTCACGTGACTTTGCCTCATCGACGTACGGATTAAACCGACCGTTCTGCACGAAATCAATGCACGTGCTCCGCGGAAGGCCACGCTCGCTAATGCCCTGTTGGTTGTAACCGACACATCGTTCGCCCTGCATGGCGGCAGCGACAAGTACAGGAAACGCTTTGACTTCGCGAATGTCATCATATCGCGGAGCCGTCTCAGGAAAAGAGGGGTCAACAGGAACTAGCGCAAATCCGAAGTCACGCGCTCTGTGCATCAACTCGGTTACACGATCTTGGGGAGACATACGTGAAAGCGATTCTGTCACCGTAGCAGCCGGTGAAGAAGAGGACTTGGCAGAATTGGTCGCAATTTTTGGTTTACCAGAAGAGTCCAATTCACCCTTCGCAGCCTCCTCAACTTTCTTAACGCGCCCCTGGAAATTCGAGTACACATACCAGCCAAGAACAATGAGCGCAACGACAAATACCGGCACCAAGTACACCATGCGGGGTACGCGTGCTTTTGCAGTGTTTTCAACGGCCGACTCGTATAGCGTCCAGATGCTTTTGTCAAAGACCCAACGGCTATGGCGAAGCGCCGAATCGACCGGTATTCGGTCATCGCAGTCAGTGAAGGATTGAAACTCGTAAACATTGGTGTAACCCATCTGCGCAGGGCGTTTGCAATGTATATGCAACTCTACAAGACGTCTAATAAACACATCCATGTTCTTCGCGTTCTGAGTGACCAGCATGAAATCCAAACCGAGATGTCGATGAGTAGCAATGTCTTCGATCCACTTCGGAGGTTTGCCGACGCCTCTCAACGGAAAAAATCCCTCTTGGTGACACTCGTCCACAAAAATAACGGCACCCTGTGGTGCCGTCTGCCATTGCTGAATATCAGTCAGCGGGATCCAGTTCTTAAGCCGTTCATCGTCTTGCTTGAGACCTCGAACATTGGCGTACAAAACTGGGCGACCCTTAAAACGATCATCGTTGAGAAGCATCCAGATTGCCCGCTGTGTCTTGCCGTGTCCCGGCGTGCCGGTAAGTAGATAAATCATGGCAGAGTCTTGTTGGTAAAGCTAACTTTGTTAATCACGCCGTTTGTAGTTTGCAACGCCAGCTTCACGGCCAGAGCAGAAAGCACCATGCCAAGACAAACGTCAAAGCCAACGAGATTAAGGAAGACGCCTACGTCTCCACTAATAGAACCCGCTGAGGACATGACTGACGCCGTGATCCGTCCCAAAAGAGCATTTACGCCGACGTAACTTACAACACCGATTCCGAGCGCGATCAAAATCTTCGCGACAAACGCCGGAACAAGGCTTACAAGGCTAGCGATCAGTCCGTAAATTAGAGGCATAGTCACGCCCAACCGTTAAAGACAATGCGAGCACAAACGAGCGTGCAAACAGTGATAAGCACAGCGCGTAAATATCCCGCCATAGTGCACAACGGATCAAAAGACATGGCAAACGTGCCGCCATGCGGGAGAGTAATCGAGCGAGGAGCAGGGCAAGAAGCACCTCCGGCAATACCACCGCCTGCTGAATTCAACGAGAGGTTATCCAAGTTGACGACAGGCCCCTTGTTGAGTCGATTTTCTTCGTAGCCACCCGACTCAGATTTAGAAATCTCACTCTGCGCTTGCGACACTTTGGACGGCTCGCCTTTAATAAAGTCCTTTACCATTTCGAAATACTCTTCGAACTTGCTTTGACATAAATTGCCGGTTGCGCCGCACTTTACGTCGTCCTTACCGGCCGCAGAACCGGTGCCAGTTCCTGTGCCTGTGCCGGTGCCTGTGCCAGTGCCGGTGCCTGTGCCGGTGCCAGTGCCAGTGCCGGTGCCAGTGCCGGTGCCAGTGCCGGTACCGGTGCCAGTGCCGGTGCCAGAACCGTTAGGGAACGGAACACAAGCGCCGTGCCCATCAACTCGGTAGCTCTGTGCAGGACAAGGCGCGTTAGAGTCGTTCGGCGTACAAGCACCATTCACAAGCACTGTGGTACCAGCAGGGCAGCCCGCGCCACCGCCACAGGAAGGACTGCTGCTCGCGTTGGGGAGCTCACATGGATTCTGCGGAGGCGCTGTTTGTAAAGCGTCGCAATTACCTAAAAGCGGTATACCTATGTTGCAAGCCGTCGCCGTTCGTGCCTGCGTCACGTTGTAAAAAAACCGTTGCTCGCCTCCGATAAAACGTTCGTCGACGCTGCCAACGTTTTGATTCCAGACGCAGCCGTTAGAACAGACTACAGCAGGAATAACAGTTGATGAGGTGTTGGAGTTATATAGACAGCTTTTCACCGGACTCGCACTGCATATGGCAGGTTTTATGCACGCTCCGCTCGAAAAGGCTAAAGCCGCGCCGTAGAAAACTGGGTCAAACGCAAACCCCTCGTTACATAAAGCGACAATGGGCACCCAAAGGCTGGTCACACGCCGCTCAGTAACGTAGCCCGGAGACCCCTCACGTATACGACCCGCACATTGCAGTTTGTTGTACGCCACAAAATATTGCTCACGCGAGCCTTCGACTTTGTCATCAAGCTGCTGCCACCAATAATCACACGCGTTGCGCAATAGCTCATCTCCACCAGCGGGGCCACTCGTGGCGGCTGGATCACCAATGCTCGCCATATACCCGATAATCGGGTCAACAATCGAACCGTTGATAATCGTTTGCGCGGACGCTAATCCGGCCAGAACAAAATAACAGCAGAGCCCAGCAAGGCCAATGCGTACCACATAACCGGATTGTTTAAGTCCATACCTTTGCGCTCCCATAAATGCTCCAATGTGATTGCCCAACGACCCCCGTGCACAGAGGCCGAGAGGCAATTACATTGCGCGACGGATCAGCTTAAAAAGCCAAATCGACGCGTAACCAACGATCACCGCGCCACCCACTGCGAGCGCAGGGGCAGTAGCAGCGGCGATTTCGGTCACAACAGCAGCAGGGTCATACACGGCAAAAGCCGGTACGGCGAGCGCTGAGCCACCAGCTACGGCCACTTGAGCCAGACGAGATTTCAGAGTTTTAAACATGACGTTTTCCTAACAATGACCGCGCTTGAAAAATCGGCGCGCAGTCGAAGCCGATTTACTTACACGCCCGTAGGAACAAGCTTTCTAATGAACCGGAGCATGAAACAAGTGGCCCAGAGCAACAAGGTCGCGACGAACAAGTCGTTAACTTGGGCCATGGTTAGAGGAGGGTAGCCACCGGAAGGGAAATATGAATACGCGAGGTGGTAGCCCGCTGCGGCAACAGCAGGATCGCCGCACGTGTCACCTGCGTACCCGAACAGATACTGACGCGGTTCGCCTGGGTAGTTGTAAACGCAGATGACAGCCATAACTAAGCCGCTTTTGCCTGAGGCTGTGTCTTCGCGGGTTCAAGTTTGCGGATGGCGAACGCCACTTTCATTTCTCTATCAGCGTAAGGCTGAACATCGACTTCATACAGGCCTCTTGGAAGGCCCAAGGGTGCACTGTCGGGCATGCGCATAACGCACACCGTACTGCCAACGTTTCCATCTTTGTCGATAGTTTCGATAAGGCCTTGCGCTTCGTGAATGCTGTAAGGCTTTCCGGTCGCTTTTGCGACACCAGACTTATGTGTGGTGTTGATCAGGTTAAATTGCATTTTCATATGATGACTTTCTATGTTGCCGCCAAAAATGATTGCGCTCCGAGCAGGCGGGCAGGTAGCTCGTGGCGTGCGATTCGGGTAAAAACTTGCCCGATATCTCCGTGGTGAAAAAGTGTTGCCGCGTATAGGACTCTCCCGACTTGACGCTGTGCCCAAGTGATGTATTGATCGAGAGTGCGCTCTACGATTCGTCGTGCCGTTTTTATCTTCGCTGCTATCGTGCTGATGAAACTCAGCGGCGGGTACGCGCCTGCGAGATAGACGTGTGGTTGCGTCAGTGCGTCGTACGGGATGACGCGGTCTTTTCCGCGTAGCTCAACTTCAATGCGCGTCCAGTTGGGATGCGCTACATCTCCGAGCTGTCTACCCTTATCGTAGACACGAAGCATTTTTCCGTTTTCGCGTTGACCTACGTAAAACGTGCGCGCCGGATTGTTGAAGTCATTGCCCGATTCGACCCATTGATACGACGGCGGAGCGCCCGACGTAATGAACTTTTTATCTCGGTAATCTTGCATCGCAAGCGCAGGGCTGTAATGCTCGCTTTCCATGTCATCGTACGCAATATCGACTCGACGTAGCGACGCCCCGATCTCCTCCAACCATCGCGCAAGTCCCGCCCAGTCTGTGCATGTCGCACAAGCCATCCCCATAAGAGACACGTAAACAGTGCCGAACATGTGAAGCCCCCCCCAAGCCACAAACCCGCCGATTGAAAATTCGGCGCTGTGAGTGAATTTAAGACGGCCCCGGCCAGCAGCCCCAACGTGAAAAGCGGGAAAAAACCGAGAGAGAAGGCAGCCAAACGCTGAAAGATCGTCATTGTTGAATCCAGGGTGTTTAAACGAGAACGCTAGCGCGTCGACGTGACAAGAAGAAGAAGGGGAGGAAGACTTTCCCCCCGTGTTACTGGAAGGGGGGTTCATGCATCAGCTTTCAAGCGGTGAATACGTGTACGCTCCGCCAGCTCTAACAACCAAAGCGCGAAGGCGTACGGAGTTGCGTTTCGCTGGCCGGAGTGTTGTTTCTCGACCGTCGATTGTGCGTAGCCCCAACATGGGAAGGCGGGTAGGTCGCACGGCGTGACACCCACAATGTAGAGGAACGTTCGCTTTTTTGCCGGGTGTCCAAAAGGCCCTTGGTCGATTGGGAGCGTCCACCCGTGGGAGTCGCGCTCGCCAGGTAGCGGCAGGAATTCACCGAAGAGCTTGGAGCCTTGCGGATGTTCGAGCGCGCCGCCGTTAGCGCGAACACATGCGATTGCGTGATGCGCCAGCTCTTTCTCCGACTGTGGCGCGGTGCTCATGTGCGCGAGCTTCGCCCATGTCCGGCACGGAGGGTGCGCGATGAC
Source organism: Burkholderiales bacterium (assembly GCA_043757535.1). Classification (GTDB taxonomy): domain Bacteria; phylum Pseudomonadota; class Gammaproteobacteria; order Burkholderiales; family Casimicrobiaceae; genus Casimicrobium. Next base: position 6,237 of record JAYVPF010000313.1, read on the forward strand.
TGGAGCATCACCGCTGAACGTTCTCGCATCCCGCTGTTGATCGTACACGTCAGCCCATGCAAAACGCTTATAAACGCTTTTCGCTTCGGCGTATAGAACGGCGATCATTTGCCACCCCGCAGGACAAAGCGGACGACGAAGGCCGTGGCGGTGCGCACGGCTGTTGTTAGGATGATTCGGAGCCAGTTCATTAAATCCCCCTCACTGCGCCGACACGCGGAGCGCCAACTACGCGGCGTCGTTTTTGTGGCAGTGAGAGAGAGCGCGTCTGGCGAATTTTGTTGTTAGTAGCGACGATGAAGCTGTCGCCGAAGTCGAGCTCGAAGTGAGCGGAATTGAGAACGTGCCGCTTCGTGACTTTGCGTATAGCGGTCATGCTTAGTACCAAGCTAACGCGTAATAATGCGGCGTGCTTTCGTCTTCGTATCGCTCCAACGCATCCATAAGTTGAGCAATTTCGTTTTCTGCGTCGCGTGCTTCACAACGTAATGCGGCGTGAACGAGTTCAAGATATTCTTTTTCACTGGTTGGATCGTAGTCCGACCATGCGTTTACTTTGGATAGCCGTGGAGTTGATTCCACCGTGCTGTCGCGGCAACCTTGACCCAGTGTTGGCTTTGTGTTCGTGTGATTCATTTGGCGCTCCTGTTGTGTTGAAACGTTTCAACAGAATGCACGTTAGTATCTGTCGCCGAATCATGTCAAGAGGTTTCAACATGGATGCGAATAGGATGATCGATGAGACGATCAAAATTGCTGGCTTGACGAGCGCTAACCAACTTGCGCAAGTGCTGGGCGTGTCGCGATCCGCTATTAGCGTTTGGCGTCGTGGCACTTCTTTACCGGACGCGACACAAGCTGCGCAGATAGCGGTACTACAAGGCCGAGAACCGCTTGCAGGAGTCGCTGCCGTCGAAATGGAGCGTCACCGAGACAACCCGAAGGCCGTACGGTTCTGGCAGTCGCAGCTTCGCAATGTTCGGGAATTTATATTATGTTAAATAATGCGCATCGTCAGGGTTGGATGTCTGATACTCGCTTTGAGCACTGCCAGAATTAATCACGTGTTGCCAACGACCCCATGAAACCCGTACTGCAAACAGATCACGTCGCCAAGCCATTGCGCGATGCGGTGTATGTAATTGCACCCGGAAATTTTGATGCGGTAACTCGCCTGCTTGCCGATCCGACCTGGGACGCGCTTGAGGCTGACTATTGGAACGCATCGCACCCACTGCCACCGCAGGCGCGACAGTCGCTTGACGCTTATCTGCATCTGGCGAAAACGCTCTGGCACCGCGCCGGACTCGGGCAATCGCATCCGATTGCACTGTACAAGTCGACACTCCTCTCGTCCAGAGCCATTGAAACCGCGTTGCGCGTACTGGCGCGCATTTACGCTGGCTGCAACCTCGGATACTGCGCTCCGCCGCCTGGGTTTTGGCGAACTGTCTATGCGCTGACCGGCTACGTTATCTCGGAGCGATTTCCTGACCGCGCCAATCGCGCGGCGCTTACACAGCAAGTGCTGCAAATCTGGCTGATGGCCTGGCTCAACCCACTGTCGTTAGCGCCAGGCCGTTTGCCCGTCGCGGTACGCCTGGTGGGAATTTTGTGCAAAACCTGTAGCTTCACTCTGGCTTCACCCACTCATGCCGGATCAGGCCTTGCAGCGGCAGATTTGCTGAGCGATGCGCCACCGATGCCTTTTGCACGGGTTCCCGCGATGTGGGAGCCCATTGCACCCCTCTATATTAATGCGCAGGATGCCGCGTTCACGATGCGAGAGTTAGCTACGCCTCCCTCACGATCTTCACCAAGCGACATATACGACTCCCTTCTTCAGTCTGCGTTGCAGGTTGGACTGTCGACGCAGGAAATGCAGGACTTTGTACGCAGGGCGATGCGTGAGTTTGGATACAGCACGACTAGATCAATTCCGCGAGTTGGGCGCGCGCATAGCATTTTTGCCGTAGTCGGTTTTATTGAATGTTGGAGTGCTTTGCAGGGTCAATCCAAAACGAACATGACACCTGCGTCAAAGGGATTCAGTACCTTCCACGGGGCTATTGTCAACAACAGCGAGGGTGGATTCTTGCTCAAATTTGAGCTTGCAGAGCCATTGATGTGCGTAGGTTCGCTGCTTTGTCTGCGCGGCAATGACTCTGAGCCATGGACAATGGCTGCAGTTCGATGGCTGGAAGATTCGCAAGGCACTGTGCTCGCCGGATGCGAAATCATTTGTAATTATGGTGACGCGTTCATTGCGCAACGTCAGGGATGCGTACAGCATTTGCCTGTGATTAGTTATCAAAAAGACGAAACAGGCTGGATGCTCTGTCCTTACGATACCGGAGAAACAAGCGGCGTGACACAACTTCGAATTGAAGACGATGCGTGGGTTATTTCTGTTGCAAGTGAGCTTGGCGAAGACTGGCAACGATCCGCAGTGCTTGATGTACACAAAAACGTGGAGTGAGACCAACGCACACTCGACGCGGCGTATTAGTTACCCGGACGTTCCACATGTTGATGCTCCTGACACAATTCGTGTCCGGCCGTAAAAATTTATGCAGATCGTCCGCGCCTGTATCTGCGGAATGGCTGGGATAGATACGGACCAACTGCTGGCACCAATAGCTCCGTTGGCCATGGTGACGCCTCCCGTTGGAGTGAACATCAGATAGGCCTTGTTGGCGTCAGCATTCGTCCACGTCACTGTAAGCGATTGATCCAATTCGTCAGAACGCATAACTTGTGTTTCGCTTGCATCGAAGCACTGATTAGCGGATGAACCTGATGGGCTGTCATAGAAAACCCTCCAGCCTTTGCTAAAGTCGCTGCAGCCCGTGTCCGCCGCTGCGATAGTCACTCTTTGATTGCGGCGAATCGCCTCGGCACGTGCTAGGGTCAAGCCACGTTGAAATTCCGACGCTGCTGCCTTTACACGCTGTTGGAGCAGGAAATTTCGCATTGACGGCGCAGCTATGGCAATCAGGATGCCCAGAAGTACTACAGTTATCATCAACTCAATGAGGGTGAATCCGGCACAGCTTCCGTTGCGCGAGTGCCGTCCCTCGAAACAACGAAGTGTTTTCATTACCAGCACGCAGTCACGTCAGTTGCATCGCGATTACCTCGGCTGTCCCGAGATATTGTCTGGCAAGCAGTGTCAGCGCGCAGTGTAGTGGCCACTACGTTGACGCATTGTGCGACGCCGGTAACCCCAGTGCACGATTGAGCAGTAAGCGTACACGCGCTGCCAGCAAGGTTATCGCCTGAAAACGCGTTAGCGCCGGCGGAGGCTAAGTCAGTCGTGTAGGTGCTGTTTGCACTAAAGAAGCGTTCTTGCGATTGAAGCGCGTTTAATACCCCGGCTTTACACTCGGCGCGATAGCCGCGCCGAATACTACTCAAGTAACTCGGATAAGCAATCGCCGCAAGGATGCCGATTATCGCCACCACTATGATCAGTTCGATCAGTGTGAATCCGAAGTTATTGTCGGCTCGACGGGCGCGCGTAATCACGTAGTTCTACCTAGTAATTTGTCGAAAATTGATTCGTCCCGATGGCCCTACAGCTTTCGCCAGGACACCTGTGACGTTAGCAGTAATTGGCCCAGTCGCGCTCGCAGTAGTTGGAAGCAAGGTGAAGTAGAGCGCCTGCCCGATGGTTGCTCCAGCCGGAGGTGGGATGCGGATATTCGTAGGTGAGCCATAGCTTGAAGTACCTAGCGAGATGCCTGCCACCGCGCCATCCAATGCATTGATTTGTCCATCTCCGTTCACATCAAAAGACCCTGCGGGTGGCTCAAGACCAGTGATTGGATCAAGGTTGTAAAGCCAGGAACCGCCATCGGCACAAGTAGTTCCGCCCATGGACACGCTAATCAATGAATACTTTCCAAACTCAAGATCCGGATCAGCGATGATTCGTTCGCCGCCGCCAGAGCTCAGTGCTAACTTCCACCCCGCTTGTCCTGCACCATAATCTAACGGAGCGCCGGAAATAGTTCGTTGCGATCCAGTGGTAATTAGAGTTCGCGAGGCAAGTGGTGGTGGGCTTCCGGTAGTGCTGTTGGTGATAGCCGTTGTTCGGTTTTTGTCCCAGAGTCCGAATACAGCCTGATCAGCATAAGGTGAGGCGCGGTCGGTCTGCTCAAGCAATTTTCCGGTGCCAACCAGCACCTCAAAACCGCCATTGGGATGAAACGCCACTTGTGGAACTGTTGTGATTGGTAGTCCAGCTGCAAATAGCAGAAATGGTTTATTGGAACTTGTTGTTTCCCAAGAGCTTGGCATGCTCGCTAATACCGAAGACAAGTCGATACGGAACACATTTCCCAACAGATCACCCGCGTAGAGGTATTCCACTATTCCCAACTGGTTAGCTGACGCGATGGCCACTGGCCCCATGCCATTGGCCGGTGCCGTGGTCGGCGAGGCAGGGACATTGGTCCCGCTGTATTTCCAATAATTGACGTTTCGCGACCAGGAACCCGATGTGTTGTTAAGCTTTAGTATAAAAATCGCAGAACGGCTGTTTGCAGAGTTGTATCCATTTCCGATTACCGCAACCCAATCACCAGTGGGTAGCTTCGCGATGGTGGGTATGCCGGTAACGTTGCCCAAATCACTCGCGTCGCTCGCGCTAATTCCCGAGCTGGTTGGGGTAAATTCCCACAGCGGTCGTATGTTCGAAGGAGTCGTAGCATCCACAGCATAAATGCCTGGTGCGCCCGCCCCAAATCCCCCGACTAGTACGGTATGCCAGTCAGTTGCACTGGTCAGTGCCACATCGCCGACCACGGGAACAGCATCGACCATCGGCGTACGCGCCGCACCTTTAGCAGTCAAAGCGCGGGCCTTTGCCCATAGAACGCTTGGCAGATAAGCAAACACCTCCACTCCATCCGTTTCACGAAAGCCGTGAAGCATTCCGCTACTGGCCCCCACAAAAACTATGCCAGTTCTCGATACGTTGTTTCGGACGTAGGTTCCATAGCTTGGATCTGCAATGGAGCTGCTGGGTGGCCCAACATAGACCGCACCAGAACGGCCTGCGTCACCGAGAAGACTTGATCGCACTTTTAAATTCGTGGTGGTCGAGCCCTCGTCAGTACGAACACCCCGAAGCCAGTTGATTCGTTGTGCGCCGAAGCCGTCCGATGCCAATGGCGAACTTAGCGGATTTATGTCAAAAAAAGCTTTGGCGGTCGTGTTTGTAGCGGTGAAATCTGAACTCGCGGTGCCGCCAATAAATGTCCATATATTTCTAGCTGCTGGTAGGGGATTGGGAGCGATTACGGACGGCGTTGTGACCCCTGTCAAGTTTTTTGACGCAGACCACGCCGCAGTTGTACCAATATTTAGCGTCGTTACTCCGCTTGCACTTGTGACGGATATTGGAAATTTCTGAAGCTCACCACTCCACGAGCTGGAGTCTGTAGAGAGAGAAAATACGCCTGTAGAGCTACCAATGCGCGACGAAGTGGTAGCCGCGCTGCCTGTGCCACCGACCGAACTCAAGATATCGTTGAATATGTTATCTAGGCCGGCGTTCATACGAACCGGATCGCTCGCTAGAAAAAATGTCTTTGGATAGGTGTTGGGGTCACTCGGAGTCGCTTCCCACTCTCCGGCGTCCGGAACACCGTTGCCGTTGCTATCAATGAACCCACCGTACTTCGAGGCGTACCAATATTGTCTGGTCGGGATTGAGCGACCCGGTTCGCCCACATCGATGGCGTAAGTTCTGGCGGTCACTTTCTGCGTTGACGACAGATCTGGCCGCAAATTCTGCGTATTAGCAAAAAACGCTGTTCCTGCAATCAGATAGCTCCCGCCAGGTGCTCCTGCCTGAGTGGTGGACATGTTGGCGAAACTTTCGCGCGTGCCAATCGTATTTGTCCAAGTGGTAGCGTTGAAGTCCGCCGGAACGGTTGCGGTTGCACCACAGGTAGTGGCGTCAATTTCAGCGCCGCCGGGCACAGACCCGTCGCACCATGTGTTCGTGTCCCCTATCACGATGATATGGTTGCGCTGACAGGAGCCTAATACAGGATCTGTCCACGCTGTCGCTGCCGGAAAACCATCTTGCATGGCGGTGGTTACTCCACTGACATACGCGGGCACTGGTTGCTTATTCATCAGATAACGAACAGACTCCGAAAATAATTCCCCGACTGGATCGTTGACCTTGTATCCTGAAACGAGTCCGAATTTATTCAAATAATTAACGACCCCGCTGTTGCCTTCAGCGGCACCGTCAGGATTGGTAACAAATACGCCCGTCGCGGCAGACCATTCCACCGCCGGGTTACTTACATAGCCACCGCCTTGCCATTTTTGTGCCCCCGTCGACTTAATTGCAGCGCGCAGAACGCCACCTTGTCGGGTGTTGCCGCTTTCAATTAAATAGCCCAGCGCTGCGAACCGCATGCTTGCAGAGAATCTCTGGATATTCCCCTCGGGTTTGTAGTTGGTTCCGTACTGCACGCAGTTGGATTCCAGACTCTCCGTCAGCGTCAACCCTGACACATTCGACTTGCAAACTTGCGCCCTGGGGTTTAGTCGCAATACGTTGCCCTGCTGCGTAACACCGTCAGTTCTGTACTCAGTCACGGTGACGTAGTTGTCCTCTGCGCGTACAGTAATCTGGCGGGTGTTGGCTTGACTCTGGTAGGCGGCCACAAGGCGCGAATCAGTTGCAGTGTTGAAAATCAGTAATCCCGTCCCAACGCGGCGCGTGGGAAAGTAGCTATTTCTGTTGTTAACAATGTTGGTGTCTAATC
>JAYVPF010000314.1:0-3479 GCA_043757535.1 Burkholderiales bacterium
GCCGCCATACGGGTGCGCGACAGCGGGGTTGGCATTGCGGCAGAACAATTTGCCGGCATCTTCGAGATGTTCACCCAAATCGATACCTCGCTGGAGCGGTCCCGGGGCGGCTTGGGTATCGGCCTGACGCTGGTCAAGAGCTTGGTGGAAATGCACGGCGGTACGGTGCAAGTGCACAGCCGTGGAATCAATCACGGCAGCGAGTTTGTTGTTCGTTTGCCGCTGCTGGCGGACGTGACGGAACAGACGTTGCCCGAACCGGTCCGCAGCGGATTGGTGCAGGGCCGCCGCATCCTTGTCGTTGACGACAACCGGGATGCAGCCACGTCGCTGGCCGAGCTGCTGCAACTCACCGGGTACGTGACATGCATCGCACACGACGGACTGGAAGCGGTACAGGCTGCGGAGAGCTTTTGCCCCGAGGTGGTGTTACTCGACATCGGCTTGCCCAAACTCAATGGCCTTGAGGCTGCCCGCACAATCCGCAAGCAGTCTTGGGGCAGAGACATGGTGCTGGTGGCGTTGACCGGATGGGGACAAGACGAAGACCGGCGACAGTCCAGCGAAGCCGGGTTCAATGCCCACATGGTCAAGCCGGTGGACCCTGTCGTGTTGATGGAACTGCTCACCCGGATGCAGCCGCCGAGCGCTTAGTCTCACTGTGGACAGTTTCAAGAGCGAAGTGCAATAGTTGAGTGGTCGAAACGGGGCAGGAGCCGGTAAGCGCTACCAGCACGTCCACGCAGAACTTGTTCGGATCGTCTCACTGAGTGTCCATGCCAATGCTTACCTTCATGACCAAGCTATTGATTGCTCTTTTTGGTGTGACTGCGTACTCGGCGCTGAAAAAACTTCGTTGGACCGTATTTGTCAGTTCATCAAATCTGATCCTCGAGTGCGTGCATGAGGCATGCCGGAATTCGTGGTCTCAATTAGCGTCTTTCTAAGTCCCGGCACCAAGGAAGCGCCGAATATTGAGTACGGCTGCGCGAGTTGATGACATCGCAACGCGATGTGCCCTCAAGATTGCCCGATGTCACGATGTCACGATGTCACGATTTAGAGCCTTCACGGCCAGCGTTTTGAGCTGTTTCGAGGCCGCTTTCCGCATACAGGACGCAGCTCGGGCATGACTTGCCAGCAGCGACCTCCTGGCGATGACCAGATTGGCCAGGCCAAACAGGCGCAACAGCTGCGCCGTGTTCTTGGCCAACCCCTTGTTCTACCGCGCCAAGTGCGACGCGCATTTCGCCCACATCATCAAGGCCGACTTGAAGGCCGAGTTGTTCAGCTGTGCGGTCGAGGAGAAAGCGCTCGCACTGGCGCAAATGATGGACGGCAAACCGCTGGTAGTCACCAATGTGCGCGATATGGATGCGCCCCAGGTAATCGAGCGCTACAAATCACTGGCTGACATCGAGCGTGGCTTCAAGGTGCTGAAGTCCGAGCTGGAGATCGGACTGGTCTACCACCGCCTGCCCGAGCGCATTCGGGCCCATGCGTCGATCTGCTTCATGGCGCTGATCCTGCACCGCGTCATGCGCATGCGCATGCGTCTGCGCGAAGGCAAGACCGGACGCACGCCCGAGCGTGCGCTGCAATCCTTGAAGCGCATCCGGCACCACCGCGTCTCGATCAACGGAGGCGAGCCCTTATCGGGGGTGTCTTCGATGACCGCCGAACACAACGACATGCTCAAGGCATTGAGAGTCAAGACGCCCAGTCAATCACAGCAACTGCGCCTGTTGTAGAGGCAAGTGTCAAACCTCAGGTCAATGAAAGCAGCCACTCACGTGCGTAACTGCCGAACTCGGGAGAGCCTGCTGGATGAGTCTCACCAGTTTGGCCTAAGCGGCCACCAGGTTCATCTGGCGGAGAGACTCGCGCTTCCGGGTGCGCTTGCTGACTAGTTCAAAGCTGCTGGCAGCGGCGCTGGCGAGGGTGAGATGCTTCATCCCAGGATCAGCCTCCTGCAACAAACGTTGATGGGCGGGGTCGTACAGAGAGTCCCCAGCCCATCAACCTCATGAGGACGTCGTCAATGCTTCGATCCGGTTCACGATTTCAATCGTTCCATCCTTTTCCGCCCGTACGGCATCGCCCAAGCGCTTGGCCGCATTGATGATTTGCGGGTCGAGGATGCGTGTCAGCGCATCTTGAAGTGTCTCGGCGCGGAGGTTCTTGAAGGGCAGATGCACGCCAACGCCCAATCGCTCCAACTGCGCTCCCCAAAAAGGCTGGTCCGCAAAGACAGAGGCGACGACTGCTGGGATGCCGGCCGCCAGGACTGCCTGAGCCGAGCCCGCGCCTCCGTGGTGCACTGCGGCCCGGCATTGAGGTAACAGCCAACCGTGATCGACAGCGCCGACAACACGAACATGACTCGGCAAGTTCATCGTTGCGTCCATCCGTGACCATCCAGCACCGACGAGTGCCCGAACATCGCAGGATGTAGACACCGCTGCGATTGTTTGTAACATCGCAGCCACGTCTTGGACCGGCATGCTCCCCATGCCGAAGAAAACTGGCGCAGGACCCGCCGCAAGCCACGCCACCAGATCCACATCTCTTGAAGTTTCGCCCAAGCACTGGCGTGCTGATTCCGGAAAGTGGAGCGCTCCCAGAATCGGCATCGCATCCTTGTATTCGAGTGGCGGTGGCACGATCGTCGGACTGAAAGCGTGCACCGTCAAAGTACCCCTCTCGGCAAACCTGCGAGGGGTTGCCTGTTTCATGGGCGGCAATCCAAGTTTGCTGCGAAAAAAGTCGACGTCGCCTTGGTAGCCCCTCCACCAAGCGAACTCGGCCAGCTGATGCGTCGCCCGGTTCAAGAATCCGGGCAGCGCACGAACCGACACCAGCGGGTTGGCATAGCGACTGTTTGGGCGGAAGGGGTTGAAATGCACTGCCAATGTGGAAAGGTCACGCGCCTGGGCCAGTGCCGACAGATAGTCCTCGGTCAGCACTCCAGTCACCAGCACATCGACCCCATGGCACAGGCGCTCGTAGTCTTCGATCAATTCATCTCGATGGGCGTGCACGATGTTGCCCAGCTCTTTCATGAATTTTTGTATGTTGCCCGAGCTCAACCAGCTGCTGCCTTGTGGCGACTCCATAAAGGCTTGCGAGTCGATCGCAATCTTGGAAGTGCGCACACCGCATTTCTCGACAAATGAAATCAGATTCACCGGTGTCCCCAGCGTCACCTCATGGCCTCGCGCCATCAAGGCCAGCGCCAAACTGACGAACGGTTGAACGTCACCCCGGGCCCCGTGAGTGGCAAGAGCGATCTTCAAGACGCGCGATTGATTCAGAACAGCATTCATGTCTTTTCCTTTAGGGAGACGCTGATTTATTGATCGATCCCGGCACGCCTCATGCATGCACGAGAGCACCAGGTTTCGAGGGAAACGGACATGAACCAACGCAGCTTTGCCAGCGCCGAGTACGCATTGAAGAAGAAGCGAACGCGCCGCGAG
>JAYVPF010000315.1:0-12953 GCA_043757535.1 Burkholderiales bacterium
GGTGCATCGTCTGGCGCAGCGCCATGGGGTGGCTATGCCGATCACCGAGGTTGCCTGCGCGGTGATTGAGGGTCGAATGACGCCGCGTGAAGCATTCGCAACACTGGCGTCGCGTTCGGTGCGGGCGGAGGCGAAATGAGCGGCGCGTGGACATCGCTCGAATCGCATTGGGCGTCGATTGCCAATCTACGAATGGCTGACGAATTTGCGAAGGATGCGCAACGCGCTGGCAACTTCTCGCTTGAAGCGGCGGGGCTGTTTCTCGACTACTCAAAAAATCGCATCACCTCCGATACGAAGTCGCTGCTGCTTGCATTGGCGCGCGAGCGCAGTGTCGAGGCTAGGCGCGACGCGATGTTCGCCGGGGAGCGCATCAATGCGACCGAGGATCGAGCGGTGATGCACGCCGCACTTCGAGGGTGCGGTGCAAGGCGCTATTGCGTTGACGGAGAGGATGTCATGCCCGAGGTGAAGCGCGTGCGCGAACACATGCAGCGTTTCTCGCATCAGGTTCGCGACGGGGTGTGGAAGGGCTACACCGGCAGCGCGATCACTGACATCGTGAACATCGGCATTGGTGGGTCAGACCTGGGGCCGTTGATGGTTTGTGAGGCGTTGCGGACGTACATTCCACAAGGGCTCAATGTGCATTTTGTGTCGAATGTCGATGGTGCGGCGCTGGATCGCGTGTTATCCAGCGTGGACGCCGAGACCACGCTTTTCATCGTTGCATCGAAGACGTTTACGACGCAGGAAACGCTCACCAACGCGACCTCAGCGCGCCGCTGGTTTCTCGGAAACGGTGCCACGAATGCCGATGTCGCGAAGCACTTCGTCGCCGTCTCGACCAACACTGCGGCCGTCGCAAAGTTCGGCATCGACACGGCGAACATGTTCGAGTTTTGGGACTGGGTGGGTGGGCGCTATTCGTTGTGGTCGGCGATTGGATTGTCGATTGCGATTGCGATTGGGATGGATGCCTTTGAGCAATTGCTCGCGGGTGCGAACGAGATGGACGAGCACTTTGCAGTTGCGCCGCTTGAGCAAAACATGCCCGCGTTACTGGCGTTGGTTGGCGTGTGGAACGTGAACTTTTTGGGCGCAACCAGTCAGTGCGTGGCACCGTATTCGCAGGACTTGCATCGACTACCAGCGTACTTACAGCAGCTCGAAATGGAGAGCAACGGCAAGTCGGTTGACCGCGATGGCAAGCCGCTGACGATAGCGAGTTGCCCGGTAATTTGGGGTGAGCCGGGAACGAACGGCCAGCACGCGTTTTTTCAGTTGCTGCATCAGGGTACGAGCGTGATTCCGGTGGATTTCATTGCGGCGTTGCATGCGGATTCAGAGCACGATCTCGATGCCGCGCATCATCGTCTACTGATCGCTAATTGTTTCGCGCAATCGGAAGCGCTGATGGTGGGCAAGCGCGCTGAACAGGTGCGTGCCGAACTGGTTGCGCAGCGGATGAGCGAGGTTGAAATAGCCGCGTTGACACCGCATAAAGTGTTCGCGGGTAACCGCCCAAGCAACATGATTCTGTTGCCAGAACTAACGCCTAAATCGCTCGGCGCTTTGATCGCGCTCTACGAGCACAAAGTCTTCGTCCAAGGCGTAATCTGGAACGTCAATTCGTTTGATCAGTGGGGTGTGGAGTTAGGTAAACAACTGGCGAAAACCATTGACGGCGAACTGAAATTCGGTGTTGTGCCGGGGCAACATGATGGATCGACTGAAGCCCTCATGCGTCGGGCAGGACGCGGCTAGCGACAATGCGGGTAACTTAAGCGCTGATTCATCTACAGTTAAATGACCGGTATTGCACGTAGTGAGACGGGCTCAACCGGGAAACACACCGGTGGACAGATAGCGATCGCCGCGATCACACACGATGAAAACGAAGGTGGCGTTGTCAACGCCTTTCGCTAATCGCAGCGTAATCGCCAGCGCTCCCCCTGCGCTGATGCCGCAGAAAATGCCTTCCTGAACGGCCATCACGCGCGCCATGTCTTCGGCGTCTGTCTGCGAAACTTCCTCCACCTGATCAACGCGGGCTTGTTTGAAGATGGCGGGACGATAAGCATCGGGCCATTTGCGAATACCAGCAATGCTTGATCCATCGGTGGGCTGCGCGCCGACGATCACGATCTTCTCGTTCTGTTCTTTGAGGTAATTCGAGATGCCGGTGATGGTGCCGGTGGTGCCCATGGCGCTGACGAAATGAGTGATCTTGCCGTTCGTCTGCCGCCAGATTTCCGGGCCGGTGCCAGTGTAGTGCGCGAGTGGATTGTCCGGGTTGGCGAATTGATCGAGCACGCGGCCTTTGCCTTGTTGTTCCATCTCTACCGCAAGATCGCGCGCGCCCTCGATGCCTCTTTCGCTCGACACCAGCACCAGCTCCGCGCCGTAAGCCTTCATCGCCTGGCGTCGCTCGACCGATTGACTCTCCGACATGATCAGCAGCATCTTGTAGCCGCGCATGGCGGCGACCATCGCGAGCGCGATTCCGGTGTTGCCTGAGGTCGCTTCGATCAATGTGTCGCCCGGTTTGATGGTGCCGCGTTTTTCGGCCTCAACGATCATCGAATACGCGGGGCGGTCTTTCACGCTGCCTGCTGGGTTGTTGCCTTCCAGCTTACCGAGGATGACGGTGCTTTCCGGCACTCCATGCAGGGCTGGCAGGCGTTGCAGGCGAACGAGCGGCGTGTTGCCGATGGTGGAGTCGAAGGTGGGGTAAATGGTGCTCATCAGTTTGCTGCAGGTAGTCACATTCTGGATTCCCGCCTGCGGCGAGAATGACGATGATTTCGATTATCCCGCAGCAAAGAAAAACCCCGCCGAAGCGGGGTTTTTACGGGACAGCTGATCGAGCTTAGGGCTTCTTCGGAGTGTCGTCTTTTTTGGCTTCAGCTTTAGGAGCTTCCGCTGTAGGCGCGTCTTTCTTCGCAGGAGCCTCTTTAGCTTTAGCTGCGTCAGCCTTTTTCTTGGCTTCGGCTTCTTTCTTCGCTTTAGCGTCGGCTTCTTTTTTGGCTTTGTCTTCGTCAGCTTTGGCTTTCTTATCAGCGGCCTTCTTGGCTTTTTCTTCGGCCTTGGCTTTCTTGTCAGCTTCTTTTTTGGCTTTTTCAGCGGCGGCTTTTTCTTCTTTGGTCATTGGCTTGTCAGCGGCTTTCGGTGCAGCAGCAGGAGCAGCGGCAGCAGCAGCAGCTTTTGGCGCGCCAGGTGCAGCCGCAGCGGCGGCAGGGGCGGCCATTTTGCCCGCATCAGCTTTCGGTGCGGCAGCGGGGCCAGCAGCGGCAGCGGGAGCGGCCATCTTGCCAGCATCGGCCTTTGGTGCGTCTTTCTTCGGCTCCGTTTTCCAGTCGATCTTGGTCGGGCCAGACGTCGAAATCTTGTCCTTCATTTCCAAAAAGTTTTTGTCTCCGACGCCGTCAACCTTTTTGAGGTCTTCACCCGTTTTAAACGGACCATTTTTGGTGCGGTAGTCGATGATCGCCTTGGCGCGGGCTGGGCCGACTTCTGGTAGCGCTTCGAGTTCAGACTGGGTTGCGGTGTTGATGTTGACGGCAGCGAATGCCGAGCCAGCGAGCAGGAATGCTGCGAGCAGTGCGTAGATTTTGTTCATGGTGTGAGTGTTTCTCCGTGGAATTTCCGGCATACCGGTGGTGGCGATTCAAACTGGCTTAATTTTGATTTTGCCCGACGGCAATGGGTGCGGCAAAACACCGCCAGTCATGGTGTACCGCTTAAACGCGCAGATTGTAGCGGGCGTTGACAAATCCAGCCGATTGCTCGGGTAGTGTCAGAGCACGTGTCGCGAAACCCGAGGCGCAACCGCCGTCAAAAGCGCGTAGCCAATCGTTCCCGCCGCCGCCGCGACCTCGTCCACCGGTAACTGCGTCCCCCACAGCTCGACTGGCGTGCCGACGCGCGCGAGTTCGATGTCGGTGACGTCGACCGTGATTTTGTCCATGGAAACACGGCCAACGACGCGGGTGCGTTGTCCAGCCACGAGTATTGGCGTGCCGGTGCCCGCCGCCCTCGGATAGCCGTCAGCGTAGCCGCAGGCGATCACCGCGACGCGCTCGTTCCTGCTGGCGGTATAGGTTGCGCCATAGCCAACCCGTTCGCCCGCTTTTATTGACTGCACGCCGATGATTTCGCTGGTGAGCGACATCGCCGGTTTGAGCTTGAGCGAAGCGGCGGTGCGAGAGGCATGTGAGAACGGTGTTGCGCCGTAGAGCATGATGCCGGGCCGCACGGAGTCAAGGCTCGCGCCCGATGCGTCGTTCGCTGCGGCGTTGGAAACTACGCGATCAAAGTCAAAGCAGGCCGCCGAGTTCGCGACTGATCGGGCGAACGGCAACCCCACCGTCGCTTCGTTAAACGCGCGCAATTGCTCAAGATGGCCATCGCGCTCATCGGCGCAGGCGAAGTGCGTCATCAACGTGATTTCGCCGACGCCAGGATTCAGCGTGACGCGGGTGGCGAGATCGCGCGCGCGCTCGATGCGAAAGCCGAGCCGGTTCATGCCGGTGTTGAATTTGAGGTAGATGTCGAGCGTGCGGGCGAGCGGCGTAGCTTCGAATTCGCTTAATTGCTCGTCGCTATGAATCACGCAACTCAGTCGATGCTCAGCGGCGGCATGCCAGTCGAGCGCAGCGTAGCAGCCTTCGAGCAAAAGGATCGGTTTTTTCCAGCCGAGTTCACGCAGGCGAATGGCGTTTTCAATTTCGATCAGCGCGAGGCCGTCGGCGGCGGCAAAGGCTTGCATGGCTGCGGCAATACCGTGACCGTAGGCGTCGGCCTTGACCACAGCCCAAGTGCGCGCACCACGCGTCAATTGTTGCACTAGCGACAGGTTGTGCGCGAGTGCGGCGCGATCAATGGTCGCTACGAGAGGTCTGGGCATGTCTTTGAGTCATGAAGCGATATCAAAGCCTATGCTACTCTCCGACTCGAGATTGATCGAAGGCTTGTATCGCGAAAATAAACGCGCTGCAGGCTGTGTGGTTTCTGAGGGGGAACTCGCGCAACAGATCAATCAAAAAAAGGAGTTGAGTAGCGCATGCAGCGCGGTTTTTACACGATCATGGCGGCGCAGTTTTTCAGCTCGCTTGCTGACAACGCGCTCTTCGTGGCGGCGTATCAATTGCTTCGCTACGACGGCGCGCCGAGTTGGCAGGGCGCGGCGCTGGTGCCATTGTTCGCTTTTTTCTATGTCGTACTGGCGCCGTTTGTCGGGGCGTTCGCTGATCGCTTCCCAAAAGGGCGCGTGATGTTCGTGTCGAACCTCATCAAAGTGGCGGGCTGTTTGCTGCTCTTGTTCGGCACCCACCCGCTGCTTTCCTACGCGGTGGTCGGGCTGGGTGCTGCCGCCTATTCCCCCGCGAAATACGGCATCCTGACCGAGCTTTTGCCGCCTTCGCAACTGGTCAAGGCCAATGGCTGGATTGAGGGCCTGACCATTCTCTCAATCATCATGGGCAATGTGCTCGGCGGCGTGCTGGTCGGGCCAAAGGTAGGCGACTGGTTGCTCGATCTTGATTTTCCGCTGACGGACTTTGATATTGCGACCGCACCTGAGGCCGCGATTGCCTGCATGATCGGCGTATACATCGTCGCCGCCGCATTCAATCTGCGCATTCCGCATACGGGCGTGGCCATGCAGCCGATCCCGACCGCGACGCACTTGCTGCCGGATTTCTGGCATTGCAATACGCGCTTGTGGCGCGACAAACTGGGCCAGATTTCGCTCGCGACGACCACGCTGTTCTGGGGCGCGGCGGGCAACCTGAAAGTCATTGTGATCGCGTGGGCGGCAGCGGCGATGTCGTACAGCGTCACCGAGGCGACCACGCTGGTCGGCGTCGTCGGTTTCGGCACGGCGGCGGGCGCGGTGTTTGCGTCGATGAAAGCCTCGCTTGACCGCGCGACCAACGTGATTCCGCTCGGCATTGGAATGGGCGTGGCAGTGGCCTGCATGATCTTCATTCACCACCTGTGGATCGCCGTGCCATTCCTGATTTTTCTGGGCGCGATTGGTGGTTATTTAGTGGTGCCGATGAACGCGCTGTTGCAGCATCGCGGTCATATGCTCATGGGCGCGGGCCGCTCAATTGCCGTGCAAAACTTCAACGAGCAGGCGGCGATTCTGGCGCTCGGTGGTTTCTACACACTGATGACCAGCCTTGAGTTGTCGATCAACGTATCAGTCGCGCTGTTCGGTTTGCTGGTTGCAGGCTTCATGTACGTGATCGGCCGCTGGCACAAGTCAAATCTGGTGCATCACACGGCCGAGCTTGATCGTTTGCTGGCGATGGCCAAGAGCGACAGGCATTAGCGATTTTTTTAGGCATCAGCTTTTCACTGAATGCCTTATTTAATCGGGGCTAATGGCTTATTAAGGCTGAAGTCGATATTTGAGGATATCCGCAATGAGCACTCGTAGAATGGTGACTTCAGCAAAAAGCCATGGGTCGAATCGGTCCCGAAAAAGTGCTACCAAAGCCAAGCCGCGCCGCGCACGCCGCTCGAATCACCGTGCACATTCGATGCAATTTTCGTTTCTACGAATTCGCTGAACACGTAGCTTGGCAACAGTTTCGGCACAGTGTCGTAGAGCCGCGAAACGTTTGACACACCGCCTCCGAGCACGATGACGTCCGGGTCAAGCACGTTGATGATGGTCGCTAGCGCTCGCGCCAGACGGTCTTCTACGCGTTGTAGATAGGTCTCTGCTGTCGCGTCGCCAGCGTCCGCGCGCTTGACGATTTCGCTCGTGGTAGCGCTGGCATCGCCGAAATGCGCTGCGATGCCGGGGCCCGCGAGCCACGTTTCGATGCAGCCCAATTTGCCGCAGTAACAGCGCGGCCCCGGCAGCTCATCGGCGGCTGGCCAGGGCAATGGGTTGTGGCCCCACTCGCCGCCAATCGCGTGCAGTCCGGTGACGATTTTCCCGTTGATGACGATGCCGCCGCCAACGCCCGTGCCGAGGATCACGCCGAAGACAATTTCCGCGGCTTTGCCTGCGCCGTCAACGGCTTCAGACAGCGCAAAACAATTGGCGTCGTTGGCCATTCGCAGCTCGCGCTTGAGCCGGGATTCGAGTGCCTGTTTGACGGGTTGTCCATTTAGCATGACCGTGTTCGAACCACGCAGTAACCCGGTCTTGGGCGACAGTGAGCCCGGCGTGCCTATACCGACGGTCGCTGCTACGCCGAGCGTCGCTTCGCAGCGTTCAACAAGCCCGGTGATGGCGTCGTAAATCGAATCAGCGGTGAGCTTGGGCGTGGGCACCCGCTCACGCCAAACAATCGCACCGTCGTCGGCCAGCGCCACGGCTTCAATTTTTGTGCCGCCGAGGTCGACGCCGATACGGAATTTTTCGGTGCTCATGAGCGAAATGCTACCGTCAGCGCTTGACGCGCGTTACAAGGCGGGCGCGATTTTACGTAGATACGCGTCCTGCGAGGACGCGCTTAAGCCGCTGCCCGCGCCCCAGTCGGCGACGGACACACCGCCCCAGTCCCCGCCAACCCACAATACCCGTCAGGATTTTTGGCCAAGTACTGCTGGTGATATTCCTCCGCGTAATAGAAATGCGGCGTGGCTTCATCCGCCTTTCCGCCGAGAATTTCGGTCGTAATCTTGCCCAAACCGCGCGCTGTCAGCGCTGCCTGAAACTGCGCCTTGGTCGCTTCAACCGCCGCGCGCTGCTCGGGCGAGTAGCAATAAATCGCCGAGCGATACTGGCTGCCCGTGTCATTGCCTTGGCGCATACCCTGCGTTGGGTCGTGTGCTTCCCAGAACACTTTCAGCAATTGCGCGTAGCTCACCTCGTCAGGGTCAAAGACGACGAGCACCATCTCGGTGTGTCCGGTGCGCCCGGTACAGGTTTCCTGATAGGTCGGGTTCTGCGTGAAGCCCCCAGCGTAGCCGACGGCTGTCGAATACACGCCCGCTTGCTCCCAGAATTCGCGCTCGGCACCCCAGAAGCAACCCATCGCAAATTGTGCCGTCTGCATTGCCTCGGGGAACGGCGCGACGATGTCGTTGCCGTTGGCAAAATGTTTGCGCGATACCGTAATGGGCTCGACGCGTCCCGGCAAAGCGTCCGACGCGTTCACCATTGATGTTGATTTTCCGAAAAATCCCATGACTCCACTCCGTAGATAAAAGGGCACAGCCATTAGTGTGCGGGCAGAGTGCGAGCTTACAATCGTGGCAATAAAAATATCGAAGAACTTTACGAGGAGTCGACTTATATGGACAAACGCGCGGCCACGATTGCTGGTTTGATAGCTGCGATGATCAGTTTGCTGGTGGGGATGGGTGTATTGCAGTTTTTGCATGACAGTGCGTTTGCGCTGCCACGTCTACTGGCAACGATTGTTCTGGGGCGCGGCGCGCTTGATCCGGAAATCACATCAAACAATACCGCGCTTATTGTTGGCGGAGCCGTGCACCTGGTGCTCGGTCTCGTTTTCGCGTTTCTGATTTCGTTCACGCTGCATCGATGGGGATTCTGGGTCGGCCTGATCGGAGGTGGACTGTTTGGTCTGGCGCTCTACGCCATCAACACCTACTCGATGAGTCGCTTCTTCCCCGAGTTCTTCCACTACCGCAGCTGGTTCATGGTGGGGCTGCATGTGCTGTTCGGTGCGCTATGCGGTGGAATTTATGAGTCGATGGAGCGGGATCGTCGCTCCATGTACCGTCGGTAAGGAGCACTATTCATGAATAAAGTTCAGCTCATCATCGCGCTCGTGGTCGCGGCGTTTTCCCTGTTCTCGTATTTTGGTTCCTCCTCGGTGAATCAGATCACCGGCGAGAAGCAGCACATCGCCGGTATGAGCCAAAAAGACGAAGTCGCGATGGGCCTGCAATCGGCACCGCAGATGGCGCAGCAAATGGGCGGCTTGTCACAGGACGCACGTGCCCGTGCGCTGGTGTCACAGGTCGGGGCAAAGGTCGTGGCGCAATCGGTGGCGGCGAAATCGGGCTACCCATTTAAATTTCACACGCTGGCCGATCCGCGCACCGTCAACGCATTTGCGCTACCGGGAGGTCAGGTTTTCATCACGATGTCGCTGCTGTCGAAGCTTGAAACCGAAGGCCAGCTCGCAGGCGTACTCGGTCATGAAGTTGGTCACGTGCTCGCACGCCACAGCGCGGAACACATCGCCAAGGACAACCTCACCAACGGACTCACTGGCGCGTTCGCGATGGGCTCCGGCTCAATGGGTGCCACCCAGATCGCACAGATGGTGGGTCAGATGCAGATGCTTAAATATGGTCGCGACGATGAGCTGGAGGCCGATGCGCTCGGCCTGCGGCTGATGTCGGAAGCGGGCTACGATCCGCGTGCGATGATACGCGTCATGCAAATTCTTGAGAAGGCGTCGGGCGGTTCACGTAACCCTGAATTTCAAAGCTCCCACCCGAGCCCTCCGCATCGCATCGAAGAGATCAATGCGAAGCTGGCCAAGGCGTTTCCGAACGGCATTCCGGCGGGGCTGACGCCTTAGCGGTGCTTGCTTTCTGCAGGTAGCGGCGGCGTGCACTTCCTTCGCGACTTCCCGCTCGCCGCGTTCAATACGTTTGGTGTTGCAGCGACCGCGCGACAATTTGCCACGGTCACGACCGAGACCGCACTTATGGACTGGTGCGCGCGCAACGGTCGCGTCACGCCCCCCTTTTTACTCGGCGGCGGCAGCAACTTATTACTCACGCGAGACATCGAATCCCCGGTGCTGCAAATCGCATTGCGCGGCGCGCGCATCGTGTTCGACGAGGGCAACACGGTGCTAGTTGAGGCGATGGCCGGTGAGCCGTGGCACGCGTTTGTATTGTGGACATTGGCGCAAGGTTTGAGCGGGCTGGAAAACCTGTCGCTGATCCCCGGATTTGTGGGTGCGGCACCGGTGCAAAACGTCGGCGCGTATGGCGTTGAAACGGGCGAGTTGCTCGAAAGCGTCACCGCGATTGATACCCGTACGGGAGAGCATCGCGAGTTCCGCAACGCCGATTGTCAATTCGGCTATCGCGACAGCGTGTTCAAGCGCATGCATGACGGTCAGCGCGATCAATTCGTAATCCTGCGCGTGCGCTTCCGATTGTCGAGAAATTTCACGCCATATATCGACTACGGCGACGTCAAGAATGAGTTGCAACGGCAGGGCGTTTCCGTACCGACCGCGATGGACGTATCGCGCGCTGTGATCGCCATTCGCTCAAGCAAGTTGCCCGACCCCGCAGTCATCGGTAACGCCGGAAGCTTCTTCAAAAACCCGGTGCTCGACGCGCAAACCGCGAGTGAATTGAAAGCGAAATTCCCCGACCTCCCGCAGTATCCGATGAAGGGCGGCGTCAAGATCGCGGCGGGTTGGCTCATCGAGCAAGCGGGCTGGAAAGGCCGTCGCTTGTCACCCGCGAGCGCAGCCGGTGTGCATGACAAACACGCGCTCGTGATCGTCAATCGCGGTTGCGCAACCGGGGCTGAAATCTGGGCGCTGGCGCAGGCGGTTCAGGCCGATGTGCAGGAAAAATTTGGTGTCATGCTGGCGCCCGAACCACGCGTTGTTTAAAGGGCACCTCTGATCATTCGTTTTTTGGGGATGCCGTGCTAGGAGCCCGGAGCGCAGCAACCAGAGCGTACGCCCTGCTACATGAGCGCTTTTGGCAAAGGCGCGAGCACCCTCATTGGTCACTTTTTGACAACGCAATGCGCCCCACAAATGAATTATTAGAGGTGCCCTAAAGACCCACGAGTAGATCACGACACTGCGATCATGGTTCAGCACGCTCACCACGAACGGAGGTTTGCCCTTCGCGCGGACTACGAACACCTTCGCCCGCCTTCGGCCTTCTCTCAAAAGTGGGCGAGGGGACGAGTCAAGCGACTGACGCCGCCTTACCCGGATGCAGTGCCCCACAATGCGGGCAAGTCCGCAACTGCTCGCTCGCGTAAAACGCATTAAACAGCGGTGGCAAATCATCGACGATGCTCTTCAATTGCACTTCAACGCGATGCACCAGCCCATCGCATTTCAGGCAATACCATTCAAAACCGTCGACCATGCCCTGAAACCGTGAGCGCTCGATCACGAGGCAGCGCGACTCGGGCTCCGGGCGCTGCGGCGAGTGGCGCAGGTGCGGCGGCATCAGGTACATCGTGCCTTCTTGGAGTTCGATGCGATCACGCTGGCCGCGATCCATGATGTTGAGAAACGCATTGCCCTGAAACTGCCAGAAATATTCCTCGTACGGATCGTCATGAAAATCAGTGCGCTGGTTCGGGCCGCCGACTACGGTGACGATGAGATCGGTGTTTTTCCACAATTGCTGATTACCGACGGGTGGCTTCAGCAGATGCGCGTTGTCGACGAGCCATTTCGGGAAATCGATGGTGCTATTCATTGGGTTTCGCGTTCGGGCTCGCTTTTGGGTGAAACGCAACGGCCTTCATCTCAATCCGCAAATGCGGATGCGGCAGTTGATGCACGGCGACCGTCGTGCGCGTCGGGCCGGACGCGTCGAAATACGCGGCCCAGACTGCGTTGTAACCCGCGAAATCATTCATGTCGACAAGATAGCTCGTGATCTCGACGCAGTCGGCCAGCGTCGCGCCTTCCGTCGCCAAAATGTCACGAATATTCTCGATCGCCGCGCGAGTTTGCTGGCGAATGTCCAGTTGAGTGACGCCGAGCGCGTCGACCTCAACGCCCGCAAATGAGTTGTCTTTGCGCCGTGAACTGGTGCCCGAAACAAACAAAAAATCGCCTGCCCGTTTGATGTGCGGGAAGCGGCCGCGCGGCGTCGCTTTGTGGTCGAGCGTGGTGGCGTTCATGGGTAAAAATCGGGGTAGAGTAGGGCGCGAAGAATACCAACGTCAGCGTCTTGAGGTGCAGTGTGCGAGCGAAAAATTAGATACAGCTTTATCGCGAAACGACCAATTTACAGGGGCTGTTTGGCCAAAGGACTATTTATCGACTATTGCCATTATGGTGACGTAGCCCCTATTAAAACGTCGATACACGAAAAAGCTGTTGGCCCGGTTGTCACTCGCAACGCTTGGATTCTTGTAGGAGCGCCTTGCCGCGACCACCGTCGCTTGAATGAGTTGGGTCGTTGTGCCACGTTCGGTCGCGGCGAGCCGCTTCTACAAGAATCAGGCAACTCCGTGGTCAGAGCGTCGCGCTCACGCTACCATGCTTGATTGGCAAATCCTCCCGCACTTGGTGGCTTGCATGCACACAAAATCAATCAGTTTCGTCGCACTATTTTTCATCGTAATCCTCTCGGGTTGTGCGACGCCGCCGCGTAGCGTGGATGCGGGCGCTGCAGTGCGACGCACGGTGCCTGAGCTGGCAGCGTTGCGTCCTGCCGCAATGAATGCTGCACTGACTTCGCACGCGGGCGAGCGCGCTGTTTACGAGACCGAAATCGCCAACCTTCGCGCCGTGCTCGCACTGCCGGCTGGCTCTGAAGCAGATGAAAAAATTCCCGGCGCAATGTCGGCCGCCGCGCACTTCAACGTTGAGCGTGAGCTGGTGCGCGAACGTTTGTTAGCGTTGCTGCCAGCGTCGCACGAGAAGAGTCCAGCGTATCAGCGCGGTCTGCTCAGCACGGCGCATACGCTTTACGCCAAGGACGCCGCAGCGCTGATCCACGACGTGCTGCCCAAGATAAAAACGCCGCGTGAATTTGCCATCGGCGCGTACACGCTTTTGCGTGCCAGCGACGCGCCCGCGCAGCGCGCGTGGCTCAGCGAACGCATGGCCGAGAGCTTTCCCGATTGGGTGAATGAGCCGCGTTTGCAGGCGTTGAATCGTCGCCTAACGGTTGATCCGCTTAATGATTTGTCGCGCCGTCCGCCGCTCGTGGACTTGCTCGCAGCGCCTATCGTTGCGGGCTATCCGGTGGTGTTCAGTTTCCAGCGCCGCGACCGTGAG
>JAYVPF010000316.1:0-12898 GCA_043757535.1 Burkholderiales bacterium
AGCGGTGAGATCAAGCGGGAAACCGAAGGTGTCGTAGAGCTGGAAGGCGACTGCGCCGTCGAGCGTTTTCGATCCGTCGGATAAAGCTTTTTCAAGAATTGCCATCCCGTTAACAAGCGTCTCGCCAAAGCGAATTTCCTCCGCCTGCAACGTCTCCGCAACACGGCCCGCCGCGGCGCGCAGCTCCGGATACGCCTCACCCATTTGCCCGTCAAGATCAGCGACCATCCTGTAGAAAAACGGTTTAGTCTGGCCCAGTTTGTAGCCGTGACGCAGTGCGCGGCGGATGATTCGGCGCAACACGTAGCCGCGGCCTTCGTTACTTGGAATCACGCCATCGGTGATCAGGAATGAGCACGCACGAATGTGATCGGCGATCACGCGCAGGCTTGGGTTCGCAAGATCGGTGCAACCCGTTTCACGCGACGCGGCGTCGATGAGCGCGACGAACAAATCAATCTCGTAGTTCGAGTGCACATGCTGCAAGATGGCGGCGAGGCGCTCGATGCCCATGCCAGTGTCAATTGAGGGCTTCGGCAGGGGCAACATCGGGCCATCCTTGGCCTCGCGGTTGAACTGCATGAACACGAGGTTCCAGATTTCGATGAAGCGATCGCCGTCTTCGCCGGGCGAGCCGGGTGGGCCGCCGGGGATGTGCTCGCCATGGTCGTAGAAAATTTCCGAGCACGGGCCGCACGGGCCAATGTCGCCCATCATCCAGAAATTGTCGGAGGCGTAACGAGAGCCCTTGTTGTCGCCGATGCGCACGATGCGCTCCTCGGGGACGCCGATTTCATCGCGCCAGATGGCGAACGCTTCGTCGTCATCGGCATAGACGGTCACCAGCAGTTTTTCCTTCGGCAGGCCGTAAACAACCGTCAGCAATTCCCATGCGTACTTGATCGCGTCGCGCTTGAAATAATCGCCAAACGAGAAGTTGCCAAGCATCTCGAAGAACGTGTGATGGCGCGCTGTGTAGCCCACGTTTTCGAGATCGTTGTGCTTGCCGCCCGCGCGCACGCTGCGTTGCGAGCTGGTGGCGCGGCTGTAGGCGCGCTTGTCGGCCCCGGTAAACACGTCCTTGAACTGCACCATGCCGGAGTTCACGAACATGAGCGTCGGATCGGCTGCGATGAACAGCGGGGACGAGGCAACGCGCGTGTGGCCCTTGGATTCGAAGAAGTTTAAGAACTTTTCCCGGATAACAGAGAGTTTCATGGTGATCTGTGGGTTGTGATGCAGCGGTGCAAACGTCGCGCAAAGGCACGCGAACCCGCTGATTTTAAGGGGATAAACAGGATATCGCGGCGTTGCCCGATTGCCAATTCGGCATAGCGCGCATCGATGCAACAAGGCAATCAACTTTTACGTGTAATCCAGCCTTCACGGGGGATAACTGTGATTTTTGGTTATTATCGACTATTTGCCATTTCTCGATTAAGCCCCAGTGCAGTGGCGGTTTCAGCGCAAAGCCAATGCGGTGACGGGTATTGGTTTTACCCCCTCTCCCCTGGTGGGAGAGGGTTGGGGAGAGGGGGCGGTCGATTGCGAAATCCCCCTTGACGTGAGCGCCACCGCCCCCTCTCCCCCAGCCCCTCCCCCACGCGGGGGGAGGGGAGCACGGCACCGCGAATAGGCACCGCGCGAGATAATACTGATCTTGAACGATAAGCCCCCCTCACCCTCCACCCTCCCCCGCGAGCTCTACCTGCTGGTATTGCTGCTGATCATCGCGCACACCGCGTTCAACGGCATTCGCATCACGACTTCGCTCGCGGCGATCAAGGCGGGCGGCGGCGCGCTGTGGGTCGGCTTGCTGACCGCCATGTTCAATATCGTGCCCGCGTTCGTTGCGATTCGCGTCGGTCGACACGTTGATCGCGTTCCACTGCGACGACCGCTGGTGTTCGGCTGTGTGCTCACTGCGCTCGGTGGCGCCGTCGCCGCCATTGAGCCGATGCTCGGTATCCTCGCCCTTTGCGCCTGCGCCATCGGCATCGGCTGGATGGCGATTGCCGCGTCGTCGCAGTATGCAGTGGGCCTGTATGGCGGTCGCGCGAACAGAGTGCGAGCTTTCAGCGTGATGTCGATGGGTTTCTCGATTTCGAGCTTTCTCGGGCCGCTGATTGCGGGCCTGATGATTGATCACGTGGGCTATCGCGCTGCGTTCGGCGTGCTTGCGGCGCTTCCTGTGATTTCTGCCGTTGCGCTCTCTTCGCGGCTATTGAAGCTACCCGCAGCACCGCCACGGGAGGATGTGGCCGACGGCGGCGCGCGAGAACTGTTCGCAATGCCCGTGCTGCGCAACACGCTAATCACGGCCGCCTTCATCACCGTCGGCTGGGATTTGTACATCTTCATGGTGCCGGTGCTCGGCAGCGAATTGGGTCTCACGGCGACGCAGATCGGCTCCGTGCTCTCGCTGTTCGCTGTCGCGGTGTTTGTTGTGCGATTTTTCATGACCGCGCTCACCAAACGCCTCGGCGAACGCGGCGTGATGATCGCGGCGATGACGCTCTCGGGCGTCACTTTTCTGGCATTTGCATTTGCCCATAATTATTCGCTGATGCTCGCGCTGTCGTTCGTGATTGGCCTGGGCCTTGGTGCGAGCCAGCCGATCATCCTGTCGCTGCTGCATGATGCCGCGCCCGCAGGTCGAATCGGCGAGGTGAACGGCATGCGCATGACGATGATCTCGACCAGTCAGTGGACGATGCCGCTCGTGTTCGGCATGCTCTCGGCGAGCACCGGCATGTTGCCGCTGTTTTTGATTGTTGGCGGCGGGATTCTGTCGGGCAGTTTTTTTGCGCGGCGCAATTTGCCGAGAGCATGATTAAAGAAAGAATGAATCCAATGAATCGGTGCTTCTGGGCTACGGGCGTCCCCGATTTCTACGAAAAATATCACGACGAAGAATGGGGCGTACCCTGTTTCGACGAACACAAAATGTTCGAGATGCTCATTTTGGAAGGCGCGCAGGCCGGGTTGTCGTGGCAGACGGTGCTTGCGAAACGTGAAAATTATCGCAAGGCCTTCGATGGTTTTGATGTTGAAAAAATCACGCGCTACAAAGAAGCGAAGATTCAAAAACTGTTGCTCGACGCAGGCATCATTCGCAACCAGTTAAAGATTCGCGCAGCGGTGAGCAACGCGCAAGCGCTGCTGAAATTACGCGAAAGCGCAGCGCGACCTGAGTTGGCGCTCAGCGATTTTTTCTGGAAATATGTGGACGGCAAACCGAAACAAAACGCGCTCAAATGCAAAGCCGATGTGAAGGCCACGACAGCGCAGTCCGATGCCTTGTCAAAAGCTCTGTTGAAGGCAGGTTTCAAGTTTGTCGGCTCCACGATTGTGTACGCACATATGCAAGCGTGCGGCATGGTCAACGATCATTTGACGACGTGCTTTCGCTATGAAGCGGTGCGCGAGATGGGGCGACGATTGTAGGAACGGCTCTGCCGCGACCAGCCACGGCAGGCGCGATCGGGGCAGTCAGTCACGTCGGGTCGCGGCAGAGCCGCTCCTACACTGCCTAGCGCTTAGCTTGATCACATTTGTTCGAGGAGAACCATTCATGCACATCACAAATATTCGGCTCTGCGTGCTCGCGTTACTCGCCGCGTTGGCGACACATGTGTCGGCCCAAACCAACCCCTACCCGAACAAACCGGTAAAAATTATCGTGCCGTTCGCACCGGGCGGCGGCTCGGATTTCATTGCGCGATTGTTATCGCAGCGCTTGACTGAGAAGCTTGGGCAGCCCGTCATCGTTGACAACAAGCCCGGTGCCGGTGGCAATGTGGGCGCAGAGTTGGCGCTGCGTGCGCCTGCTGACGGCTACACGTTGTTGCTCGCGGCCGCGAGCTACACGGTCAATCCGGCGGTGTACAAAGTGTCGTTCGATTCGATCAAAGACATGACGCCGATTGCGCAACTGGCGCGCGGGCCATTCATCATCGCGGTGAACCCAAAACTGCCGGTGAACCATTTGAAAGCGCTGGTTGAATACGCAAAAAAAGAGCCGACCAAACTCACCTACGCCTCTGCGGGCAACGGCAGCATCACCCATCTGGTGACCGAATATTTTCTCGACGTTGCGGGCGTCGACATCGTGCATGCCGCGTACAAAGGCACGTCGCCCGCGCTGACCGACACCATTTCCGGCAACACGCAGTTGGTGTTTGGCACCGTCGCGTCAACCTTGCCGTTTGTGAAATCTGGGCAGCTCAAAGCGCTCGCAGTGAGCACGCCAAAGCGCTTGGCGGCGCTGCCTGATGTGCCCACGGTGATCGAGAGCGGATACCCCAATTATTCGGTCACCAACTGGCACGGCGTGGTCGCGCCAAAAGGCTTGCCGCGCGACATTCAGCTAAAGCTCAACGCAGCGATCAATGACTCACTTAACGCCAGTGGCATGGAAGCGGGCATGGCCTCAGACGGCCTGTCGCCCGCGGTCGGCACGCCCGAAGAATTTGGCGCGCTGCTCGCGGCGGAAGTGACGCGTTGGGGCGCGCTCGTAAAGAAGCGCAATATTCGGGCGGAGTAAATTCACGAGTTAGCAAAATTCGTAGGGCGGGCACTGCCCGCCTAATGATGAGCTGGCGTTAGCCACAAATTTCAGTGCTTCGCGGGAACTTCGAGGCGGGCCGTGCCCACCCTAAAACGCTTACGACGCCACTTAAATTTAGCGTATCAACTTTTCGCTGAAATGACCATTTTATTGGGGCTAAACCGCCAAAACATTGCTTTTCGACTTTCCGCTTAATTTCGATGCAGCCCCTATTCAGCTGTGCTTTTATGAAAAAGCTGATGGTGCTCATCTATCTTCGCGGCGTCAATCAAACAGCGATCCCAGCAAACTGCCCAGCCCATCTGAAACCAGATCGACGAGACCGTCACCTGCCGCTGACGCGACGTCGCCCGCCACGTCGAGCGCGCCACTGCTGACGCTTTCAAGCGCGCTACCGCCCACGTCGGACAAGACATTGCCGGTGGCGTCGACGATGCCTGATGACGAATTGCTCGAGAACAAATTGCCGAGTTCATTCATGAAACCGCCGCCGCTGTCGCGGGCCACACTCGATGCGTCGGATGCGCCGCCAAACAGCGCTTCGGTCGCTGATTGCAACGGCTGCGAAGGTTGCAACAAATCGCCGGTGCTATCGAGCAAGCCGGAACCGTTCGCTGACCCAGCACCTGACAAAAGCGATGAGCCGAGCCCCGATGCGGCCTCCGTGGTGAAAGCATTGCCGAGTCCGCTGCCGAACAACGCATCGGTGGCGGTCGGAACGGCAGCGATCGGATTGTTGTGAATGGAATCAAGCAAGCCACCGCTCGCCGTCGATCCAGCATCGGCCATCGCGCTGCCCGCGCCCGCACCGAGTACCGCCGGCACGGCGCGCGCACCACCACTGCCGAGGCCGCGCACGGCAACGCGCCCGAGCGCGAAGAGAATGTCGGCGGCGAGATCGGACGAGTCGTAGCCCGTCCCATAGTTGTAATTAGCGGCTGACCCGCTCGAGGTCTGCGCCTGTTGCGGCACCTGCTGCTGGCGTTCTTTCAGGTAGTGATCGATTGCAGTTTTTGCGGCCTCACGGTCAAACACCGAGACCGGCGCGCGACAGTATTCGCAGGCGTCTGTTTTGCCAATATTGACCGATGCGCCGCAGCCGGAGCATTTGATTTGCTGCACGGTGGCGGCGAGCTTTGAGCGCTCGAGTTGAGTCAGCTCGCGAACAAATTGCTTCTCGGCTAAGAAGTTGTAGAAAGTGGTCAGTCGTCCGTGACCTTTGGGGCAGGACTGATACGCGAATCGCGTGTTCTTGACGCGGTCATTGGTGAGCCGCATGCCAGTGCCGCATGTCACGCAACGTAGGCCTTCGCCGAATTTACTCGCCGCCGTGCTTGATGTGCCGCCACGCTCGTTGATGAGCTGGAACAGCGCGACGGTGCCATCGGGTGAGAGCTGCGAGCTCTCCCACTGGTCAAACCAGATCGCGTTGCAGTCGTGGCAGACATCGATTTCAACGTTCTGGTTGTAGTGGCCCGGCAGGCTATAGATCGACATCAGCGTACTGCAATTGGTGCAGTGCTTGGTCGATGGGGTGCTGGTGAGGGTCGGGAATTGTGAGGCAGACATATTGGCTTCTCTTGCGGCTAACGGGCTCAGGCATTGCGAACAACGTAGATGATGACGCGAACAAGCGAAGCTTAGCGACAAACGCGACGGTTTGCGTGAACGTGCGAAGACACGCGACGGAGCGCAGTGCCTAGCGACAGCGCGACAAGAAGCGCGATGAATTGACAATCTGCGCTACGGTTGCAGACAAACGGTTGCGCGAGTTTTTTGTAGAAGCGGCTGCGCCGCGACCTTGGCGATGGATTCGAGCGCGGTCGCGGCAGAGCCGCTCCTACAGCGGCAAATTGGCTGCGCCTTGGTCAGTGGGGCCATCTGGCACCGCGCGATTTTTAGATCAGTCCGGCATGCGGCGAAAAATCTTGCTGCTGGTGCTCGTGCTGCTCGCTTTGCTTTTTTTGCCGCCACGACCGAAGCTTGAACCGCTGCCGCCACCCTTGTTGCCGGTCTTGCTACCCCAGGCACTGCGTTGCATGCCTGTGCGCGGCGAGCGCTGGGAGTCTTGCACTGCGGGCTCAGTTGCAGTTGGCGCGCCATCCGCGTTTGCCGCTTCTGATGCCAACGCAGCGGGCGTTGGGAAAGGGATGCGCGGAACAATTTTGAATGCGTCGCCCAAGTGAAATCCCCGGCTTAGCAAAAAACGAATCTGCTTTTGTCGCTCCTTGTCGTCCGACGGAACGTTTCCGTAGCGACGCTCCCAGAGTGCCTTGGCGACTTCATTTTCGTCTTGTTCCAGCGCTTCGAGCGCGCGTTGCGCCACGTCTTTTTTAATGCCTGTTTGCGCCAGTTTGTCTTCGATGAAACGACGGCTGGCTTGGCCGGTGAGGCGACGCACGATGGCTTCGGCGTAACGATCATCGGATTGCCAGCCTTGCGCGGCCAGATCATCAATCAAGCGCGCGATGTCGTCCTTCGCGGGCGCGGGTGTTCTCGCTTCGTTTCTGGCCCGGCGGGCCTTGGCTTGCGCAAGTTTGCGCATCAACTCCTCGCGCGAATGCTCACGCGTAGTCAAAAGGCGCAAGGCTTTGTTGCGGAGCTTACCTGCGGCCGCCGCCTCGGCTGCTGCGTTGGCGGGATCCGGCTTTTCGTCGTTCGACATTCGCGGATTATCGAACGCTTTGCCTGATCCAGGCAGGTTTGCCGACTGTCTCGGAAAGGTGAATGCGAGTTGCATATCGTCTCCTTCGCTCAGGTGTGAATGTACTCACGACATTGACTTTGACTTCTTTGACTTTGGCGGGGCTTAAGCGTTCCAGTGCGACTTCGATTGCGGCGGAGCCGGCGCCATCGCGTCCGTAGAGGACGTACATCTGTGAACTCCCGTTGGTCGGGTTTACGACTATTCCACCGGGCCTCTCACCTTAATCCTCCCCCGCAGGGGAGATAAGATTCAGCGACGTCCAAACATGGCGTTCACTAGCGGGCGTAGCGAGCGGGATGCGGTGCAAGGCGCTTTCGGGCGACGCGTACTTCATGTACGCGAGACCGGAAGCAACGCCGCAATGCGCCCGCGCAGTAGCCCCAAGCATTACTCGTCGGGTGAGCCTTCATCCTTCGACACCGCACCACCAATGGTGATGCCGACCTTCGCGCGAATCTTGTCTTCAATCTCTTTCGACAGCGCTGGGTTTTCGCGGAGGTATTCGCGCGAGTTATCACGGCCTTGACCGATGCGATTGCCGTTGCAGCTGTACCACGCGCCGGATTTTTCGATGAAGCCGTGCTCGACGCCCATGTCGATGATTTCGCCGTGACGCGAGATGCCCTGACCGTACATGATGTCGAACAAGGCTTCTTTAAACGGCGGGGCGACTTTATTTTTGACGACTTTAACGCGGGTTTCGTTGCCGACGATTTCGTCGCCTTTTTTGATCGCGCCGATACGGCGAATGTCCAGCCGCACCGAGGCGTAGAACTTGAGCGCATTACCGCCTGTGGTCGTCTCCGGGCTGCCAAACATGACGCCGATCTTCATGCGGATCTGGTTGATGAAGATGACAAGCGTATTGGTGCGCTTGATGTTGCCGGTGAGTTTGCGCAGCGCCTGGCTCATCAGGCGGGCCTGCAGGCCGGGGAGCTGATCGCCCATTTCGCCTTCTATCTCAGCTTTAGGCACGAGCGCTGCGACAGAGTCGATGACGACAATGTCCACACCGCCTGAACGAACCAGCATATCGGCGATTTCGAGGCCCTGCTCGCCGGTGTCCGGCTGGCTGATGAGCAAGTCGGGCACATTCACACCGAGCTTGGCGGCATAGATCGGGTCGAGCGCGTTTTCCGCGTCGATGTAGGCGGCGACACCGCCCAGTTTTTGCACCTCGGCCACTACGCTCAAACACAGTGTGGTCTTGCCCGATGATTCCGGGCCGTAAATTTCGACGACACGACCACGCGGCAAGCCGCCGATTCCGAGCGCTATGTCGAGGCCCAGCGAGCCTGAGGACACCGGGATGATGTCGAGTTCGAGGTTGCCCTCGCCCATCTTCATGATGGAGCCTTTGCCGAACTGTTTCTCGATTTGTGCGAGCGCGGCAGCGAGCGCTTTTTTGCGGTCATCCATGGGGAGTTCTTTGCTCATTTTGAAAGTCCTTTGATTGTAGGTTTCACAACATGTGGTTGTGGATCTGGGTTTTGACCACCTGCGCATTCCTAAATTGAGCGACCGCTTTAGGAAAGGTGCCTCGCAGGCGGCCGAAATGTGTTCGGCAAAACGAATCGGGCGGTTGACTGTCTCTGAACGCTACCCCTTGCATTTATTCACAGCACTGGATAGAATTCACTGTATAGATGCGCACTGTACAAGAAAACAGTTTTCGAGTCAAGCGCAATGTTTAAATTAATTGGAGAGACCGATGCGCCCTTTGACCGCCCGCCAAGCTGAAATCCTTGCCCTGATTCAGGACTTTATGGAGCGTTGCGGCTTTCCGCCGACCCGCGCCGAGATCGCCACCCAGCTGGGCTTCAAGTCCGCCAACGCGGCTGAGGAGCATCTGCGTGCGCTGGAGCGTAAGGGCATTCTGGACATCCTGCCCGGCGCGTCGCGCGGCATTCAGTTAAAGCAGTCGGGGCTACCGGGTTTACCGTTGATCGGGCGGGTGGCGGCGGGCTCACCCATTTTGGCTGAGGAAAATATCAAGTCGCGGCACAAGGTCGATCCGACGCTGTTTTCGCCAAGAGCAGACTACCTGCTTAAGGTGAAGGGGGATTCGATGATCAACATCGGCATCCTGGATGGTGACCTGCTCGCCGTGCATAAAACGACTGAGGCGCGTTCGGGTCAGGTGGTCGTCGCCCGCATCGATAACGAGGTGACGGTGAAGCGATTGAAGCGCAAAGGTAACGCAATTGAACTGCTGCCCGAGAATGACCACTTAAGCCCGATTGTGGTCGATCCGCAGGTGAATGATTTTGCGATTGAGGGGTTGGCGGTGGGTGTCATTCGCTCGGGTGGAATTCACTAATTTCTGGTTACAGCTTTTTTCTGTAATGGCGTTTAATCGGGGGCTAAATCATGAATAGCGCAATACTCGACTTTCATTGATTTACGGCTTCAGCCCCGGTATAACCGTCATTTCAGATCAAAGCCAATGCTTCTATGGCAGCGGATTTACCACGAATCGCCTGACCACCGAAGTCGCGGTAGAACCGCTCCCACAAGAACAGGCAGCACACACTTTCAACGCAACACGCCATGCTTCATCAGGGCGTCGTGGGCGCACTGCGGGCTGGTGATCATTTCCGCCGACCAGCCTCTCGCCCTCGCTGCATCCACGTTTTGGGGCGAGTCATCGAGAAACAGTGTTTCACCGGGAATCAAATTCAAGTCGCGTTCGGCGAGCGCGTAGATCGCTGCATCCGGCTTGGCGAGGTTAACCCGCCCGGAAAATAGTCCCCCTTCAAAGCGCGCGATCCAAGGGCAGCGCGCCTCCAGCACAGGCGCGAACGACGCGGGCATGTTCGACAGATAAAGCAATCGGTGCGCACCGTCGGTAGACACTGCATCGGCCAGTTGATTGAACAGCGCAATCGTTGGATCAATAGTCGGTAGCACCTGAGGGATGCGCTCGACAAACGAGTGCAAAAGAGCAGGATCCAGCGACAGCCGCGCAGCACTGCGCTCGGCGACGGTGGCCGCGTCTAACAGGCCCAGATCAAAGTCCAGCCAATCCTGATGATTGATGAGCCTGTCAGCCAAAGCCGCTGAGGTCGCGGGCGAGGTTGAGGCCTGCGCAAAGTGCTCATCAATCAGGCGCACCGGGTTCCACTCGAACAACACATTGCCAAAATCAAAGACGATATTCATGGTCAAAGCATAGGCGATTCACGCTGGCGTGCGCCCATGCAACGTGATGAAATAGCTCACCTATCAAACGCGCTCCACCCGCTCATGTTTAACGCCACCGCAGAATTGTTTGAATCCCTCGTCGGTCAGGACATCACCGTCACCACAGCGCTTGGCACAGAGCCCTGGCGAGTGACCAGCGTCAAGCGCCGCGACGCCCATTCGCTGCGCAGCGATCAGCCGTTCAACATCTACCTGAGCGCACCCGCCAGCGATGCGCGCACGCAAGGCATGCGCAGCAGCGTGTTGCCTGGTGGCGAGGAATTCGAGTTTTTCGCGGTGCCCGTGAGCGCCACGACCGACTCGGTGGCTTACGAAGTGATCTTCAATTAGTGGGCAAGGCGGATGGCGGTTCAGAGCGCATATACAGGTACATCCCGCGCTCCTCCACCTCACGAAAACCCTGCCGCACATAGAGTCGCCGTGCCGGGTTGAACGGCTCGACGTGAAGCCCCATTGCCAAGCCGCACGCGTGCGCATGCCGCAACAGCGCGCCACTGAGCGCGCCGCCAATGCCAAGATTGCGGGCTTCGACAAGCAGCGTGATTTCCATCAGGCGCAACTCGTAGGTTGTCTGCTCAAAGTAGAGGCGACCCACTGGCGCACCATCGCGCTCAATCAGCAGCAATTGCGCGAGCGGGTAGTGCTGGCGGTAATGCGCATGCTGCGCATCAAATTGCTGGCGACAGAAGGATTGCTTTACAGCCGTCGCCCAGTCGACCGCCGAGAGCTCCGCCTCGCGCGTCAGCGCATAGAGCGAAGCCGAGAAATCCATGTCCGCCGCTGTCTCCGCACGAATGGTCAATCGCAGTTCGGGAAGCGCCTCGGACAATGCGGCGTTGAGCGTGTAGGGTGGGCAGCCTCTGCCCGCCAAATCTGAATCCAACGCTGCGCGTGGGCACGGGGTGCCCATCCTACGGGAGGGTGCCGACGCGTCGGTCAAACCCACTCGCCGTGTACGGCAAAACTTAGGTACGAAAAATCGAGACCCAGTGCCGTCGATTCCCGCACTGGCGCACGCACGTCACCACTGTAGGCGTAGCGTCCCAGCTCAGGCGCGAGGCCGGTCGCTGCACTTGGGCCTGCGATCACGTAAATGCCGGGCTTGAGCTGCGGACCCCTGCCACTCGCCATAAAACTGAACAACGCAGAACTGCGTTTGCCCGCAGACGACACATGCGTCACCTCGAACCCGGAAAACGCATCATCATGTGCCGTGAACAACACCGAAGGGCTGGTGCCGCCGAGGCGCTGTGGCGCGTGCGACCACAGGTCATGCCGCGCGACGGTGCCGTCCAGCGCGACGTGTGCCGCGACCACGCGCAACTCGTCGGCTGCCAGCGCGCCCGCACCCCGACCCACAGCGAAGCCATGAAACTGCACGTCACGCAGAGGCGACAGCACTTTGACACCGCTCGTGGCCATCGGCAGCAGTCCGCCCTCCGCAAATCGTGCCAGCGCAAACGGCAATGATCCGCCCAGATCATGCGCCGTCACTGGCTCCGCGATCAATGCCCGACCACCGCCTTTTTGCACGTCCGACGTTACCGCCAAACCGGAAGCATTCATCCACGTCGATCCCGCACCGGCCACGGCTACCCCCGCAGCCGTCGTTGCCGTTACCGACAAAAACCCTCGTCTGTCCATCTTCTATCTAATCTTTCTTACAACCCGTTGGGTGGGCACCCCTTGCCCACCTCATGCGCAACTACTACTACTGCTACGACGGTGGGCAGAGGCTGCCCACCCTACAAATTACGCTTGTCTCACCCTCGCGGCGGAAACACGCCCTGCAACGCAATACAAAAATTCATCGTCAGGTACGGCATCATATTGTTGTGCGGTTGACTGCCACCGATTGGCGTAATGGCCTGATTGGCCATTGCAACCAACGGCGCGCCTGCGGGTGCCAGATAAGGCGTCATCGAGGCGCCCTTCGCAAAGCTGTTCCCGGTCGCCAGCGACTTGGTCGCTGCGGTCGTGTTCGCCATTAGCGCATGACTGTGCGCGGGCATTTCGGTTTGCAGTAGCGTCACCGTCTCCGATCCGCCCTGCTCACCCAAATCGTGCAACGACAAACCGGGCCCCTGACCGGGATGCATTGGCGCATTGCCTTGCATGTTGGGCAGGGCGAAGTTTGATTTGCCGTCACCACCGTAGGTCGTACCCAACAGGGAAAACAACGCCGTATTCTGTGAGAGAGGAAGTAGCTGCCCGTTGCAAAACGCCCAGCCCTTGGGCGGGAAATTGAACGGGAAAATGCGGACTTCTGCAACAAATGGATCTGCCATGATGATTCCTCCGATTAGGTTTGCGACGGGAAAATCCCGAACAGCGAAATGATGAAATCCAGACACAAATACGGCTGAAAGTTACTGTGCGGCTGACTGCCGCCCGTGCTGGACACACTTTGCGCTGCC
>JAYVPF010000317.1:0-12868 GCA_043757535.1 Burkholderiales bacterium
AAACTGTGTGTGTGAGAACACGCGCAGCGCATTCGGCAGGCCCGATATCGCGACCTCAATCGGTAGCGTCACCTGTTTCTCAACCTCTTCGGCTGCACGGCCGGGATACAGCGCAATGATCGTGACCTGAGTGTCGGTGACGTCAGGAAAGGCTTCGACTGAAAGGTTCTGGAACGCCGTGACGCCAGACAATACGAACAGCACCGTACCGAGCACGATGAACAGCGGCTGCGTTAACGCAAAATTGATGAGTCGCTTCATCGAGTCTTTCCCGCATACGGATCAAATGCATTAAGTGTGACCATCATGTTACTGGTGCCACGGTTCGCACCGGTTGTGGGCTCATGCAACGCGCTCGCGATGCGCACGTCCGACGCAACTTAAACACCTTGATCGCAGTGTGCACATCGAGACGTGCGGCGGCGCACGCAGTAGATTGGTCACGAGGAGACCGGAAATTCGCAGCCACAGTTACGCATAACGCTCAAAGCGATACCGCCTGTTTCGGCCACATCATTGACTTGGATCAACATCGTAGCCACAAGGGATGTTCGCGAGCTACGCGCCTACGTCCCTATCGGCTAGGCGATGTGAGGCTCAATCATCACCGCAATGTTGTGTAAAGTACGTGCAAAATTGAAATCTTGGGCATCGGCCCCGTTTTAACGTCTTATGAGCGGTCAGCGGGTTTTCCCGAGAACCAGGAAATATAAAGTGCTGGCAAAACCACGAGTGTTAGTAAGGTCGCAGTAAACAAGCCACCAATTACGACGATGGCCAGCGGTCGCTGAGTCTCCGCACCGATATCGTGGGACAACGCCATCGGCAGTAGGCCCAGCGCCGCTAACAACGCGGTCATCAACACCGTACGCAAGCGAGCAATCGAGCCTTCACGTACGGCGTCGGTCACCGACTTGCCCGCTGCCTCAAGTTGCTGAAAAACAGAAACCATGACCACGCCATTGAGTACCGCTTGCCCCGACAGCGCGATAAAGCCGATGGCCGCTGAAACGGAAAGAGGAATTGACAGAATCCAAAGCGCCACGAAACCGCCCACAAGAGCGAGCGGTACGTTGACGATGATGAGTGCGGCCCGTTTGAATGAGCCAAAGGCGTTAAACAGTAGGACAAAGATCAGCAGCACCGATATTGGAACGACAATCGCTAGCCGCTTCATCGCACGCTCTTGATTCTCGAATTCACCGGACCAACTGATAGTTTGATCTGACGGCAGTTTTACGTTTTGTGCAATTCTGGCCTGCATATCGGCAACTACCGAGCCCATGTCACGCCCTTGAATGAATATACCAATAGCCATGGTTCGACGACCGGCCTCGCGCGCAATATCCATCGCGCCAGTGGCTTCTCGGATATTGGTCACAGCACCCAATGTGACGTAGCCACCGTCCGCCGTTGCTATGGGAATGGCAGCAAGACTCGCTGGAGCACGCTGCGCTTCAGGCAAACGAACCGATACCGCAAATTTGCGCTCCCCCTCCCACAGCTGTGTCGCAGCCTTTCCTGCGAGAGCCGCTTCGACGACGTCCTGAACATCCCCGACGTTGAGCCCAGCGCGCGCAGCGCGAGCTCGATCAATCTCGATAAGTAACTGCTGCACGTCGCCAGCGCGATCAATTTCGGCTCGGAATACGCCCTGCACCTGTTTTATTTCGCGCTCGATAGCCTGCGCTGTAACTTTCATTTCGGTGAGATCATCGCCCGCTATTTTGATAACGATCTGGCCCTTTATCTGCGAAATAGATTCCAGCACGTTGTCGCGAATGGGCTGCGAGAAACTGGGTTCAAGGCTCGGAATAGCAGACACCGCCTGATTCATCTCCATCAGCAATTGCTCTTTGGTATAGCCCTTGCGCCATTGTTCAGCAGGTTTGAGATCAACGAACATCTCGCCCTGACTAATCGTCTTCGGATCCGTCCCGTCCTCCGGCTGACCTGCTTTCGACACCACGGTCACAACCTCAGGCACTTTGTGCAGCGCCTTTCGGGCTTCGGCCATGATACGAATAGCCTCGTTGGTGGACACCGTGGAAGGCAATTGCACGTTCACCCAAATAGTGCCTTCGTCCAGTTCGGGTAAGAACTCAGATCCCAATCTGCTGGCGCTCAAAATCGCGAGCGCAAATGATGCTAGACCAATTGCGACCACTTTCTTGCGATTTTCAAGTGCCCAATTCAGCACAGGTGCATAGCTTCGTTTGCAGAGCGCAACCAGGCGATTGTCGTGGTGTGGCACTTTTTTTCTGAGCATCCAGAACGCGAGTAGCGGCACCAGAGTCAACGAGAAAATCAGTGATCCGACGAGTGCAGTGCTGATCGAAAGCGCCATCGGTTGGAATATGCGCCCTTCGTGACGCTGTAACGCAAAAATGGGGATGTGCGCTGCGATGATGATGAGCATCGAGAAAAGCGTTGGCCGCCCAACTTCGTTGGTGGCATCAATAATGACTGAGCGGCGCTCATCGGTGCTCATACCCTCGCCTCGCTGCGCGAGGCGTGAGAGGATATTCTCAATAACGATCACGGCACCATCAACGATGATGCCAAAGTCCATAGCCCCCAACGAGAGCAGATTCGCGGGTACGCCCATTATCTTCAAACCAAGAAAGGTCGACAGCAGTGCGAGTGGAATGACTACCGCCACAGCCAGGCTTGCGCGGACGTTGGATAGGAACAAGTACAACACGATGGAAACCAGCAATGCGCCTTCCACCAGATTTCGAAATACTGTCGAGAGCGTTTTTCCCATTAGCCAGGTACGATCATAGAACGGCACGATTTGCATCCCCGAGGGCAAGCCTTTGGCGTTTAGCCCGGCAATCTTCGCCTTGACGCCTTTGAGCACCTCGCTCGGATTTTCACCTTTGCGCATGATGACTATTCCCGTCACAACATCGTCATCCTGATCCTGTCCCACGACACCCAGTCTTGGCACCGCGCCTATCGCCACTTGTGCAACGTCACGGATAAGAATGGGGGTACCGCCTCGCGAGGAAAGGACAATTTGTCCGACGTCGTCCACTGATCGCAACAAACCAATACCTCGAATGGTGAGCTGTTGTGCGCCTTGCGATACGTAGCTGCCGCCCGCATTGGAGTTGCCGCGTCCCAAAGCGTCAAGTAGATTCTGGAAAGTCAATTTGTAGGCGCGCAACTTGTCGAGATCGGGTTGCACTTCGTACTGCTTGATTGCCCCCCCCATCGCCACTACATCGGCGACACCTGGAACCTGTCGAAGCCCCCGCTCGACCACCCAATCCTCGACAGTTCTGATGTCGGTCGTTGAGTAGCCGTCACCGCGCAGGCGATAGCGCATGATTTCACCGACCGGTGTCGCATTCGGCGCGATGGTCGCATCGACGCCGGTTGGTAAGTCAATGCCGCGCAAGCGCTCGGTCACCTGCTGCCGCGCTTGAAAAACCTCAGCCTTGTCATCGTAAGTGATGATGGTGTAGGAGAGGCCGAACTGCGTATGCGAAGAGACGCGAATCGCGTTTGGCAGCCCCGACACGGCAACTTCGATAGGCAAGCTAACCTGTTTTTCTACCTCTTCCGCAGCGCGCCCCGGATAGAGTGCGATGATAGTGACTTGCGTATCGGTCACATCAGGAAACGCCTCGACCGAGAGATTCTTAAACGCGATAACGCCAGAAAACACGAAAAGCAAGGTAGCTAGTATGATAAGCACGGGCTGAGTTAGCGCGAGCGTAACGAGTCGCTTCATGGTGATTTCCGCTCTACTCTACTTTTTTGCAGGTGACTGAGATGCCTCAGGCAACGCTTTACTCTGCCCCTTCGAGTCGACTGATGATTTTATCGGCTTGGTAGATGTGTCGTCTGCCAACTCTTTGCCGCTGCCAGATTCTCGAGATAAAGCGAATTGGCGTTCCAGAAGCAACACGTTTTCGCTCACTACTTTGTCGCCCGCTTCAAGGCCTCTTGCAACCACCGCTTGTTTGCTGTCCTGGTAGCTGATGCGCACCTCGCGAGGCTCGAAAATACTGGGTGAAGTTTGCACATATACGGTGTGTTGCGCGCCGCGTAGCACAACGGCTGAGGCCGGAATTAATAAACCACCACCAAGATGCCGCTCAAGCCGCGCGCTGGCGAGCATTTCAGCCTTCAACCGACGATCCGGGTTAGCGACTTCGCCGCGTACTTTGATCGTGCGCGTCGTGGGGTCAATTGCGTCGCTGCTGGTTAACACTTTGCCGATAAATTTTTCGTTCGGAAGCGTTGGCACAATCAGCTCGAACTGGGAGCCAATTTTGAGGCTGCCCACATCCCGTTCACGCGCATCGATCTGCACCCACAGCGAGGTGGGATCGGACACAACGAACGGCGCAGGCACACCCACGCCCGATTGATCAGGCCGCAATTCCTGACCGGGATTCAAATTGCGTTCAACGACGATGCCACCAATGGAACTCACCAGCCCCAATTGCTGATTAACGCCACCAGCGCCGCCATAGAGCTTGGTCCGCGCTTGCGCGCGCGCCACCTCGGTCTGCGCGCGCGCTGCATCCGCTTCCGCCTGTTCAAAATCCTTCCGTGCGATCACGCCGGCAGCCAGCAGTTCTTTTTGCCGCGCCAGACTTTTTTGCGTTAACTGCGCGTCAACTGAGGCGCGTGCCGCATCCGCCTGAGCCTGCCCAAAGTCAGGCGACGCCATTTGCGCAAGCACTGCGCCCGCTTTTACCGCTTGCCCAACGTCCGCACGAATGGCGGTAACGCGCCCGGCGAAGGCTGGAAAAATTCGTTGCGTCCGCGACTCGTTCCACGTTAGGCGTGCAGGCAAGTCAATCGCCACAGCCGTAGACGGTTTCACATCAACCACCGTCAGCAGCGCGAGTTGTGGATTGCCAGCAGCGTAGCGCAACTGGTTGCCCTGCAACACCGCGCTGGTGGCTTCCGGCGGCGTCGGCGCGGGCTCGGAACAGGCGGCGAGAATCAACGCCGAAGCAGCGCATGCGACGCGGACGATGCAGTGTGTGGTCAGGTAAGCCATGGGGCGATCAATCAAGAATTGGAGATAGACCTAGCGCAACAAACGCTGCGGGTCCGTACGGAGCATCAGCGCGGTGCGCGCCTTGGCGAGGTCGGCGCGCGCCGCGAGCGCATCCAGCTGCGTCGTGCGAAGCGTACGTCGCGCATCAAGCAGATCGGTCAAAGACAATGCGCCTCGCTTGTAAGCGAACTCCGCCTGACTCGCGACCTGCGAAGCGCGCGGCACGATGTCCTTGTCGAAACTGGTTGTCCGCCGCTCCATCGAGAGCGCTTCCTCACGCAAGCGTGCGAGCTCGGTACGTGCGTCTCGCAACACGCGCTCCACGGTCAGTTCTGCCTGCTTCAAATCAGACTGTGCACGTGCTGCTTCGCCCTGGTACCGATAACCCCACGTCAATGGAATCTGCACGCGAAGTTCGATCAGCCGCGTCGATGTACCCGGATAATGATCAAACGAAATCCCCCACGTCGGATCGACTTTTTGCAACGCGTAAGCGCCATCCAGCGCGGACATGGCTGCCGCGACGCGCTCGCGCGAGGCCTGCACGTCACCACGCGTGGCGATGAGCGAGGTCGCGGCCTCATCACCAAGAGCCGAAGGCAGCATGTAGTCAGTCGCGGCAGGCCACTCCACTAGCCCCGCGGAGGCAGCAACGACGTCGTTGCGGCGGGTGATTTGTGCAAGCGCGATCACCGCCCTCGCAAGGTCAAGTTGCGCAGTACTTTTGTCGACGCCGACCCGCGCCGCATCAATCTCAATGCGCGATACGTCTTGCTGCGACAGGTCGCCCGCCTTCAGTCGCGTCTGCGCGGCGTTAACGCTTTCGCGACTGGCCGCCTCCATCAGGGTGGCCATCTGCACACGCTCACGCGCCGCGAGCCAGTCAAAGTACGCAGCCTGCCCCGCCAGCATTTGCTGCAATTGCGTTTCCTGAATCTCGGCTGCTGTTGCCGCCACCAGACTTTTGGCAGCGCTGGTGCGATGCAGGCGCTTGTCGCCCCGTTCATACGTCCAGTCGATCCCGACTGCCTTGTCGATACGCTTGCGGCCCAGCCAATCCCCTGCGCCCAATCCGTTTTGCAAATCAATTTGCGACAGTTTCGATGAAAGCACGGGCAATGGCGCATGATCGGCGGACAACACGTCGGCCTCGGCACCGGCCTGAGCCTGACGGGCCAGACGTACCTCGGCGCTGTCGTTGACCGCGCGCAACACATCCCGCAACGTGATAGGAGCTTGCGCAGAAGCAGCGGATGCGAACGCGGTGCACACCACGACTGCAAGTGTGGCGACTGCAACGGTCGAAATGGCAGCGCTGGTGTTCAACGAACGCCGTGACATCCTCGTCAGCGCGGTTTTAGTGTTTATCATGTGTACCTCTTGCTGCTAAGTATCCCGCAGTGGGCCTGACCCTTACCTGACTTTTTTAGAGCGTCGCCACCTATGCGTTTTTTGATCGTCGAAGATGATGCGGTTTTGCGTAACGTGCTGTCACGTAGTCTGACCGACGCGGGTCACCGCATTGACGCGGCAGCGACTCGTGCCGAGGCAGATTCTTTTTTGCTAGTGCAGCCCTATGACGCGGTAGTGCTTGATCTCAATTTGCCCGACGGTTCGGGACTGACCACGCTCAAGGAAATACGTCGTCGCGGCAATACAACGCCGGTGCTGGTGTTAACCGCCCGCGATCGAACCGAGGAGCGCATCGCCGGACTCGACGCCGGAGCCGACGATTATGTGGGCAAACCGTTCGAATTAGCTGAGCTGGAGGCACGACTGCGCGCGCTCGTACGTCGCTCGCAAGGTGGTACTGATCGCATTGAAGTCGGTCGTCTGGCGCTTGATCGAACGGCCCGACGCTTCTATGTCGGCGACACACCACTCGATTTACCAGCGCGTGAATTCGAAGTGCTGTGGGAGCTCACATCACGACCCGGTCGGGTGGTCAGCAAACGGGTGCTGTCGGACAAACTCTCGGGCTTCGATGATGCATTGGGCGACAACGCGCTTGAGGCGTTCATCTCCCGGCTACGCCGAAA
Organism: Burkholderiales bacterium; assembly: GCA_043757535.1. Classification (GTDB taxonomy): domain Bacteria; phylum Pseudomonadota; class Gammaproteobacteria; order Burkholderiales; family Casimicrobiaceae; genus Casimicrobium. The sequence continues at coordinate 7,066 of JAYVPF010000317.1, forward strand.
ATTGCAGGGCAGCGGTGCCACGATCAAGACGCTGCGCGGGCTCGGTTATCTGCTTGAAATCGATGCATGAGCGATAGCTCCGCCGCGCTGGTAACACTTCGACAACGGCTGCTGCAACATGTACTGACACCGCTGTTCGTGATGTGGTGTTTGGGCACGGCAACCACGGTCGGCCTCGCTTACTACTTCACACTGAAAGCGTTTGACCGCGCCTTGCTGGACGACGCGTTTGCACTCTCAGCGCAGGTGCGATTGCAAAGCGGCGAACCGACGCTGGACCTGTCGCCCCGTGAGTTGGCATCACTGCTGTTCGACCAATCCGAGAAAGTTTTTTTCGCAGTGCAACGCCGCAACGGCAGTCTGGTGGCGGGCCACAACGGATTGACTGCCGCTGTCATCACGGAGAATGTGATCGTCAGCGACACGCCACGCACTGCTACGCGGTACGCGTTCGCGGACAGCGTGCATCTTGGCTCGCCGGTACGCACCGTCACGCTGGCTCCGACCGATGCCAAGCCATGGACAACCATCGTTGCCCAAACAACCGGATCGCGCAGCGCATTAATTGAGCGTCTGTTGCTGTATTCCGTCGTGCCGCAGGTGCTGTTGCTGGTCGCGCTGGCAGCGTGGCTGCTGGTCGCCATCGGGCGCGATCTCGCGCCGCTAAACCGCTTGCGTCTGGCACTTCAGCGGCGTGATACGACCGACCTTTCCGCTATTCCAGCCGCAGCCTCCTCGCGCGACGTAGCCCAGCTCACCGACGCGGCAAATGCGCTGCTAGCCCGCATCCAGCAAAGCATTCAGGCGCAGCGAGAATTTACGGGTAATGTCGCGCACGAATTGCGCAATCCACTGGCGGGCATTCGCGCGCTTGCTCAATACGGGTTGCGGCAAAGCGACCCTGCTGCTCTGCGCGAGCAATTGGAGGCCATCGCAAAAAGCGAAGTTCGCGCCAGTCATTTGATTGATCAACTGCTGGCGCTGGCCCTGGCCGACGAAGCGCGCGAGCAGATGGCGCTGACCCAAATCAGCCTCAACGACGTCGTTGAAGACTGTGTGACCGACATGTTGCAGCGGTTGCGGCAAAGTGGCGGCAGCAAGGTTGAACTCACGGTCTCGGGTCTCGATCATCCGGTGAGCGTTATGGGTAGCGAGAGCATGCTCAAAGGCTGCCTGACCAATCTGCTGAACAACGCTCTGGCGTATGGAGTGCCGAGCGAAGGCGTCATTCCGCGCATTTCAATCAACGTGCGCGCTGAAGCGGACGCGGATGCGCGTCGCATCATCTTCTCGGTAGTCGACAACGGTCCGGGCCTCGCGCCTGATCTCGCGAAAAAGCTACAACAGCGCTGGGCGCGTGGTCAGGGCAGCGAGCGTACGCAGGGCGGAGCTGGTCTGGGCCTCGCCATCGTTACGCGCTATGCCGAACTCATGGGTGCCATGTTCACGCTTGACGTGGACGACGCATCGGGCGGGTTGCGCGCAGCGTTAGCGCTCCGTCAAACCGAACGAACCGCCTGATCGATTGCGTTTACTAAACTGATTTCGCTAGCAAGTTGAAGTGCTCCACCACTGGCGGCTGCGCAAAATACGGCCCGACAATGGCACGCCATTGCGGGAACAACGGCCCCTGACGAAACGCCACCGTGTGATCCTCCAGCGTCTCCCAATAAATCATCAACAGATAACGCTCGGGTGATTCAATCCCCTTGTTGACCTTGAAACCGCGAAAGCCTTCCGCCTTCGAGATCACCGTGGCAAGCCCCCGCTGGATAGCTTCGTCAAATTCAGCTTGCTTGCCGGGCGGAATATGAATATCGGCGACTTCGAGAATCATGGCGGTGCTCCTGTTGATGGGTTAACGCAATGCTAGCCGCACGCACCTATACTCGCGCGCCATGAGTTCTATTCTGGTACTTCTCAATCCAAACGCTGGCGGTGGCCGCGCCCTGCGTTTTGAGCCTGACATTCGAGCGCGCATTCGCGCCGATTATCCTGGTGTGCGATTCGTCGTGACCGAATCCATTCAGGCGGCACAAGCGCTCATAGGCGACACCGAACCCAATGCACGCATCGTGCTCATAGGCGGTGACGGCACGGTGAACCACATGCTTCCTGCGCTGCTGGGCACTGAGCGTGAGGTGGCTATCGTGCCGCTGGGTAGCGGCAACGATATCGCCCGCGCGCTCGGCCTGTACAAACTCACGTGGCAGCAAGCTTTGCTGCTCGCCATCACCTCACCCGTCTCGCACATGGACATGGGACAGGTGGAATTCGATGATCGCACCGTGCCCTTTCTCGCGTGCTGCACCTCGGGGTTCGACTCAGCGGTCGCACTGCGCGCGCTTAACGGCCCGCGCTGGCTGCGGGGTTTGCCGCGCTACCTGCTTGCCACGTTGCGCGAGTTAGCCGAGTTTCGCATGTGGAACCTCACTGTTCACTCGGAAGGTAGGCCACTGCGCGCCGGACTCGCCTTGTTTGCATCTGCCCTCAACACGCCCACATTCGGCAGCGGCATCCGCATATCGCCACAGGCGTCGATCAACGACGGTCTGCTGGACTTGATTGTCGCTGGCCGATTTACGCGCCTGAGCACACTCGTCATGTTGCCAAAACTGCTACTTGGACGCCACTTGCCCGATGCGCGCATTCACACATCAACATTCCAGGAAATGCAGATCGACGCGCAGCCAGCCGTGCCACTCGCTGTAGACGGGGAATACATCGGCGAGGCAACGACCCTGAAGGTGTGCATGCTCCCTGCGGCGCTTCGAGTTGTGGCGCGACCCCATTAACTTCGGCACCACAATGAACGACTAAACTCTTCCCTTCAATCCGCAACACCGACACACCATGACCGCCACCCTCCGTGAACTCTCTTGCGCCGACGACTACGACCCGAATTCGATGCCCGTCGACAAGGCGCGCGACTTCATCAGCAAAGTGCTCACGCCGATCACCACGACCGAGCGCGTTCACATTCGCGCGGCGCTTGGCCGCGTGTTAGCCGAGGACATCATCTCACCACTCGATGTGCCGGGGCATGACAACTCCGCGATGGATGGTTGGGCGTATCGGCACACCGACACCCTATCTTTCGTTCACCCTGAGACGGTCGCAGGCTCTGGCGGTGTGACAACGATGACACGCGTCGGCATTAGCTACGCAGGCAAGCCGTATCTCGGCTCGGTCGGCAAAGACGAATGTGTCCGTATCTTTACCGGGGCGGTGATGGCTCCAGGTTGCGACACCGTGGCGATGCAGGAGCGCGTCACAGAAGACGACGCAGGTATTCATATTCCGAACGATTTGAAACCAGGCCAGAACCGCCGGTTTCGTGGCGAAGATTTGAAGATCGGTGCGACTGCTCTCAAAAAAGGTTCACTCTTCGGCCCTGCCGCGCTAGGCCTCATCGCGAGCCTTGGTATCAGCGAAGTTTCCGTCTATCGAAAACTGCGCGTCGCGTTCTTTTCAACTGGCGATGAACTCAAGGGCATCGGTTCACCGCTAGGACCCGGGGAGATTTACGACAGCAACCGTTACACGATCTACGGCATGCTCGAGCACGCAGGCTGTGAGCCCATTGATCTAGGCAATTTTGTAGATTCACCCGAAGCCATTCGCACTGCGTTTCAGCGCGCATCGGCCGATGCCGATGTCGTCATCACCAGCGGCGGTGTTAGCGTCGGTGAGGCCGATTTCATCAAGCAGATGCTCAATGAATTGGGCGAAGTCCTGTTCTGGAAAATCGCGATGAAGCCGGGTCGTCCGATGGCGTACGGCAAAGTCGGCGGCGCGCATTTCTTCGGTCTTCCGGGCAACCCGGTCGCAGTGATGGTCACCTTCTACCAATTCGTTCGCTCCGCCTTAGCTACGCTGCAAGGCCGTACCGACTACGCGCTGCCGCCGACGGTGAAAGCAACGCTCATGAACAAGATTAAAAAAATGCCGGGCCGAACCGAGTTCCAGCGCGGCGTGCTCACGATCACCGCCAACGGCGTTGAAGTCAAAACCACTGGTGATCAGGGTTCAGGCATTCTTTCGTCGATGACTCAGGCCAACTGTTTCGTGGTGCTCGCAACCGACGTCGGCGGCGTAGAGCCGGGTGCCATCGTCGATGTGCAAATGTTTGAAGGCGCGATGTAGACGGACTACGCGACCGGCACCAAAACGCCACGCCATGCGCCTACTGCTTGTCGCACTCGTACTCGTCTCCGGCTGGGGTGCGTACCACGGCTACGTGCATCGTGATCGCCATCACCCGCCGGGGCAGATCGCCCCCAGCGAACCCCGCCAGCGCACCATCGCGACCGGCGTTCCATTTCGTCGCGGCAATTTCATGCTGACACCGCGCGCAGAATTCTCAGCGGAAGCGCGCGTCCTGGCCAAAGAAAACTATTACATCGACGCCGGAGCCAAACTCATTCCCGTTGATTTCGCGATGGGCTGGGGGCCGATGTCCGACACCGCGCTGATCGAACGCCTGCGCATCTCTCAAAGGGGTCGCTTTTACTTCTGGGGCTACTCGGGCGAAGCGCCCGCGCCGCATGAAGAAATCATTCGTTCATCGGCCAACATGCATTTGATTCCCGCCGACTCCGCCGTCAAGAAAGTGTTGACTGCCGCGCGGGTAGGCGACGTCGTTGCCATCGAAGGCGACCTGGTAGACGCGCAGAGCGACGGCGGATGGATCCTTAAAACCTCCCTCACGCGCGACGACTCTGGCGCAGGTGCGTGCGAGATCGTCTACGTCAAACACGCCTTGATTCGTCGCTAAGCTACCACCGCACGCAACAACACGATACGATTGCGCATCGAAACGCGCATAGACAGCAAAGGCAGGAACCCAACAATGAAAGCAATGCACCTCACCGTCGAGCACCTCTGGCGATGCGAGCGACTCGGTACGCCGAGCCTCTCGCCGGATGGCCAGTGGGTCGTGGTCGATCAATCGACCTACTCGATGGAAACCAACGAGAGTGCGACGCAGCTCTGGCTCTATTCCACCGACGGCAAAACCCGCAAGCAACTTACCAGCGCCGGAAAGAAGAACACCGCGCCGCTATGGTCGCCCGATGGCAAGCTGATCGCCTTCTGCGCGAAACGCGGCGAGGGCAAGAGCGCGGATACGGAGCCGCAGCTTTACGTGATCGCCCCCGACGGCGGCGAAGCTCGACGCGTGACCACGCTCGCCAACGGTGTCGAAGGCATTCGCTGGTTCCCCGACAGCAAACACGTCGCAGCTATATCGTGGGTATGGCCCGATTTAAAGAACGATGCGCAGCAAGCGAAGCGCGCGAAAGAACTTAAGGAATCAAAGGTTCAGGCGAAGGTGGTCGAGGTTGACAACTATCGCCATTGGGACAGCTGGATTTGCGACGGCAAGCGGCCACACATTTTTGAAATTAACGTCAACAGCGGCAAGGCGAAGGACCTGTTTGCAGGCAAGCCGTGGTCGCTGAGTCAGGGCGATCCGGGCGCGAACGATTACGCCATTTCGCCCGACGGCAAAGAGATCGCCTGGGTGCAGCCGAAGGACGTCACGCGCCTGACCGACCCCGCCACGCTGACGCTGCTCACTATCAAAACTCGCAAAACGCGCACCGTCGATCTCGGTGAAATGTGGCTCGCCTCACCCGTGTACTCGCACAGCGGGACACAGATGATCGTCTGCGCCATCCCCACCGTCGCGCCGAGCAAACACGCGCGCCTGATGCTCATCGACCACAAAAGCGGCAAGGCCGAGCGGCTCGCCGCGAACTGGCCGCGCTCGGTCGGCACCTACGGCAGCGCCAACCCGTTG
>JAYVPF010000318.1:0-3410 GCA_043757535.1 Burkholderiales bacterium
GACAAGCTGAGGGTGTGAGCACCCGAATGAGACAATCACCCCATGAGCGCCCTCTGGATCGAGCCGCATCCCACCCCCGCCCCCCGAGACCTGAAGATCGAGCGCGAGACGCACAAGCTCGAAAAGCGGTTGTGCCGCCTGATGGGCCAGGCCATCGTCGACTTCAAGATGGTCGAGGAAGGCGACAAGGTGATGGTGTGCCTGTCCGGTGGCAAAGACAGCTACGGCATGCTCGATGTGTTGATGAAGCTGCGCGAAAAATCGCCCGTGCCCTTCGAGTTGTTCGCCTTCAACCTGGACCAGAAGCACCCGGGCTATCCGGCGCACATTCTTCCCGACTATTTGCAGGGACTGGGTGTGCCCTTCCGGATTGAAGAGCAAGACACCTATTCCACCGTCAAGCGCGTGATCCCCGAGGGCAAAACGATGTGTTCGCTTTGTTCGCGGCTGCGGCGCGGCGTGATTTACCGTGTGGCTTCCGAAATCGGCGCCACCAAGATTGCGCTGGGACATCATCGCGATGACATCATCAACACGCTGTTTCTGAATATGTTCTTTGGCGGCAAACTGAAATCAATGCCGCCCAAGCTGGTTTCAGACGACGGCAAACACGTTGTCATCCGTCCGCTAGCCTATGTCGAGGAAGCCGATCTGGAAGCGTATGCGGACTACATGCAGTTTCCGATCATTCCTTGCGATTTATGCGGCTCTCAGGACAATCTGCAGCGTCAGCAGGTCAAGCTCCTACTGCGAGATTGGGACAAGAAATTTCCGGGCCGCATCGAGAGCATTTTCCGCTCGATCCAGAATGTGGCTCCGTCGCATCTGCTTGACCGCAAGCTGTTCGATTTCGCTGGTGTGAAAGCCGACGGCAGTGCAAATGCTGAGGGTGACAAGGCGTTTGATGCAGAGGAATTCGTGGAGCCGGTGTCGGCGCAGGTCATTACGTTTCGCTAGCACAGCAATTGTCATTTCGAGCAACGCGAGAAATCTGCTTCTTGCAGCATCTGGGGCGACAATTCACGAGGCGCGCACTTGAGAGGACGCACCGGACCAAGCAGCCTGTCGGACTTGAAGAATCGCAGCGAGAAATGAGCTGGCCGAGGGCAGATTTTCACGGTTTTCTAGCCAATAGGTGTTCTATTGGCGACGAAAAACGGGGAAATATGCACCGGTCGGGTCATTTTGTAGCCGATTCCCTTCAAGTCCGACAGGCTGCTAGTACTACTGTGTTATTAAATAATGGTATGCTGACGGATCGTTTTTACCGGAGGCGCTGATGGCAAAGAGTCTTGAGTCACGGTTCGAGGCGTACTGCGACGAGATAGTGAAGGCACTGGCGCACAGTGATCGCAGCACGCCAACACGCTGGTATCTACAAGGACTGATGCTCCCCGGTGCCCGCAAGAGTGTCGAGCCAATGGCCGCGCGCGTACATCCCGAAGATGTGCGCTCTGCACATCAGTCCATGCACCACTTGGTCGCGCAATCTGACTGGAGCGATGCCGCCCTGCTCACAGCGGTAGCCGCAGAGGTGTTGCCGACACTGGCCCGAGCGCACGGTGGCGCCAGTGTTCTGATTATTGACGACACCGGCTTTGCCAAGAAAGGTGTTCATTCGGTTGGCGTCGCGCATCAATACTGTGGGCAGTTGGGTAAAACCGCCAATTGCCGGGTGGCGGTCAGCGTGTCGGTGGCCAATGACGCGGGGAGCTTACCGATTGGCTGTCGCCTCTACTTGCCCCGCGAATGGACAGATGATCGACCACGCTGCGAAGATGTTGGCGTACCCGAGACGATTGGCTTTCAGACCAAGAACGAGATTGCCCGCACCCTGATTGCCGATGCCCTGAAGGCGGGTATTGCGTTCGGCACGGTACTCGCTGACGCCGCGTATGGGGATGAAACTGCCCTACGCGACTGGTTGACCGCACAGGGGCTGACCTATGCGATGGGTGTGCGGCCCGCAACGACGCTGTGGTGGGGCGATCATCAGCCGGTGCCTGATCCAACGCCTGGCACTCGCGGGAAAGCGCGCCACACGCTGGTGCGCGATGCCCATCATCAACCGATTTCGGCGGCGGCACTGGCGCTTGCCTTGCCGACCAACAGTTACCGGAAGGTGACATGGCGAGAGGGCTCCGCTGCGCCGTTGTCCTCGCGTTTCGCCCGGGTGCAGGTACGTGCTGCCCATCGCGATTGTCCGCGTGCGGAGGAATGGCTGATCATCGAGTGGCCGGAGGGCGAAGCGCTGCCGACCCGCTACTGGCTATCGACGCTGCCAGCGGACACCTCGATGCGCAAACTGGTCGATACCATCAAGGCGCGCTGGCGCATCGAGCGCGACTATCAGGAACTCAAACAGGAGTTCGGTCTGGGCCACTTCGAGGGGCGCAACTGGCGGGGATTTCATCACCACATCAGCTTGTGTATCGCCGCCTACGGTTTCTTGATGCGAGAACGGCTCATTGCCGGTAAAAAAAACGCCGCTCGATTCAGGTCACCTCCCATACCCGAAGGCTTCCGCCCGCGCGGGTCTGTCACCGATGCAACGCCATCAGCCAGCCTCGATTGCGACACTGCGCTTCCGATTGGGCAGACGTATCGCGCAAACCCTCGACCGCTGCCCGTGCTGCGGTCGGGCACCTCAACGCGCCAATCGCATTTAATAACACAGTAGTACTAGGTGAAACACCTACAAAACAGGAAAGCCTAGGGGAAACACCTAGAAAACCGCCGTTCCCAGAAAATAAATTTGTTTGGCGCCGATTTTCTGATCGCCTTCGCGCAAATCGGCATGCGCCACTCATTTTTTTGGAGCGTTTCTTGAAGCGTCGCCGATATGACGCACATAGAGCTAATGCGTGTTTTGATGCGTGCCACGATCACGTCTGCTTCCTGCCGGGTTCGGGTGTTACATCTGGAACATTTCCTTATCAATGGATGACTTATCCACAGAAAGTGTCTTTCAAACCCTTTTTGCCGATTTCATTCGGGTTTTGGTCTCGTTAGAATCCGGCCCAAGTTGAGTAGTGTCGGTGGCCAAACTAAATGGTTGATAAGTCATGATCGATTTTTCATCAGTGCAGTCAAGAAATTCTGGGCATTTGTTTGCGCGCGACGGGGTACGTGATTCGATTGCGCTGGTACGCAATGCTGCGGCGCACATTACCAATAGAAACGAGTTAAGCGCTTGGGTGCAGGGGCCACTGAGCACGCTGATCCCGCATGAGAAGGCGATACTTGGTTTTGGTCAGGTTGGGTATTCGACGATAGGTATCGACCTTGCCCACACGGTAGGTTTCGCAGCCGACTATTTCGCAGCTACGCACCCCAACGCGCAAGCCACAGTAAGCCCGGTCATGTCGATGTGGCTAGAGCAGCGCGCGCCGCAGAGCTTTTTGCCAAGT
>JAYVPF010000319.1:0-12697 GCA_043757535.1 Burkholderiales bacterium
AAATTTCGCGTCTTCGTTGGCCTTGCTCTATAACGTCTCTCGATAGAGAGCCGATGACTGCCTTTGCTTAATATTTAAGCGATTGTTAGAGGTGCCCTTGATGAGGTCGGTGGTTTCGAGCAGCGTTAAATCGCCCATCTGCCGCAAACGCGATTTTGCTATGCGGCGGATATCGGCGTAATGATGAGCGAAGAGTTCGGCGGACATGTCTGTTGCGCAATGTATATCAGCGGCAAGGATTCCAGCATCGCGATTTCGTATCTGGGTGAGACATTCGCGCAGTTGCTAGCATTTCGATGGGTACGCTGATAGTTTTGTTCACAACGCACCCCGGTGACATGAAATGTGTATGAAATCGCTCAGTTTTTTCCTATAAAAATTCTCCGCTACTTTAATGCTTCGTATTGATCTTTCCCCGCCTTCTGACGACGCCCGACTTGATCTGGCTATTGCTTGGTTGGCGACTTCGCGCGCGCCTGACGCGAGCGCTTGGCAGCGCATCGGGCGTGCTTCGGAAGACGCGAGCTTTCGTCGCTACTTTCGAGTGACTTCGGCGACGGGAGCGACGGCGATTGTGATGGACGCGCCGCCGCCGCAGGAGGATGTGCGGCCATTTGTGAACATGACGCGTTTGCTAGCGGATTCCGAAGGCGTGCAGTCGCCGCTGGGTGGTGTGCATGTGCCGCAACTGTTGGCGACGGACGAAGCACGAGGATTCTTGCTGCTGGGTGATATGGGTAGCACTACCTATCTGTCTGCGTTGCAGACTGCCAATGCGGCAGAGCGGGATTCGTTGTTCGCCGACGCCATCGCGACACTCGTGCAATTGCAGCGTATCGATCCGAGCCGCGCACGCACTCTGTTGCCACGCTACGACGCTGCATTGCTCCGGCGCGAGATCACGCTGTTCCCGGATTGGTATCTGGATCGGCATTGCAACGCAGCGCTGAGCGACGATGAAAAAAATTCACTGGAGCGTGTTTACGCCACGTTGATCGAGAGTGCGCTGGCGCAACCGACTGTCCTCGTGCATCGCGACTATATGCCGCGCAATTTGATGGTGACAGCTAACCGCAATCCCGGCGTGCTGGACTATCAGGACGCGGTGATTGGGCCGATCACGTACGACGTAGCCTCGCTCATGCGCGATGCATTTTTGAGCTGGGAAGAGCCGCAGATCATTGATTGGGTGGTGCGCTATTGGGATCAGGCTAAGAAAGCCGGGTTGCCGGTACGCGCTGATTTCTCCGAGTTTTATCGTGAGATGGAATGGATGGGCTTGCAGCGACATCTCAAAGTACTGGGCATCTTTGCCCGCATTAACTATCGTGATGGCAAGCCGAAGTATCTGGCCGATACACCGCGCTTTGTGGCCTACGTGCGCCATGCGGCGAAGCGCTATCAGGCGTTTGCGCCGCTGCTCCGGCTGTTGGATCGACTCGAAGGCAACGCGGCGAAAGTGGGTTACACGTTTTGAATGCTGCGGACACGATTCCGGACGCCATGATTTTGGCAGCTGGTCGCGGCGAGCGCATGCGACCGTTGACCGACACGTTGTGCAAGCCGCTGGTATCCGTGCGCGGCGCACCGTTGATCGAACATCACATCAAAAAACTGCTTGCGATTGGCGTGCGCCGTATCGTGATTAACGTGAGCTACCTCGCGGAGCAATTGATGCAAACGCTGGGCTCGGGTGAGCGCTTTGGTTGCGAGTTGATTTACTCTGTTGAGCGTGAACCGTTGGAGTCCGGCGGCGGCGTGTCGACGGCGAGTGGGCATTTTCGCGGCGCTGCCGTCATCCTCGTGAGCGCTGATATTTACAGCGATTTTGACTACGCGACACTGCTGCCGCAGGTCCGCGCTATTGAAAACGGCGGTGCAAGCGCCCATTTCGTGTTGGTGAACCCAACAACGGGCGAACCGGGCGGTGAATTTGCGCTTGATGCCCTAACCGACGAGGGTCGCTTGCATTCCGGCCAACCGCGCTTGACGCTCGCTAATATTGCGGTGTTGGCCGCTGCTCCGTGCCGCACCTGGCCGCGCGGCGAGCGCTTCAAGTTGTTGCCGCACTATCAACAATGGGTGGACAGCGGTGCCGTCACGGGCGAGTTGTTCACCGGTCTGTGGCGGAACGTAACCACCGCCGCTGATGTCGAAATCCTTAATTTGTCCCAGAAAATGTAGTTTTATGATGAACCCGCTGCTCGACTTTTCTGATTTACCCCGCTTTTCCGAGATCAAACCGGAACACGTGAATCCCGCTGTTGAGCAATTGATTGCCGAGGCGCGCGCGGCGATCATCCAGCTCGAAAAATCGGAATCCGTGTCGTGGCAATCCATCGTCGAACCATTGCAAGACGCGACCGAACGCCTCGGACGCGCTTGGGGAGCAGTGGCGCACCTGAACGCGGTGATCAGCAGCCCCGAATTGCGTGATGCCCACAATACAGCGCTGCCAAAAGTGACACAGTTCCACACCGAACTTGGACTAAATCGCGGGCTGTTTGAGCGCTATAAAGCGCTCTCGGAAAACGCGGCCACCCTGAACGAAGAACAACGCGCATTGCTGCAACACGAGATGCGCGATTTCCGCCTGAGCGGTGTCGAGCTCGAAGGCGCGGCGCGTGAGCGCTACTCCGCGATTCAGGACACCCTCGCCGAAGCGCAATCGAAATTTGAAGACAACGTGCTTGACGCGACCAACGCGTTCACGCTTGATGTCGCCGAATCAGAATTGATCGGCGTGCCCGCCGACGTAGTGACTACGGCGCGCGAAAAAGCGAAGGAAGCTGGCCTCGCTAAGGGCTTGTGCCGCCTCACGCTGCAAGGCCCCTGTTTTTCGCCTGTGATGCAATACGCCGACTCAAGTGCGTTGCGTGCGCAGATGTATCGCGCTTATTCCACGCGTGCCAGTGACGAAGGTGATGTGCGTTTAGACAACGGCGCACAGATCGAAAAGATCATGTCGCTGCGCGCAGAAGAAGCGAAGCTCTTGGGCTTCGCGAACTTTGCGGAACAATCGCTAGTGACAAAAATGGCAGAGTCGCCGAAGCAGGTGCTCGATTTCATTCGCGACATCGCGCGGCGCGCACGGCCCTTCGCGGAGAGAGATTTGTCGGAACTGAAAGCGTTCGCTGCGAGCGAGCTCGGCGTCAGTGATTTGCAGTCCCCCGACGTTGCATACGCATCAGAAAAACTGCGCCAAAAGCGCTACGCATTCAGCGACGAAGAGTTGCGCCAATACTTCCCGGAAGATCGCGTTCTGGCTGGATTGTTCCGTGTGGTGCAGAGTATCTATTCGGTGAAAATCGTCGAAAGAAAATCCTCGTCCTGGCACAAAGACGTTCGCTTTTTTGAAGTGCTTGATCAAGATGCAAATCGCATCGGTGAGTTCTATTTCGACTTGTATGCGCGCGAGAACAAGCGCGGTGGCGCATGGGCCGATTCCGCGCGTGATCGTCGTGTGGCGCGCGCCAAGCTGCAGACGCCTGTCGCGTACATGACCTGCAATTTTCCGGCACCGGTCGGCGGCAAACCGGCACTTTTCTCGCATGACGACGTGATCACGCTGTTCCACGAATTTGGTCATGGCCTGCATCTGTTGCTCACCGAAGTCGCAACCCTTGGCATTTCTGGATTCGGACATGTCGAATGGGACGCCGTGGAATTGCCGAGCCAATTCATGGAAAACTATTGCTGGGAATGGGACGTATTGACCCACATGACGCAACACGCCGAAACGGGCGAACCGTTGCCGCGCGAACTGTTCGACAAGATGATCGCCGCCAAGAATTTTCAGGCCGGGCTCGGCGCGATGCGGCAGATGGAATTCTCGTTGTTCGACATGCGTTTGCATGCTGAAGGACAACCTGCAGATCGCACGAATTTACTCAAATTACTGAGTGAAGTTCGCGCCGAGGTTGCGGTCATGTCGCCACCTGCATACAACCGCATGCCATGGTCGTTCGCCCATATTTTTGGCGGTGGCTATGCGGCTGGTTATTACAGCTACAAGTGGGCCGAAGTGCTCTCCGCTGATGCGTTTGGACGGTTTGAAGAAGAGGGCGTGCTGTCACCCGTCGCGGGGAGCGCGTTTCGTAAAGAAGTGCTCGGTCGTGGAGGCAGCCGCGATGCGATGACGAATTTCGTGGCATTTCGGGGCCGTCCGCCCACCGTGGACGCGCTTTTGCGGCACAATGGCATGACCGCTCACTAGTCCAACTACCGCAATGGGCGCGCCGGAAGAACTCAGGATTTTTTGACATGAATAAATTTGGCTCACTTTCAGTATTTCTGTTCGCATTCGCATTGTTCAGTAGCGCTGACGCACAGCCGGTTTACCGCTGGGTCGACGCCGACGGTCGGGTGCAATACTCGGATCAACCGCCACCGGTCGGTACCAAAGGTGTGCAGGAAAAAAACGTCAGCGGCAGCTCAATCCAAAACAACGAACTGTCGCTCGTCGCGCAAGACGCGCAGAAGAAAAATCCGATTACCGTGTATGTCAGCGAATGCGGTGAATCGTGCGACGCGGCAAAGGCCTACCTCAACAAGCGCGGCATCCCACATACGGTTGTCGATCCCACGCGCACCATTGAGCTGAACAAAAAATTCAAGGAAGAAACGGGCGGCACGGTTGTTCCGGTGATCAAGATTGGTGAAAAGCGGCTGTCGGGCTGGAGCGAATCGGCATGGTCTGGCGCGCTAGATGCGGCGGGTTATCCGAAGACGCCGCCGTTCTCCAAGCCAAAGCCGGTTGAAGATCGCGCGGGCATGGATCCGCCTGCTCCGAAGACGGCTCCCGGCGCGACACTAGGCAAAGGCCAATCGGCACCGTGACATTGAAGATCACCACATGGAACGTCAATTCCCTCACCGCTCGACTTGCACGCGCTGAAGCGTGGTTGCGCGCGAACCAGTCTGATGTTTTGTGTTTGCAAGAACTTAAACTCGAAACGCACAGATTCCCACACGAAATTTTTAAAGGGCTGGGATATCGCGCTGCTGTGTACGGGCAAAAAACCTACAACGGCGTCGCGATCCTCACGAAGGATACGCTGCCTGAATTCACTGATGTGGTGACGGGCGTGCCGGGATTCGCCGATGAGCAATGCCGCGCGATTGCGGTGACCATCGGCGATACGCGGGTGATCGATCTCTATGTCGTGAACGGTCAGGCCGTTGATTCCGACAAGTATCAATACAAGCTGCGCTGGCTTGACGGTGCAAGTGCGTGGCTGGCCGCAGAGCGCGCTAAATACGAAAAGCTCGTCGTGGTCGGAGACTTCAATATTGCGCCGACGGATGCGGACGTTCATGACCCGGCGCTGTGGGCAGGGCAAGTGCTCTGCACAGACAAAGAGCGCGCTGCGTATGAGCACTGGGTCCGCCTCGGGATGGTCGATTGTTTCCGCAAATTTGATCATCCACCGAAGACGTTTACCTGGTGGGACTACCGCATGCTCGGCTTCCCGAAAAATCATGGCATGCGCATCGATCACATCCTCGCGTCGCCCGCATTGGCCGATACCTGCACTGCCTGCGTGATTGATCGCAACGAGCGCAAAGGCAATGCGGAAAATCGGCCTTCGGATCATGCGCCGGTGACGGCGACATTTGAGTCGTAGCGTGGGCACCGCGTGCCCACGCGTGAAATCGTGGACGGGTTTGGTGGGCAGAGGCTGCCCACCCTACGATGCCAAAACACGATGAAAGTCACGGTTCTTGGCGCGGGCCTCATCGGGGTCGCAACTGCGTATTACCTCTGGCGCGACGGCCACGAAGTCGAAGTCATCGACGAGCAGGCGCAACCTGCGAGCGTGACGAGCTTCGCCAATGCTTGCCTGATCTCATCGTCCAGAGCGCTTCCGTGGCCCACACCAAACGCGGGGAAAACCGTCTGGCGCGCACTGACTGATGCATCCGCACCGATGCGCATCAGCAAGCCATTCGATCCCGCGCTGTGGCGTTGGGGGCGCGAGTTTATGTCGTATGCGAACGCGTTTGACCACGAGCGGCTGACGCGCGTGAAGCTTTCCTTCGCACGTTTTTGTCAGACGGAACTTGAGTCGACGCTACACGAAACGGGTGTTGATTGTGGCTACCAGCGCGACGGTTTGCTCTACGTTTGTCGCAGTGAAAGTACGATGGAAGCCGCTCGTACGCGGGCAGCACTCGTTGGCGCACACGGCTACGAGACGCGTATGCTTTCGCGCGCTGAAGTGATTGTGCTAGAGCCAGCACTCGCCTCGTCAACGATCGTTGGTGGGACGTTCGCAGCTAGCGATGCTCAAGGCGACTCACGGACATTCACGCGAGCTTTGGCGACGTGGCTTGCCGTGCGCGGCGTCAAATTCACATGGGGCGAGTCGGTGACAGCGAGGCTCACACAACGCGCGCAAAAATTCGAATTGCATACGTCAAAAGGCGGACTCAAGGCTGATGCATTCGTCGTTGCGCTTGGCCCGAAAACGACACAGTTCGCACGCGGCTTGGGCGTCCACATCCCAATCTACCCGGTCAAAGGTTACTCAATCACTGTGCCCGTCAAAGGTGCAACGCGCGCGCCGAAGCGTGGCGGCATTTGCGAGGACTCGCTCATTGCCTACTGCCCGCTGCGGAGCGAATCAGGAATCGTGATGCGCATCACCACAGGCGTTGTCTTCGCAGGACAAAACAGCACTTTTTGCGATTCAGATTTCACTCCGCATCGCGACCATTTTGAGGCGTTGTTTCCCGGTGCGCTGGACTGGTCAAACCCATCGGTAGAACACTGGGCTTGCCAGCGCCCGATGACACCCTCATCACTCCCGATTATTCAACAGCATCGCTTCGACAATCTCTACTGGAACTGCGGCCAGGGCCATATCGGCTGGACGATGAGCTGTGGCTCAGGTCGTGTCGTGGCCGATTTGATTGCGAGTCGACGACCGTCGTTTAATTTGCAGGATTTTCAGCAGCTCTGAGAAACCTGCAATGTCAAAACGTCCTTCATCAGACTTCAGAGCACCTCTAATAATTCGTTTTTGGGGATGCAGTGCAAGAAGCTCGGAGCGCAGCAACCAGAGCGTACGCCCTAGTACGTGAGCTCATTTGCCAAAAGCGCGAGCACCGCGCGACAACGCAATGCGCCCCACAAATGAATTATTAGAGGTGCCCTTCATACAGGCCGGCAGCGCGCCAGCACGCCCTGCGCGCACTACGCTGGATAAGTCACGCGATAGAACGCATCGGCGTTCGCTGACATCACTGCCTGTTTCTGTAGCGAAGCGCTCTTGGTGGCTTCCTGAATCATCGTGAGATGGCTCAATGCCTCAGGGAAAATTTCCACCCGTGCCATGCGCCCCGTCGCCGGGTTGCTGATTAGCGCGACGCCGAGTACCGATGAATACGGCGCACTCGTTTCGATGCACGCTGCGCCCTCAGCAGCACAGGCCAACACCATCGCGTGCGCAATGCCCGCCTGCAACGGATCAATCGCGGGGCCCGCGTTGTCGGCGTAGGACAGCGCGAGCGGCACTGCGTCTGCGCCGTCGCCGCCAATCTCTGCGGCGATTTCAAGGCCAATACGAGTGCCGAGCGCGTGCAATAGATCGCTGTTGATCGCAGCGGTGGTCAGCGCACCGAGCGTTGCGACAGTACCAGTGATTGGCGCGACGGAGACGCTAGACGCGAAGGCCATAGGTGCCAGCGCAGCACCTGCGAAAACGGCGGAAGCCTTGGCTGAACCCACGATAAATTCGCGGCGCGACGCTTTGAATATTTGAAATGACATCAGATTTCTCCTTAAAGTTTTGATGCGCGCTTCGAGAGGTATTTCCGTGAGCGGCGGGGAGGTAACGCCGCGTCGAGCGAGCGGGTTGACGTCACAGAATTCTGATTCTCAGAATCAGCAGGGTGCGTATTTACGTCAAAGTCTCGCTGTAGGACGGGCACTGCCCGCCTCGTAAACGCAACGGCATTGCCGCATTTAAAACTTGCGCTTCGCGAGGACTACGAGGCGGGCAGTGCCACGCCATACGTGGCTTTTAGGCTGATAGCCAATGCTCCAGCCGCATCACTTCACGCAAACCGCAGCGCGTCGCCAACTCAATCGAAGGCGCATTCGTCGCGTCCACCACATAACGCACCAACAGATTGCGTGATGCAACATCAGCCAGCGCCACACCCACAAGCGCCCTCGCGCGGCCCGCGCGACGTGCGTGCGGTGCGACGTACAGGGAACCGATTTCATGCAACGTGGGGGTGTTCGGAAAAGTAAGCGCGATTGCGACGGGATGAAGATTGGCCCCATCGCCATCGAAACTCAATAAGCAGCGAGCCGAACCATCCGCAAACATGGTTTCAAGTTCACTCGCGCCATACACGTCATGTGCGGCCAGCAGCGAAAGCGCTTCGGTCGGAATCTGCGTCGCAACCTGCACTGACGATGGCGAAACTGACCTTAAGAACCCGCCACCGTCCTCACCGCCAGGCGTAAACGTCAACAGCGCCCGCTGATAGTTCAAAGCAGGCAACACCGCACGCAGCGCCGCAATCACAGCACGCTCGGGAGAATTTACGACAAAGATTTCGGCGTCGGCGTTTTCAAGAATCGTGGTCACACAAACGGCAAGCATTGCCGCCGAAGGTGACGCCGGAAGCACAGGGAAAATAACGAGCGTTGCCGACAGATACTTTGCGGTGGCCCACTGACTCGCCGCACGCGGCAACACCATCAAAAATGCCTGTTCAGTGTCCGCAGAAATCGGCACGATCCGTAGATGCTTGCGGTAGAGGCCAAGCATCTTCAACGGGGTGATGTGGCGCAACTCGTCTTCGTCGAGAAACGCTTCGAAGTCTTTCGCGGGGATAGTCATCAGGAAATGTTACCCGCCCGCGGGCGCGCTGAACGGCGCACCATTTGCCGAGACTCAAACGGCTGCGCTACTCAGCGTCTCCGGCGCGAACAACGCTTCCGCGCGCATCGGGCGATGCGCTACTGGGCGTACGGGGTGGTGGGGGCGAGGGTTCCCAGAATCAAAAGGCTTGCGCTGAGGGCGGCGGCGAGGGACTTGGAGGCCGTAGTCACGGTGGTTCCTTAGGTTGCCTTTACATTCATTTAGTTGGGATTTGGTAGTAGCGATTTAGTTTTAGGGCATTTCTGATTGGTCGGGTAGTCGGGTAACGTGGGCACGGGGTGCCCACTCTACAAAACTACAAAATTTGCGTCAATCGTCCAGCACGGCGCGCAATCCATCGAGAATTTGCGCGACCAAATACGTCGGCGCTTTCTCCACCCGCTTGGCCCGACGGGCCTGCCAGTGGAGCGCTTTTATTTGATGGGTGTGGATGTTTCGATCAGCGCGCAGGGCCGTGCCCAACAGCGATATCAGCAGCCTGCCAGAACGCGCGGCGTTCGCGCCGCCGCCGGAAACGGAGCACACCCACGCGAGTTTCATACGCGTGAACAGCGCCATCCGCGAAAACCAACGCGAAGTGTAGCCCGCAATTGATTGCAATTTGATATAATGCAAGCAGTGTAATCAATTTTATTGAATGCTTTTATGCCGTCAATCACGGTTCGCAATCTTACGACTGAGCTGCACCGCGCGTTGCGCGTTCGGGCAGCGACTGCGGGGCGCAGTGCTGAGGCGGAGGTGCGCCTTATTCTTGAAGACGCAGTTCGACCGGGTGGGCGGTTGTTGCTTGGAACGCTATTGACCGAGATTGGTCACGCGGTCGGCGGCATTGACCTCAATATCGAACGCGAAGCGGTGCCGTCTGAGCCAATGAGTTTTGAATGATTCTGATTGACACCAATGTCATCTCGGAACCGTTGCGCGTGGCACCCGAGGCAAGGGTGGTGGCGTGGCTCGATGCGCAGAATGTCGAAACGATGTTCCTCGCGGCCATCAGTCTCGCCGAACTGCGATTTGGCATCGCCGCCCTGCCAACGGGACGACGGAAAGATACGCTCCATCAGCAGGTTGAGGAGCGTGTGATTCCTCTGTTCAGAGGCCGCATCCTGCCGTTTGATGCGATCGCATCGCAGGCTTACGCGTTACTGCGTGCGCGCGCCCGTGCTGCCGGTCAGAATATCGGCATTGCAGACGGCTATATCGCCGCGACCGCTGCCGCGAACGGCTTAACAATCGCTTCGCGAGACACAGCCCCGTTCCTCGCGGCTGGGCTCACGGTGCTTGATCCGTGGCAGAACGGTGCGCACTGAACTTTCAATGCAGTCTTGGCTTTGTTGCCTGATGAATGCTGCGAATATGCGTTGCGTGTTGATGGTCGTTGTAGAGTGCGTTCCGCCTCGATCCATCAACCTTTCGCCATCGGGTCGCAGCAGAGCCGCTCCTACAGACGACTGGCCTAAATCCGCAACCGCTCCACCACACGGCCCGCCTGCAAATGCTCAGCGATGATCTCGTCGACATCGGCCTCGGTTTCGTAGTGATACCAAACATCTTCGGGATAGACCACAATCGTCGGCCCTTCCTCGCAGCGATCAAGGCATCCCGCGTTGTTCACACGCACTTTGCCTTGACCTGACAAGCCTAGCGACTTGCATTTTTTCTTCGCATAGTCGCGCAGATCGCTAGCGCCGCGCTCACCACACGAAGGCCGTCCATCGTCGCGCTCGTTGGTACAGAAAAAAACGTGATGTTTGTAGTAACTCATAATTGCGCTGTTGCTTTCACTTTGCTCAATTATGGCTGGCCCGCTCGCTCATCTCCGTGTTCTTGATCTGACCCGCGTACTGGCGGGGCCGTGGTGTACGCAAACGCTGGGTGATCTTGGTGCTGATGTGATCAAGGTTGAGCGCCCGGACACGGGCGACGATACGCGCGCCTGGGGGCCAGCGTGGCTCAGCGATGGCGAGGGCAAGGACACCACTGATTCGGCCTATTTCTCCAGCTGCAATCGCAACAAGCGCTCGCTCACGGTAGACATTTCGAGGCCCGAAGGTCAGGCATTGCTTCGTGAACTCGCGGCCAAATGCGACATCCTGGTTGAGAACTACAAACTGGGTGACCTGAAGCGCTACGGTCTCGACTACGCCGCGCTCTCACAAATCAATCCGCAACTCGTTTACTGCTCAATCACCGCCTACGGACAGGACGGCCCGTATGCGCAGCGGCCAGGCTACGACTTGTTGTGTCAGGCCGAAGGTGGCCTGATGGAGATTAATGGCCATGCCGATGTCGAAGACGGTGGCCCGGGTGGTGGCCCGGTAAAGGTCGTTATCGCGGTCACAGACGTGCTCTCTGGCCTCAACGCGACCATTGCCATCCTCGCTGCAATAGAGGCGCGCCACACCACCGGCAGAGGGCAGCACATCGATATTGCACTACTCGACTCCATCGTGCAATTCGGTGCCAACCAGATCGCAACGTATTTCATCACTGGCAAGGTGCCGAAGCGCGTCGGCAATGCGCACGTCAACCTCGCGCCGTACCAATCCTTCAAAACCGGCGACGGCTACATGATCGTCGGCGCTGGCAATGATGGGCAGTGGCGCAAGCTCTGTGACGCGATGGGCGCGACGGACATGGCTTTCTGCCCGGAGTATCTCGAAATGAAAGACCGCAACGCCAACCGTGGACAGCTAGTGCGCGACATGGAAGCGATTCTGACTAAACATCCCACCCAGCATTGGCTCGACACCTTCGCGAGTCTTGGCATTCCGCATGCGCCGATCAATACCTACGATCAGGTGTTCGCGCATCCGCAGGTGCAGCATCGCGGCCTGCGCATGAATATGGAGCGCCCACCAGAGCAGGGTGGTGGCAGCATCGCGATGGTGAAAAGCCCAATTCGCATGAGCGACACACCGGTCACCTATCGTCACGCACCGCCGGTGAAAGGCTCCAGTACGGAGGCGGTGTTGCGCGATGTGCTTGGGAAGACCGACGAAGAAGTTGCGACGCTAAACGCCAAAGGCGTTATTTAGCATCGCGAGAGGTAGTCTTTCTGAGCCTCAAGCGAAGCATCAGGTTGCACCCAGTTCAGTTCGCAATTTTCATGAATGTTGACGCGCCCTCTGATCCTTCGCAAAGCTCAGGACGACAACGCCTACCGAGTCTTTAACGCGTCTCGAAAACCTGGATACAACACCATATTACCGTGCGCACTCAAGTGATCACCGTCAAAAAATAGCGGTTTGCCATCAACGATTGCGCTACAGGTTTCACCGGGGCAGAGCAGCGGGAACGGATCCCAAATCTTGATCGCCGGATTGGCGGCAGCCAGCGCACGCATGCTCGCGAGCGTCGGCGAACGCAGCGCTTCCAACTCGGCACGCGGTTGAACGATTCCACCGCGACAAACAGGATTGCCTGCATTGAACCAGTCCGCGCAACGGAACGTTGGACTCTTGAAGATGGGCTTGGGTGCTTCGAACAGAATTCTCACGCCGAGCGCTGACAGCGGTACCAGCCATTCTGCTGCTTCTGAGCGCGCTTGCTGTATCCAGACTTTTGCAGTGTCGCTTTTCACATTGGCAAGAACCGCTTTTTCGTCGAATCTGGCCCACTGGTCGGTATATCGCCATAGCCGCAACGAGGCAAGGAGGATGACATCCCCTGATTTCGCGGCGCTCTGTATCTCGGCTAAAGGGCACCTCTAACAATCGCTTAAATATTAAGCAAAGGCAGTCATCGGCTCTCTATCGAGAGACGTTATAGAGCAAGGCCAACGAAGACGCGAAATT
>JAYVPF010000320.1:0-12654 GCA_043757535.1 Burkholderiales bacterium
TGGCGAAGCTCAGGCAACAATTCGCCCTGAATCACGCCCCAGCGTTGCAGGATCAGTGCGCGAGCGGTAGCCTTCATAAGGCAGGCGTTGTGATGTGGCTTCGATCACTCCATCATGCCAGAAATGGCCGCCTGCCACCTCCCAATTTCGACCCTCTCGGCGAACTTAATTCAGATTGCACGGCGGGTTTTGCAAGAGGCTCAGTTGACTTGTTAATAAGCGCTGATTCGTCGAATTTGTAAGCGCGACCAGAGTCGCGCCTACAGGTGCCCTACAGTTAAGTGCCAGCATCGAGTTTAGGTCGCGGTCGCACTGAAGGCATCAGCTTTATCGTACAAACAGTTTTTCACAGGGGCTTGCGCTTCAAAAATAAGAAAGTCGATAAAGACAATTTCTGCGCGTTAGCCCCTGTATAGAGGTCGTTTCACGTAAAAGCTGATCGCGCTACGACCTCCAGTTTCACGGTACTGAACCTAAATTCCTCACTTACCCATCAGCGATCTGAAGGCTGGTGAGGGGATTTGGGGGTTTACAAGCCAGAATTTGCGCGACGATGATTGCGGCAATGGCGTGCCAGGGTGGCGTATTTAGTAACTGCACCGTACAGGCCTTGATGCGCCCGAGAAGCGCATGCACGTGGGTGAGCATCAACACGACCGCCTCCTTGGCCACATGCATCGACGTAATCAACAGATGCCGCTGCCCGGCAGGCTCGGTCTGTCTGCCGACCGCATTGAGCAGCATTGGGCGACTAGTGATCGCCTCGCGCCTAGCTTTGGGGTGGGCCGCGCGCCCGAGACTGGTCACCAGTACGACATGCTCGTAGAGCTTGATCGGATCGGCGTCGTCTAAGAACGAGAGCTGAGCGGTTGCAACGTTCTCCACAGCGATGCAGCCGTGTTTGTCTCGTACGCGCCGACGCAACACCACCACGCGCCGCTCACGCGTCCAGCCCACGAGTTTGAGCGTGGCCTCGTAAGCTTCGTAGCCGCAGTCAGCAGGCCGCCAGCCGTCCTTGTGAAACAGCCGTGTGATGAGCTTTTTAACGTTAGCGCGCGGGCGCAGTCGAAACAGGTAGTCGACGTTTCTTGATTCGCAGACTTCAAGGGTCGCCTCGTTGCCGAAGCCGCAGTCGCCACGCACCAGACGCGGACGCAGGGATGGGGTAGTGGGGGTGAGCGGGTCGGGCGCGTCGGTGATCTCGGCAACCCGCGTGGCTCCACAGCGATCAAGCACCGACGCCAATCCCGGCAAGGCGTGCTGGATCGGTGTGGGGCCATCTCACGACCGGGACTGACGGCGACATCGAGCACCAGGCGCGAGCATCGCTCATCAGGTAGCTTTGGTAGGCGTGTGACGGGCGGCCCGGTTTGTGCGGGTTGTAGCCCAAGGTGGCACCTTCCTGATGTCCATAGATCGGTTTGATCGTGGTGTCGATGTCGAGAATCCACGGTGTGCTTTGCAGTGGAGCACAGAGGTGATCGAATTGATCGGCGAGCCATCGATCAGCGGTCGTCTCATCCATCGCGGCGAGCGCACGGGTTAACGAGTCGTCGCTGACAATCTTGTTCATCCCCAAGAGCCCCGGCGAGACCCCGTCAGCACGCAGCGCGTTAATGTGCCGGTAGCGGCGCATCCCGGAGAGCGCGGCGAGAAATAGTGTGCCCAGTACGTCCTCCACATGCGGCGCGTTCGGGGAGCTGTAGTGCAGCGGGGCGGATTTGATCCAGCGCTCGTAGAGGCCACTGGCTTGCAGAAACTCAACGAAGAACGAGAGTTGCCCGAGCATCGTCACGCTCGCTGCGTGATCGAATTTAACGTGCAATTTGCCACCAAAGGTGTCGAGCACGAGCGCGGATTGATCCGCTACGGCCTGTTCAACGGCGACCGATAATTTGCGCTTTCTGCCTTCACTCATTGGGTGAGCCTCCTCATTTCGCTCAAGTCCTGAGTGTGCATCCCTTTGCGCTCGATTTCAATGCGTCAAGTGAGGAATCAAGGCTGAATGGGCAAAGACTTCGCGCCGCGTCGCTCCGTCACTTCACCGTCGTCTGCCCGAATCACGCAATTGCGACCGCTCTGCTTCGCCGCATAGGCGTCTTGTCAGCGCGATTGATCAAAGCGCCACCAACTTCATGAACCGCTTTTCGTTCATCGGGCTTAAGGGCACCTCTAATAATTCATTTGTGGGGCGCATTGCGTTGTCGCGCGGTGCTCGCGCTTTTGGCAAATAAGCTCACGTACCGGGGCGTACGCTGCGGATGCTGCGCTCCGGGCTCCTAGCACTGCATCCTCAAAAACGAATGATTAGAGGTGCCCTTGAGTGCAGCTACATCACCCGGCCAAACCATGCCAGTGAAAGCCCCGCCGCAATCATCGCGAACGCCGCAGCGATGAGCGCGAAGATGCCGGAGATTTCGGTTTCCTTTTTCTCAAGCGCGAGACGCGTGCTGAGCGTGTTGTAAACCTTTTTGAGATCAGCGGCACTGCCAGCGTAAAAGTATTCTGCAGCAGTACGATTCGCGATCTGTTTCAGCGTTTCTTCATCAAGTCGCACGCGCATCGACCAGCCTTCGAAACCTATCGTCTCGCCGGAGGTCGTGCCAACACCCACCGTGTAAACGCGTACGCCACGATCAGCGGCCATCTTCGCGGCTTCCATCGGGTCAACGCCGGTCGTGCGCTGCCCGTCGGTGAGCATGATGATGGCGGCCGAGGTGTACGAGCCCGGTGCGACAGGCGCTACGTCCTTCTTCGCTTTCGCCGTGTCGTCCAACGACTTTGCTTTAATTTGCGGTTTGCCCCAGGTCATTTGCCCGATGTCGATGCCGTCATCGGGAAAGAGGGTGGCCAGAGAAAGCACAATGCCGTTACCGGTTGCCGTGCCGCGCTGTAATTGAAAACGATCAATCGCGGTGACCAGATCTTCGCGACTGAGCGTGGGCAATTGCGCGACTTGGGCGGTACCTGCGAAGGCGACGATCCCGACGCGAACATGACGTGGCAAATCTTTCAGAAAGCCTTTCGCGGCGTTCTGAGCGGCGACGATACGCGACGGCTCAACGTCGGTCGCTCGCATGCTGCCCGACACATCCATCGCCAACATGATGACCTGTTTGTTCGATGGCAGTTGCACCACAGCTACGGGACGCGCCGACGCGAATAGCATGAGCACGAGGGCGAGCAGCATGAGCGCAGGCGGAACATGCCGCCGCCAGCTCGGGCCTTTTTTCATCGCCTGTTTGACCAGTGCCAGATGGGCGTAACTCACTGCCAGTTTTTTGCGACGGCGCAGCAGCCAGAGGTATGCGCCAACCAGCAGCGGCACCAATATCAAGGTGAACAATAGCAGGGGCCAGATGAATGTCATGCGCGACTCCTACGCGGCCTTGAATGCGGGTTGATACACGCTTGATTGCTTACGCTGTGTGCTGCGACGCTTGCGCCGGTGCGCGAAATTTACGACGTTGTCGAGTAACGATTGATCCGTTCGCAACGTCAACGCATCAACACCGAGGCGTGTAAACGTCGCCTGTAGCGCTCGCATATTCTCAATCGCGAGCGCTTCGAATCGTTGCCGGAAACCTTTGTCCGAAGTGTCAACAAACAACTGCTCACCCGTCTCCGGATCCTCCATTGTAATAAGGCCAAGATCGGGCAGCCTTTGCTCGAGCGGATCGGTCACATGAACTGCGACCACATCATGTCGCTGCGCCAGTTGGGCCAGCGGTTTTTCCCATCCCGGCTCACTGATGAAGTCCGTTACCAGAAACACCGCGCTGCGACGCTTGAGCGTTTCTGCCGCACGACGCAGCAAAACGTCCAGTCGCGTCGGCCCAACCGCGCCGAGCACGGGACGATGGCGCATACGATGCAACATATGCAACACATGGCGGCGATCACAGCGCGGCGGAATCACCGTATCCACAATTGAGCCATAAAGCATCGCACCCGTGCGATTGCCATGTTGCGACAGCAGGCGTGCCAGCAACGCTACAAACTGGCTCGAAATATCGCGCTTGGTTACCGCAGTAGCCGCAAGCGTGCGGCGGCGCGACGAACCGAAATCGGCCGACGGGCTCAAGTCCACAAGGAACCACGCATTGATGTCGCGATCTTCGCTGAATTGCCGTACGTACGGCGTGTTCATGCGTGCCGTGACGTTCCAGTCGATGTAGCGAACATCGTCCTCATGCTGATACTCACGCAAGCCCGCAAAGTCAAGCCCGAAGCCACGCAACAGCGTGCGATAGTCGCCCTGCCGCAAGCCGTCGAGTCGCTTGAGCACTGTCCATTCGAGACGTCGCAGAATGGCTTCTGCGGTTTCGTTCTGAGCGGGATCAGGGGTTTGCGTGCTCACGTGATTTACCTAAAAAACTACGCGGCTTTCGGTTCTTCGTTAGCCGACTGCGACGGCTTCAGCGGTGCCGCTACCTTGCCAATAATTTTGCTGAGAATCGCGTCAGCGGTCACGCCGTCCGACAGCGCTTCATACGTCAATGACAAACGATGCCGCAAGACGTCGTGAATCAGGTCGGTCATATCCTCCGTCAGCACATAGCGACGCCCCCGCATCAGCGCCAGCGCGCGCGCGCCTTCGACCATGTTGATCGTACCGCGCGGGCTCGCCCCGTAGGTGATGAATTTTTTGAGATCGGAAAGCCCCGCTTTGCCCGGATCGCGTGTCGCCGAAACGACTTTCACGGCGTATTGAATCAACGCCGGATCAACGTAGACATCGCGGCACGCGCGCTGCAAAATCTGCAATTGCTCGATGGTCGCAACAGGCAGCAAATCAAGCTTTTCACCGGTGACGCGCTGCACAATCACGAACTCTTCCTCGTCAGAGGGATAGTCGACCAGCACCTTCATCATGAAGCGGTCCACCTGCGCTTCGGGCAGTGGATAAGTGCCCTCGGTTTCAATCGGATTTTGCGTCGCCATCACCACGAACGGGTTCGGCACTGTGTGTGTTTCACCGGCGATCGTGACCTGACGTTCTTGCATTACCTCCAAAAGCGCGCTCTGCACTTTGGCCGGTGCGCGGTTGATCTCATCGGCGAGCAACAGGTTTGCAAAAACGGGTCCCTTCACCGTGCTGAATTCGCCGGACTTCTGGTTGTAGATTCGGGTGCCAATCAAATCGGCTGGCACCAGATCAGGCGTGAATTGAATCCGCCTAAAACTTCCCTGAACGGTGTTCGCGAGCGTCTTCACCGTCAGCGTTTTGGCGAGGCCCGGCACGCCCTCAACGAGCAGGTGACCCTGCGCCAGCAGCGCAACCATAACGCGCTCCAGAAAGCGATCCTGACCGACCACGACGCGCTTCACCTCGTACAGGATGCGCTCCATGAGGGCGGCGCTTTCGGCGTGTGAGGACTGAGTTTCAATTGAATTCATAAAGCTCCCATATTTCCTGCTCCTGTAGGAGCGGCTCTGCCGCGACCCTCGTGGACTCAATAGGTGCTGGTCGCGACAGAGTCGCGCCTACAAGTACACAAAATTGGCCACTCAAAACGGTGGCATACCGACAGCCGACGCCGCATTCTCAATCGGCACCGCAAAGCCGATTCCAATAAACGTGCGTTGCTCATTCGGATTCAAAATTGCGGTGACGATGCCGACGACTTCCCCCTCAGCCGTTACCAGCGGCCCGCCCGAATTTCCGGGATTAGCGGCGGCATCAAACTGAATCAGATTGGTCAACAATCGCTTGCCTTCCGGCGACTTGAAATCACGCTTGAGTCCCGACACGACACCCGCAGAAATCGAGGGCCCGATGCCAAATGGAAAGCCCACCGCGAAGACATGATCGCCGGGAGCCAGCCGCTCCGTGCTCGCCATGGTCGCGGCCATCATGTCATCGGGAATGATGTGCGCACGAATCACCGCGAGATCGTGCTCAGGACGCATGCCCTCGATGTGCGCCTCACTTTCGGAGCCATCCATGAAAGTGACCTTGATTTTTTCGGCACCGGAGACGACGTGCAGATTAGTCAGGATGGTGCCGTTGTCCACGATCACGACTCCCGTGCCGACACCGTACGGCATTTCTTCCTTCGTCTTGGGATCAGTGATGTAGCCATTCACGCGCACGACCGATGGCAGGATGGCCTCGTAAGCTTTGGCGGCGGGCGAGGGAAGCACGGCCTCTTGCAGGCTGTGTTCTACGGCCGCGTTAATGTTTTCTTGCGTCACCTTGAGCGGGGGCGGGGCGAGCCACAAGTACAGACCTGACGTGACTGCCAGCGTAAGCAGCGCACCCAGTGCGCCAGCCGTAGCCGCCTTGACCGTCGCACGGTCAGGACGACGAAAAAGCGAGCCATACGGCTTGCTTGACCGATCACGAATACCTGCAAAAAACACGCGCAGTTTCATGGACATTCAACGGGTTATGAGATTGCCGACGGCAAGGAATCACTGCCATGGTAATCGTTGTGCGCAGCGAGTCAAGCTGTTGCCGATCAGTCTGGTCGCGACGGCGGAGTTTGTGCTCCTGACCAATCCAGAGAAAAACCCGAGCAAAACGGCGCGTGAATTTGCGGTCTGCGCCAAGGCGCAGCCGAAGTTTTTCATGGCCTCATTTGGCGCGGGAACGCCGGGGCACTTTGGCGCATACCTGTGTGCCGAGGCGGCGGGCATGCTCGCCGCGCCAGTTCATTACAAGCGCGCGGGAGGCGCTGTCGCGACGCTGCTGAGCGGCGATGTTCCGGCAGTATTCGCATCGGTTGCGCCCGCGCTGACGCACGTGAAGGCGCAAGCCCGATTTTTCCAGCGCCAAATGTCGTAATGCTCCGCTATTTTCCGTATTGCAGGTATCCCGACAAAATTAGCGAAAGCGGCACGATGGACGTATTGGAAATGGTCTTTGCCGTGGTGATTGCGGACGCTTTGGCGTTGCCTTCGGGCAACGTCGCGCCATCAGCGAGGCGCGTGTTCGTGTATTGCCGGGTGCCGTCGACGATGGCGCGGGGGATTGGGAGCCGTTCAACGAGCCGCGTTGGCCTGCGGGCAAGACGCTGACCGCCAACGCGCAGGAGCGGCTGTTTGCGGCGCTTTATGGGCGTACCTGGCGCTCCGGTAACGAGGATGGGTCGCGCTATGTGGTGCAGGGCGTGGAGATGCGGGCGCATCGCCCGGATGTGGCGTGGGAGCCACCGGCCAACGCCGGGGCGGATGCGACGTTTACGCGGCATTATTTTTCTGTCGACAGCGCAGGTGAGTTTCAGGCGTGCAAGCCTGAGGCG
Source organism: Burkholderiales bacterium (assembly GCA_043757535.1). GTDB lineage: Bacteria > Pseudomonadota > Gammaproteobacteria > Burkholderiales > Casimicrobiaceae > Casimicrobium. The sequence goes on from JAYVPF010000320.1 coordinate 7,248, forward strand.
GTGGTTGCGGCTTTGTGGTGATTCCGATTTGGTGATTCGCCGGGTTTGACGCCGCGTTCAGGCACGTCATCCTGAGCGCGCGAAGGATCACGTGGCACCGTAGCGTCCATGAGGAGGTAAAAGAAGTGCACCAACAACCAGACCTTCACCACCGCGCTGTACTCCCCATTCGCGGCGACCGAAAGCCCCAACTACAGCATCAGCCACTGGGTAGAGGACACACAAATTGGCGACGGCGCGTACTCAAGCGCAGGCGCGTTCGGCTTCTACCCATGGATCGAGCCGACCAAAGCGAACTACGGCGTGATGGCACGATTCGACGTGGGCGCAAACTCAGGCGCGGAGTTGGTGCCTTGCGGTCAGAAGTTGCGGGTGGCTTGGGCGAAGGGTGTTACGCAGTAAACGGCGCTGATTACCGTCGTATCTAGCGTCCCACACTCACGTCCTAATCATTTTGTCCGTCTCGTTCACATCCCTAGCCAGAAATTAACTGCTGTTCAATTCGTTTCGCGCCATTAAAGTGGTCACGCGGCCTTTGACTGTTTCGCCTTCTTTTTCTTCTCCCACGGTAATCGCTTCTTCGCCGTTTTGTGCTTACAAGAATAGCTGTCTTTGCACTTCGTGAAGTCCTGTTTTGTTTTCGCCTTATGGGCTTCAGTGCCGATCCACTGCATATTTTTGGGCTTGTCTTTGCCGCCGTTCATCAGTGCTTTTTTATGATCGATTTGATGGCCGGGGCATCCGCCCTTCGCCGCCCCCGTCGATGGGCACGGGTTCGCTTTACGAAATTCCGCCTTCTCCTGCGCATCTCGTGGGATCGCGAATACAACCGTAGCTAGCGATAGCGTCAGTAACAGCGCAAATACTGTTCTCATGTTTACTCTTTAAGGAATTACTGGGCGGTCAAAACGCTTTTCGCGTCAACTTTATTGTACGGGCTAACAAACTCAAAGATGAACAGAAATGGAGGTCAAGTTGTGCGCACGCAAGCGTAACGGGTCCAAGTTTTAAATGGAAATTGTGCTTTCAGTTAGCGTAGATTTACAAATGACCTGTCTGCCTTGAGTTGACTAAAGGGCACCTCTAATAATTCATTTGTGGGGCGCATTGCGTTGTCGCGCGGTGCTCGCGCTTTTGGCAAATGAACTCACGTACCAGGGCGTACGCTCTGGTTGCTGCGCTCCGGGCTCCTAGCACTGCATCCCCAAAAAACGAATTATTAGAGGTGCCCTAAAGCTTTTTAGCAAACGCGTTCTCAACGCTCATCACCATCACGCGGCGCAGCACCGCCTTTTCGTGTGAGGATGCGTTTGAACGCGGCCAAATCGGCGCGCCCTTTGCGTTCAGCGAAGTAGGTGGCGGTGTTAAGCACGGCCAACTTTTCGGCCACGGCGGTGGCTACAAACTGGTTCATGCTGATGCCCTCTGAGAGCGCCAGTTTTTCGACGGCGGCCTTGATGGAGCGCGGCAGGCGAAGCGGGTAAGTTGCGGTTTCACTCATGGATCATCCTTTGTTTCCCTGCACTTTACGCAGAGCGTCTCGTGGCAGCATGACATCAACGCCGAACTTGTTGGGCGCGACACCGTAGTCGCGCAAATTGAAAGTGACAATAGCTTGTGCCTGACCGTTCACCACAGCCTCCAGAACCATTTCATCGCCCGGATCACGTAACTGTGGACGCCAGAGATAGTGTGTTTCAACAGGCACGATCAAGCCTGCCAACGCATCGAGAAATACGCCGACCTGAGCAGCGCTAAGCCCTGCGGCACTAACGTGCACGGCGCGTGAACAGGTGGCTTCATACTCAACAACCAGAGCAACATTTGCCGCCAGAACGACGCGCCCCTCAAGCGCGGCCAGCAACAAAGCGGCCGATGCGCCCGTTGGACTGCGCATCGCGGCGACGACCACGTCAGTATCAAGAACGAATTTCACTGACGCAGATTATCACATCGCGGGCGATGTTAGTATTTTGTTCAGCTGGCTGGTAAAGCAGATGTTTGGGTTCTTTTTCGTGATCACGAGCCTGAAATCATTATCAGCTTTTTACTGGAAACGCCATTTAATATGCGCTTAAGGCCTATTTGCATAAAGTCGACTTTTGCGTAAAATCAGTCTCAGCCCTTATGAAATGGCGCATCTGGCAAAAAGATGATAACGATCCGACCCATGTCGCCACATCAGCAAGACTCAAAAAAGCACGTAGAACTTGTCAACCGAGCGACGGATCGAGGCCACCGGTGACCGGCAAAAACGGATGATCCGCGAGAACCTGTTCGCCGACCGATACGCCGATTCCCGCGCCCATCGGCATCGCGAACTGCCCGCTGTCAAACGTCGGGCTGACGCCGCCGACAGCGGTGGTGAAAAATTCGCTCTCGCCCACCTGCAACTCCAGAAAATCGCAGCCCGTTCCGGCGATGCATGCATGCAGACTCGCGAAGTTGGAGATCGGGCCGGTCGGGTTGTGTGGCGCGGTTTGCACCTTGTGCTTCGCAGCGAGTGCAGAGATTCGTAACAGCGCACCGATGCCGCCGCAGTACTTGGCGTCTGGCATGACGGTGTCGTAGAGACCGCGTTCGATGAATGGCCGAAACCCTTCGACCTCTGCTTGCATCTCCGCACCTGCGAGACGAACGCCTTGAGCGTTGGCGTACTCGCGTATCGCGCGAATGTCGTTGTGCCATCGCGGCTGTTCGCTGATCGGGCATTCGAGCCAGTGCAGTTTGATTTCGCGCATCGCATCAAGCACATGACGCGATGTTTTCGGTGTGAGTCGCCAGTGGCAATCCACCATTACTTTCACATCAAAACCCACGGCCTCGCGTACCGCGCGGATACGGGCGAGGGCGGCGTCGATCAGTTGCGTGCCCGCATCAGTCTCCGCATTAACGGGCAGCACGCCGTCGAACGGCGCAAGCTTGACGGCTTTGAATCCGGCTGCAACGGCGTTTCTCGCACTGATAGCGAATCCTTCCGGCGTGCGCGGCTGTGTGGCGCGATTGATGTTGGCGTAGAGCTCGACGCTTGTTCGCTGTGCATGACGGAACAACTGCCAGACCGGGATGCCTTGGTGTTGAGCGAGTACGTCAAGCAACGCCTGTTCGCTCGCGCTCTTCACCGAGTGCTCGACCGTGCCGCCGGGTGAATGCAGGTACAAAGCGCAGGCTGTTTCGGCTTCAGCCACTGAAAGAATTGGCTTGCCAGTCATTTCCGCAGCAAACCGCCGGCAGAATTCGCTTTGCGACGTCTCCCAGCCGTTGAGCGAACATTCGCCCCAACCGACGAGGGCCGTGTCCATTTCGACGCGAATAAATGACCAGTTGGTTTTGACGCTGACGTGCAAAACGTGGAACGTGAGCGAGCGAATCTTCATGAGCCCAGCATAATCGCAGCGACGACCGACGCGGCACAAACAGGAGCTTAGAAATGAAACAGTGGATTGGCACAGCGATAGCTGTCTGGCTTTCGCTGGGGATGATGAATGCGAACGCGCAACCGTTTCCATCGAAGCCTGCGAAGATCATCGTACCGAGCACGCCGGGCGATGGCTCCGACATTCTCGCGCGATCCATCGCGCAGAAATTGACCGAGCGTTGGGGGCAGCCTGTAGTGGTCGAGAACCGCCCCGGAGCGGGCGGCGTGATTGGCACTGAAGTTGCCGCGAAATCGCCTGCCGACGGCTACACGGTCATCATGGGCAACGCCGGTTCGCATGCGATCAATCAGGCGCTTTATCCGAAACTCTCCTACGACGTGGTGCGTGATTTCGCGCCGATTACGCTGGTTGCGTCTGCGCCCAATGTGTTCGTGGTGAATCCGTCGGTGCCCGCCAAAACAGTCGCGGAGTTCATCGCGTTGGCGAAAAAAGAACCCGGTAAGTATTCGTTCGCATCGGGCGGCAACGGCTCGTCCGCACACTTGAACGGCGAGATGTTGAAAGCGTTCGCTGGCATCGAGATGACGCATGTGCCGTACAAGGGTTCAAGCCCCGCGATCACCGATGTCATCGCTGGCCAGGTGCAATTGATGATTGGTAATTTGCCGCCGATCCTGCCGTTCATTAAATCGGGCAAGGTGCGAGCGCTCGGCGTCACCACCACGACTCGCTTCGCTGCTACGCCCGACGTGCCCCCGATTTCAGAGACGGTCTCTGGCTACGAATCTTTGGCGTGGTTCGGCCTGTTCGCGCCAGCGGCAACGCCAAAGGAAATCTTGGCGAAATGGCACCATGATGTCGTCGCCGTGCTTGCGCTGCCCGAGATTCGCGAGCGCGTCGCGCAACTGGGCTTTGAGGTGCTGGGTAACACGCCTGAGGCTTATGCGGCGCTGGTTCGCAGTGATATCGCGAAGTGGCAGAAGGTGGTCAAGGCGTCCGGGGCGCAGGCAGACTGAGCCCCGCTCGTGCTCTAATTCCTCCGCATTTCAGCGAGTTCGCATCGTCACCAAAAGGTCTGAGAAAAGGGCTTTACACAAGGAATAAAAATGAAAAATAGAGTCAGTCTGGTTACCGGAGCCACGCGCGGAATCGGCGCTGCGATTGCCAGAACGCTGGCCGAAGCCGGGGCCACCGTCATCGGCACGGCTACCTCAGCGGACGGTGCGGACAAAATCACCATGGCATTGTCGGCATTCGGCGGACGGGGAATCGTGCTAAACGTGACCGACGCCGCCGCGATTGACGTCGCGCTCAAAGACATCGAATCGAAGCAGGGTCCGGTGGCGATCCTCGTCAACAATGCGGGCATCACGCGAGACACACTTTTGATGCGCATGAAGGACGAGGATTGGGATGCGGTGATGGACACCAATCTCAAGAGCGTATTCCGGCTGACGCGGGCGGTAAGTCGCCCGATGATGAAAGCGCGCTTTGGGCGGGTGGTGAATATCGGCTCGGTGGTGGGCTCGATGGGCAACGCAGGGCAGGTGAATTATGCGGCGGCGAAGGCAGGTTTGATTGGCTTGACCAAATCGCTTGCCGCTGAGCTGGGCTCGCGCGGAATCACGGTAAATCTGGTTGCACCAGGCTTTGTCGGCACTGATATGACGCAAGCTTTGCCCGACGCGCAGCGCACAAAACTCGTCGAAATGATCCCGGCGGGGCGGCTTGGAACGCCCGACGACGTCGCGTTTGCAGTGAAATTTTTGTGCGATGAGCACGCCGGATATGTCACCGGTACGACGCTACACGTGAACGGTGGCATGTATTTCACCTAAGTTCGTCGAGGTTACCGGGATATGGCGCGTGAATTTGGCTGTGTGCGTTGTTGCGTCGCGGTAGAGATTCCTTTGCTAAAATTCCTGAATGCGGCTTCGCGCCGTTTTTCCATTAAAGGATCCATCAAGGATTTGCCATGAGTGATATCGAAGCCCGCGTTAGAAAAATCGTTGCCGACCAACTGGGCG
>JAYVPF010000321.1:0-12586 GCA_043757535.1 Burkholderiales bacterium
CGCGCAAGCCCCGCTCACCAGCGCACACGACGAATCGCTGTTCATCATCATCCATCACGTTCAGGAAGTGTGGATGAGCCTCATCATCAAAGAGCTGCAGGGCGCGATGACGAAACTCTCCGCCGGTGATTTCGAACCCGCGATGAAAATGCTCGCCCGGGTGTCGCGGGCGCAGGAGCAGATGAGCAACGCCTGGGAAGTGTTGAAGACCATGACGCCCGCCGACTATCTCGAATTTCGCGAAGCCTTCGGTAAGGCGAGTGGCTTTCAAAGCTGGCAATACCGCACCATCGAATTTCTCCTCGGCAACCGGCAACGCTACATGTTGAAACCGTTCACCGAACAGCCCGAGCATCAGCTGCGTCTGACCGAAATTATCGAGCGCCCATCGCTCTACGACATCGCGTTAAAGGCGCTCGCTGAACGCGGTCTGTTGGCCGCAAGCGAGCTGCGCGGCACATTCGACGCGATGCCCGAAAGCAACCCCGCAGTACAGGCCGCATGGCTTGCCGTTTATCGCAACACCAAGGCAAACTGGGATCTGTATTACCTCGCCGAAAAGCTCGTCGACGTAGAAGACAACTTCCGCCGCTGGCGCTTCAACCACGTCACCACGGTTGAGCGCATGATCGGCTTCAAAACCGGGTCGGGTGGGACGGCGGGCGTTAGTTATCTGCGCAAAGTGCTCGATGTGGTTTTGTTTCCCGAGCTTTGGCAGGTGAGGACGGATTTGTAGTTTCGCTTACCCGGGACGATGGCGATGGCATGAGCGCCGATTACCGCTATTGTTACGCCCATGTTGCCAACTTTTCTCGTCCAGACCCTCAACGGTCTCGCGTCCGCGTCGTCGCTTTTCCTCGTGGCCGTCGGCCTTTCACTGATCTTTGGCGTCACGCGCATCGTGAACTTTGCGCATGGTTCGCTGTACATGTTGGGCGTGTACGTGGCCTACACCGTTGCCACGGCTTTGGGCGGGGCGATGGGCTTCTGGGGCGGCGTGTTGGCGGCGGGATTGGTGGTGGCAGGGGTGGGTCTGCTTGCAGAGTTTCTGATCTTGCGCCGCATCTACGACGCACCCGAACTGCTGCAACTCATTGCGACCTTCGCACTGGTGCTTATCATCAAGGATGCGGCGCTCGCCATCTGGGGGCCGGAGGATTTGCTGGGGCCCCGCGCGCCTGGATTCACTGGCGCGATTGATATTTTTGGGAAGGCATTTCCGACTTACGATTTGCTGTTGATTGTGCTCGGCGCGGCGATGCTGTTTGCGCTCACGGTGTTGCTCAAGAAAACGCGATTCGGATTGCTGCTGCGCGCGGCGACGCAGGATCGTGAAATGACCGATGCACTCGGCGTGAATCAGAAGCTTTTGTTCACTGCGGTGTTCACGCTGGGCAGTTTTCTCGCGGGTCTTGGCGGCGCTTTGCAGTTGCCGCGTGAGCCTGCGAATCTGGCGATGGATTTGTCGATCATCGCTGATATATTTGTTGTTGTCGTTGTCGGTGGTTTGGGCAGTTTGTCCGGCGCATTTGTCGCGGCGGTCATCATTTCGCTGGTAAAGGCTTATTGCATCGGACTCGGTGAAGTCACGTTGTTTGGCATCGAATTCGTGTTCAGTAAACTGACACTGGTTGCGGAATTTATTGTGATGGCGGTGGTGCTGGTGTTCAAGCCGAATGGCTTGTTCGGTAAGCCGCTGACGCATGCGCGATCCGCCGCGCTGGTTGGGCTCGTGGTGCGCCCACCGGGGCGCGTTGCTTTGATCGCGACGGCGGCATGTGCGACTGCGTTAGCGTCGCTGCCGATATTCGTTGCTGAATACACCCTCGTGTTGGCGATTGACATGATGGTGTTCGCGCTGTTTGCGGCGAGCCTCGGGCTCATTATCGGGGCGGGCGGCATGGGTTCGTTCGGGCATGCGGCTTACTTCGGATTGGGCGCGTATGGCGCGGCGCTGGCGGTGAAATTGGGCTTCGGTTTTATCGCGGCAATGGGTTGCGGTATCGGGCTCGCGACGATGGCTGCGCTTTTGTTTGGCTGGTTCAGTGTGCGCTTGTCGGGCACTTACATGGCGATGCTGACACTCGCATTTGCGCAGATCGTGTGGTCAATTGTGTTCCAGTGGGACGCGCTGACTGGCGGCAGCAACGGGCTGGTCGGCATTTGGCCCCCACAATGGTTATCCGACCGCGAAGACTTCTACCGGATGGTGTGTGTCGTGTCCGGCATCGGTCTGGCGCTTTGCAGTTGGCTGGTGCACACGCCACTCGGCTACAGCGTTCGCGCCGCGCGTGATGCGCCTGTGAAGGCCCGCGCGATAGGGCTGTCGCCTGTGCGTTTGCAGTGGGCGCTGTTCACCATTGGCGGCGCGCTGGCCGGTGTTGCCGGCGTGTTGTATGTGTTTTCCAAAGGCAGCGTTTCACCGGAAGTGCTCGCGATTCCACGCTCGGTGGATGCATTGGTGATGGTGCTCTTGGGCGGCATCAATACGCTCATTGGCCCGATCGTCGGCGCTGCGGCGTTTACGTGGTTGCAGGACACATTGGCGCGCAACACTGAGTACTGGCGCGCGGCGTTGGGGTTGACGATTTTGGGATTGGTGCTCGTCTTTCCGCGTGGCATCGTCGGCACGATGGGGCCGTGGCTCAAGTCGCTGATGACGCAGAGGCGCATACGATGACTGCGGCGCTCGAAGTCAGCGGACTCAGCAAATCGTTTGGCGGCGTCGCGGCGGTCAAAGGAATCGAGTTTTCGGTCAACGCCGGTGAAGCGGTGGCGCTGATCGGCCCGAACGGTGCTGGCAAAACAACCAGCTTTAATCTGATCAACGGACAGATTGTGCCGGACGCTGGGCGGGTGAGTTTGAACGGTGTCGACATCACCGGAAAATCGCCGGAGTCGTTGTTTCACATGGGCGTCGCGCGCACCTTCCAAGTCACCGCGACCTTCGGTTCGATGACTGTGTGCGAGAACGTGCAAATGGCACTCATGAGTCGCTACCGTTTCACCTGCCGCGTCGCCAGAGGGGCGTATCACGCGTTCGAAGCAAACGCCTATGCGCTCCTCGCCGACGTTGGGATGGCAGAACTGGCCCACCGTGCCGCTTCACTGCTCGCCTACGGTGATCTGAAGCGCCTGGAACTCGCCATGGCGTTTGCCAACGAGCCGCGCCTGCTATTGATGGATGAACCCACAGCAGGGATGGCACCCGTCGAGCGTGACGCGCTGATGCGCCTCGCCATCGCGGCGTGCCGTCGGCAGAACATTGCACTGTTGTTCACCGAGCACGATATGGACATCGTTTTCGGTTTCGCCGACCGCGTCATCGTGATGAATCGCGGTCGCATCATTGCGTCCGGCACACCGGATGAAGTGCGCGAGAACGAGGAAGTGCGTGCTGTGTATCTTGGCGGTATGATCACACCAAAAGAGTCAACGCATGCTTGAAGTGCGTAATCTCAACGCCCATCACGGTCGCGCGCAGCTCCTGTTCGACGTGACGTTCAGCGCGAATGCGGGCGACGTGCTGGTGCTGGTCGGTCGCAACGGCGCGGGCAAATCGACGACGATGAAAGCGGTGATGGGGTTCATGGCGGAGGTGTCCGGTGACATCCGTTTTGATGGGCAATCGATTGCCGGATTGACGCCGCACGAGATCGTCAGGCGCGGCCTTGGCTACGTGCCGGAAGACCGCCGCATCTTCACTGACTTAACGGTCGCAGAAAACCTTGAGGTCGGTCGCCAGCCTTCGCGTCAAAACGTCACCGACGCGCCACGCTGGAGCGTTGCCCGCGTCTGCGAATTGTTCCCGAAATTGCAGGAAATGCTGGATCGTCCCGGCGCGCAGATGTCCGGCGGCGAGCAGCAAATGTTGACGATTGCCCGCACGCTGATGGGTAATCCGAAAGCGATCCTGCTCGATGAGCCGTCGGAAGGACTCGCGCCGATTGTGGTTCTGCACATCGCCCGAACTGTGCAGGCGCTGAAACGCGAAGGGCTCTGCGTGATCCTGTCCGAACAGAACCTGCATTTCGCGCGCGCCGTGGCAGATCGCGCGGTGGTGATTGAGCGCGGCGGCGTAGCGTTTAGCGGCACGTTCGCCGAGCTTGAGGCGACGCCTGCGCTACGTGAGGCGTATTTGGCAGTGTAGAAACACCAAGCGCGCTTTTGAACCCCATTCGCCCTCAGGGCACCTCGGTGAAGCGAAGCGTTTGATCGCGCATCAGAACCTTCGTTTCGCCCAGGGCGAACGGAGCGGCGCAAGCTTCGACCCAACTCCGGCAAAATAGAGGCTGCCTCCGATTCCCCCCCCCTTGCCATGACCTACGCCGTAAACGACAGCTGCATCAAATGCAAGTTCACCGACTGTGTGGACGTGTGCCCCGTGGATTGCTTCTACGAGGGCGAGAACATGCTCGTCATCCACCCTGACGAATGCATCGACTGCGGCGTCTGCGAGCCGGAATGCCCGGTTGACGCTATCAAACCCGACTCCGACATTGCGGAGAAATGGATCAAGCTAAACGCCGAGTACGCCGTGATCTGGCCGAATATTTCACGCAAGAAAGCCGCGCCGCTGGATGCAGATGAGTGGCGCGACAAGACGGACAAGATGGAATTCTTCTCGCCAAATCCGGGGAAGAAATAGGACGCCCGACTGCGCTACAGCTTTTTTACGAAACGGCCTTTGCACCGGGGCTAGGTCGATAAACCTCTGCTTATCGACTTTTCAAGCATTTCTTCTCTAGCCCCGATGAAACCGTGCTTTCAAGAGAAAGCTGATCACGGCATGAACGGCTCTTCCGGCACGCACATCACCACACCTTCGTCCAGCCACCCCAGCGCGATCACCGCCGCGATGTCAGCGCGGGATGTGGTGAAGCGATGATTGCCGTCGAAATTGCGCGGGCCGCTCGCGGTTTGCGCGCCGTTGTAGGCGCGGTAGAGCGGCAACGAGCCCCTGCCGCACGTCGGCGTCTGTCCGACTGTAACGGGCGCAATCGGAACGTTCGCGAAGAACACCCTACCCTCGTAATTTAACTGCGGTTTATCGTTGGGAAGTGTGGCCACTTGCAACGATTTCAGCTGATTGCATTCGCTCGCTGAGGCCGTGTAGAAATGGCTGTTCGGGCCGGGCGACACGCTGCCGTAAAAGCGACACACGGCGACGTAGCCGCCGGATCGAAATGACTTGCCCGTGCGCGACCAATTTTTAACAGCGCCTGAATCGAAAATTCTGCGATCAATATCCGTGCTCGCGTAGAAGTAAACGCCTCCCGGTGCATTCGGAAAGTCGCGCGTGTTGAGGTATTCGGTGACTGTGCCTTCCACTACAGGTAGTGGCAACGTCACCAACATGAACTCATACTCTTTGCTCGCGTACCCGGGCCAACCCGCGAATGCGCGCAGCGTGGTGAGTCGAGCTGGATTCCAATCGTGTTGCGATTCAACGAGCCCCAAGTTGCGCCCCCAGTACAGCGTGAGCCAAGGCTCGCCGTTGCGCGTTTGCACCATCGGTGAAGCATCGAATTCCTGGCCGTCAAAGGTTTTGCGGCGCACGGGGGCGTTGAACGTGAAAGTGTCGGCGAAAGTCCAAACGCCAAATATGGGAAGGGGCAGACCAATGTCGTCTCCGGGGCAGGATCCCCCTTCGGTCCACGTGGTAGGTCGAGGTGCCACGAGCCCAGTCCAAATTACAGGAGGCAGGTCGATGAATTTGCACTGCTCGTTACCGTAGGCGAGTCCCTCAACGTAGAGGTAGCGATAGTCCAAACGTGCGCCAATTGGTTGGCCGATCGCGTAGGGGAAAGCCTTTGGTATCGTGTCTAGCGCAACGCCTGGACGAAGGTTTCGCTTGGTGGCAAGGAACACATCAGGAAACGCGGTCCTCGGTCTTCGAAGCAGGTAGTAGTCGTCAAGTGCTTCCTGCGCCACCGCCACTGATGCGAACATCGATACCAATGACAACGCGAAGAACACCGCCAATTTACAAACAAATGGAATCATTTTTTTGCTCCCGAAGCGCGCTTATGCGCGCCTCAGTTCTGTGAACCGGTTAAGACGTAAGCAGATTAGGGAATCTGCACGATTTTGACGATTTCCCCACTGTTATCGCTGTAGCCGGTCGGAAACAAGCGCGCACGAACCGCTGTTTCAATAGCGGCTGGAGTCGTTAGATTCATGCTGTCGGCTAGGTACGCTGCGGCACCAGCCACGTGAGGAGCCGCCATGGATGTCCCTGATATGAAAGCCCAACCTTGATTGCCAATTTGACCGTTACCGGAGTACGGGTTGGGCGGATTGACAACGCAACTTGCAGACCCTGATGGTAATTGGTCGCACCACGTTGAGTAAATACGGTTGCCCGGAGCCCATGCGTCGACGCAGCCACCATAGTTTGACGAGGTGGGTGTACCGGCTATACCCGCTGGCACCGGAGCGTCAAAGCTACGACCGTTCGGCACAGAATCGACGGGCGCACCCTCTGAGTGAATGGCACCCACCACCATAATGCCATCGGACGCATTCGTCGTGTTGTTGTTGGGGAAAGCGTGCTGATAAGCCCATGAATAAATGCCTTTCGTAGACTGGCAAACATCACTTCCCGTGCCTGTCAGACCGTACTTTTGCTCCATCTGATTGAGAAACTTGATTGAGCGAGGGCGTTGACCTGGCCACCTTGCAGCGACATCATTGGCTATGGTGTCGTCAAACTCGGGGTCGGTGTCGGCATTGAAATCAAAATCGACGATGATCTCAATGCGACACGCAGCGTCTTTGATTGGTTTAGCTGACCGGTGGATCGGTGCAGCCGCACCATCAGCCGTGACAGCTTGCGCGGGCCCCATTAGTGCGGCGTAAAAACACGCTGCTACAACGTAGAACATCGCACGGCTTCGGCAACGGGGTATCAGCGTCGTAAGCGACGCGGGACGGGGATGATATTTGACACAGTAAATTTGACCTTAAGGAGGATTGATTCGGTTTAGTGTAATTCGTACGTTCCAGTCGCTATGACGTTAGCATGGGTCGTGGCGTTAGGTCATTACTAAATGCAATCACGTTGACACAGATCATCCCCAACGCAGGAAGCAAGCAAGATGCGCGCAACGAGTCAGACGAAAGCGTTTGACCGACGGTTGCCGACACGAATCGCGAGAGCGGGCTTCTCCAGTGATGCCACTTCGCTACCCGTCACTGATCCACGCCGTCGCCTGTCCGTCGCATGCCACGCGCAACTTGCGGCGACGGGTGGCACACTTCGCTGCAAATGATGTTTGATCTGATCGCCTGATGAATTCGTCCGCTTCCCCGGCCATGCCCACGCCTGCCGCTACCAGCAACACCACTGCCACTGCCACGCCTGCCGTCGCCTCGCTACCCGCGCCGGCGTCGCTCGGTCAGCGCGTGTGGAAGGGGTTTGGCGGCACACCGTGGTGGCGGCTGATTTTGGGGGGATTAATCGTGCTGGTTTCGGTGGCGCTGTTTACGTTGCCGTTTGATTCCATTCGCTTGAAGCAGCAACTGAAATCGGCCGCTGCACAGCAGGAATTCAAGTACGCGATTCAAAAACAGGTGTTGGAGCGTGCGCGTACGGGTTTGATCGGGATTCGCCTTATTGCCGACGATCCGGTGGTGGTGCGCGAAATTGATGATGCGATCGCCGACATTGAGCGCGAGCGATCATCGCCTTCGCACGAGGTCACGGTCAAAAGCGCATCCGAGCTGCAAGCGCTCATCGACAGCCAGCAAGATCAAATCAAACAAGGTACGCGTGCGCTGGAGCAGGCGGCATTGAAGCTGCGCAGCAATTTCAACAGCGCAGACGCGACCGAAAAGCTTGAGCAACTGGCAACCAAAATCGAAACTTTGCAGGAAAATATTGAGCAATTGAAAGAGCTGCAAAGCCACACCGAAGCCTTCGCTCCCGGCGCTGACAACAAGGCCGGTTCCGCGAACAAAGACGGTAAGGACGCCGTGACCGTCACCTTCAATCTGTTCGGAAAAAAAGGCCAGGCGCTGCTTGATTTCAACGGCAAGGCTACGGTCGCGCCGGTAAATTTCGACCCGGAAACGCGAACGCTCATTCAATCGACGGTGGGTCGAGATGCCCAGAAATTTATCGTGGGTGCGGTCTCATTCGCTGTCCTCACGATTATGTTTTTATTGCTGTTGATTGCGCGCGCGTTCGCGGGTCGTGCGGCGAAGGGCGAGCAGCGCGCCGTGATCGCGGAGTCGCGCGAGAGGAGCGAGAGCTACGCACGGCAATTGGCTGAGGCGCGGCTGATGGTCATGCGCGCGCAAGTCGAGCCGCATTTTTTGTTCAACACGCTGGCGCACGTTCAGGCGTTGCAGGAGATTGATCCGCCGCAAGCCGGGCACATGCTGGAGCGCTTGATTTCGTACCTGCGTGCGGCGATGCCGACGATGCGGGAGACGACGTCCACGCTCGGGCGCGAAGTTGAAGTGGTCACCGCCTATCTCGATCTGCTGAAAATCCGCATGGGTGATCGGCTGAATTACACGATCAGTGTGCCACCTGAACTGGGCAGCATCAGCCTGCCCCCGACCATGATCGCCACCCTGGTCGAGAACGCGATCAAGCACGGGCTGGAGCCCAAGCGTGAAGGCGGCACCGTCGCCATTCAGGTGCGACAAGTGGGCGAGCAGATTGAAGTGCTGGTCGCGGACAACGGGCTGGGGCTCGGCGGTGCGGACACCGGCGGCACCGGTGTCGGTCTGGCCAACACGCGAGAGCGGTTGAAAATGCTCTACGGCGATACCGGTGAACTGGTGGTTGAACCGAACGCGCCGACGGGCGTGCGTGCGTTGTTGCGCGTGCCAAAAGTTCCGCCAGCGATGGTGGCCAGTGACGTTGAGACGGACTCTGATACGGGTGTTTCTCCCTATTACACACAGACTGTGGGGCTCCTCGCACTGTTCGTCGGCTGGCTCGGAGGCCACCGTATTTATGTCGGGCATCGGCGCACGGGCGCGGTACAAACGGCGCTCGGTGTGCTCTCTATTTTGAGCGGTGGCGTGCCAATATTTTTGGTGCCGCTACTGCTGTGGGTGGTGCTCGACTGCGTGCGGATCATCAGCCGCGAATTCACCGATGGCAATGGCTTGCGCATTGCCCGATTCTCCGAAGCCGACAGCGGCATCCGTCGTAGCGCGTCGGGAATCACGCGAACCAGCCGCGATTCGAGCGCATCGCGGTGTTCGCGACTGGTGGCAACATTCCTCGTGGTGATGCTGGGATTTGTTGGCGCACATCGCTTCTATGCCGGACGCACTGGCAGCGCTATCGCGATGATTTTCACGCTCGGCGGCTTGGGCATTTGGTGGCTTATCGATATGATCATCGTCACGACCGGCCAATTGATCGACAGTGAAGGAAAACGGGTAAGCGAATGGGAATGACGAACACGGGGGCAGCCACTGCGGTATTGGCTGAAGACGAAACGCTGCTGCGGCAGTTTCTGAAGAAGAAACTGGAGAAGTTGTGGCCCGAACTCTCGGTGGTTGGCGAGGCCGAGCATGGACTTGCAGCGGTCGAATTGATCTGCGCGCTCAAGCCGACCGTCGCGTTTCTCGATATCCGCATGCCAGAGTTGACCGGGCTGGAGGTCGCGACGCAAATCGCTGAAGCAAGCCCCAATACGCACATCGTTTTCGTCACTGCATTTCATGAATATGCAGTCGCTGCCTTTGATCGCGGCGCGGTAGATTACGTGCTGAAACCGATAGCTGAGGATCGCCTGATCACCACGATTGAGCGACTCAAAGAGCGCATCGAAAACGACGATCAGGACGCGCCGACGCTGCCCGAGAATTTGTCGCAACTGATCTCAACGCTCAAGCGCGAGATGCGCGGCAGTGCCGGTGCTGCGCCGGAGTATCTGCGCTGGATAAAAGCCTCGCTTGGCTCGACGCTCAAACTGATCGACGTGAAGGATGTCCTGTTCCTGAACTCCGACGAGAAATACACGCGGGTGGTGACCACGGGCGAAGAGGCGCTGATCCGCAAGCCCTTACGCGAAATGCTCGACGAGCTGGATCCCAACATCTTCTGGCAAATCCATCGCGGCACCATCGTCAACGTGAACGCAATTGCCGGTGTGACAAGAGATTTTCGCGGCGACGCGACGGTGAAGCTGAAAGATCACAAAGAGCAGTTGAAGGTGAGCCGACCGTTCTCACATTTGTTCAAGCAGATGTAGGGCACCGCAAAAATTCATTTTGTGGGGCGCATTGTGTCATTGCGGGGTGCTCGCTTTTTTAGCGAGAGCGTTCACGTAGCGGGACGGGAGCGAAGGCTGCTGCGCGCCCCGCGCCTGACACGGCATCCGCACAAACGAATTTTTAGCGGTGCCCTAAAGCCGCTCCCACAAAACCAGAACTCGTTGCCATCGTTTCAGAGGCCGGTCGGATAATGGTCCCGCCATGACATTCCCCACCCCTCCCGACCACTTCTTTATCCTCGCCACCTGTGCCTTTCTCGCCGGACTGATTCGCGGTTTTTCTGGTTTTGGATTGTCGGCCGTTCTGGTGGCGAGCGCTGCGTTTGTCATCTCGCCAAAGCTCATCATCCCCACCGCACAGGCAATGGAAGTGATCGCGAGCATTGCGCTGATCCCCACCGTTTGGCGCGACGTGAACTGGAAGTGGCTGACGCCGATGGGCGCGGCGTATCTGATCTCGATCCCGTTCGGTGTGGCGGCGCTCGTTTATCTGCCGGAGGCCGCGCTTCGGGTCGTCGGTTGCGTAGTTTTGTTGGTGGCGACCCTGTGCTTACTGCTCAATCGCCGACCGAACCTGCCTGATCGTTTGCCACTGCGCTTTGGCACGGGGATCGTTGCTGGTTTCTTCGCCGGGTCAACATCGCTCGGCGGCATGGTCGCGTCGACGATGCTTTTCGCAGTGTCATTTCCTGCGAAAAGTCTTCGCGCTACGCTGATCGTTCTGTTCTTCGGCAGCGCGTTGTATTCGTTGTCGTGGGGCGCGTGGCACGGCGTGGTGACAACCGGAACTTTCACGCGTGCGGCTTGGCTCGCCGGGCCGCTATTGCTTGGCATCGCCGTCGGTACCCGAGGCTTCAAGAGTGTGCGTGAAGCGGTGTTTCGGCAGTGCGTTTTGGCGCTGCTGGCGACACTGGCTGTGGCGGGAATGGTCAGCGTCATCGTATAATCAGCTTTTTCGTGCAAATCATCCTGCATAAGGGCTATCGCAGATTATCAGCTAAAGTCGACTTTAGCCTTAATTGAAATACAGACCCCGAAACAACGTGCTTATAGAAAAAAGCTGATAGGCAGGCGTGGTCAGAAATACCACGCCTCTTTCGCATTGCTGTTGCTCAGCACGTGTATTTTGTCGCCCCTGAGAAAGTCACTTTCGCGAGTTGACGTGTGGTTTAGAAGTTCGCAAGCGCTGGCAAACGCAAACGAGCGCAACGCTGACTGTGAGTTTCGCCAATAGGGACGCCAGGCGATCAAACACAGCGCGATAAAAAGCGCCAGTTGGCGCAGAATCTTTCGAATGTTGTGGCCTGCTGCGCACAGGATTGCGTTCATTGCATCGCCTTCTTCGCCCTTGAGGAAGTTTTCCGACAGTCGCCCGTCTGATTTCAGGTGCCCGATCACCGGCTCGATGGCGCTCCTGCGTTTGTGCTTCCTGTTGATCGCGCGCGTGATGCCTCGCTGGGTGACTGCAATCCAGACTTTGAGACTTTCCAGCGCGCCGTTATTGATGCCGTGCCCCTTGTAGCCCCGATCCACGTACGCCTGTTTGAGGGAGACGCCGGTGAGCGAGATCACCTGCCCGATGGCCGCTTTCAGGGTGTGCCCGTCAAACGGATTGCCGGGAAGTGACTTCATGCCGACCACAAAGCTCTCTTTACTCGTTGAGGCCACTGAGACTTTGTGGACTGTTTTCTCGAGTTGCTGTTGATGTGTACCTGGCCACTGGCGTAGCGCCGCTTGCGTGCTTTTGGCAAACGCTTCACGCGCACCAGACGACAGCGGTTGGGTTTGTTGCGGGTCGCGTCAAACAACCCCAAGTCCTCGCTCGTGGCGCACGCACCGGGATAGAGCGATTTGGTACGATACCAACGCGGGCTCTTGTTGCCCGGTGCGGGCAGGCATTGCGTGTCGGTTGAGAGATCCGGGCCAGCACCGAGACCTCACGAATGGCGTGTCTGAGTTGAAGATCGACGCAGGACACGGCTACCGCGTGTACTTCACGCGCAGAAGAACCCGGCTCCTGCGGCTGCTTGCCGCTGGCGACAAGTCGACGCAGCAGAACGATATAGCAACGGCCATTCAGTTAGCCCGGGACTTCAAGGAATAACCCAACATGCCCAAGACAGCAACCAGACAGCCCGCAAAGGCCAAGACCACTGCCTACGATGTAGCCGAACATCTGCGCACACCCGAAGCGATGGCGGCGTACCTTGATGCCTGGCTCGACGAGGCACCAGACGATACGGTCGGCATTGCCAGCGCGCTTGGAAACATCGCGCGTGCAAGGGGAATGACGCAAGTGGCGAAAGACGCAGGTCTGAGCCGCGAGAGCCTGTACCGAGCTC
>JAYVPF010000322.1:0-12532 GCA_043757535.1 Burkholderiales bacterium
TCAGGCGCTCTGTTTCACGTGAAACAGCGTCGCGCTTCCGGTTGAATGCATCCCAACGGGCGTCATCGACCAATCCGAGCGCGCGCCCCTGCTCCGTCAGCCGCATATCGGCGTTATCTTCGCGAAGCTGGAGACGGTATTCGGCGCGGCTGGTGAACATGCGATACGGTTCGGTCACACCTTGCGTCGTCAGGTCATCGACCAGCACGCCAAGATAAGCCTCGTCGCGGCGCGGGCACCAGCCAGCCTTGCCCTTGGATTTGAGCGCCGCATTTACGCCTGCGAGCAAGCCTTGCGCCGCCGCCTCTTCATACCCCGTGGTGCCGTTGATCTGTCCAGCCATGAACAGGCCGTCCAAATACTTGGTTTCCAGCGTTTGCTTGAGCTGGCGTGGATCAAAATAATCGTACTCAATCGCGTAGCCAGGACGCAAAATGTGTGCGGCTTCGAGCCCGTTCATGCTGCGAATCATCGCGAGCTGAATGTCAAACGGCAGACTCGTGGAGATGCCTGCCGGGTAGATTTCCTGCGTGGTCAGGCCTTCCGGCTCAAGGAAGATTTGATGGCTCGTTTTGTCGGCGAAGCGATGAATTTTGTCCTCGATACTCGGGCAATAACGCGGCCCAATGCCTTCGATCACGCCGGTAAACATGGGGCTGCGATCCAGCCCCGAACGTACGATCTCATGCGTCCGCTCATTGGTATGCGTGATCCAGCAAGGCACTTGCCGCGGGTGCATCGCGCGATTGCCCATAAAGCTAAACACTGGCGCGGGGTCGTCACCGGGCTGCACGCCAAGCTTTGAGTAGTCAATGGTCTTGCCGTCGATGCGTGGTGGTGTGCCTGTTTTCAGACGGCCTTGCGGTAGCTTCATTTCCTTGAGCCGCGCACCAAGCGTCGTCGCCGCCGGATCGCCCGCGCGGCCAGCTGTGTAATTTTGCAGTCCGATATGGATCAGCCCCGAGAGAAAGGTGCCCGCCGTGAGCACAACCGTTTCGCACTCGAAGATCAAACCCATCTGGGTTTTGACGCCCGTCACCCGACCGCCAACCACCATCACGTCATCAACGGGCTGTTGAAACAGCGTGAGATTGGGCTGAGTTTCGATGCGTCGACGAATCGCCGCGCGATACAAAACCCGATCTGCTTGCGCACGAGTTGCGCGAACTGCTGGGCCTTTTGAAGAATTCAGGATGCGGAACTGAATGCCCGCCTCGTCCGTGGCGATGGCCATTGCGCCCCCGAGCGCATCCACCTCTTTGACCAAGTGACCCTTGCCGATGCCGCCGATGGACGGGTTGCAGCTCATTTGACCGAGCGTCTCGATGCTGTGAGTAAGCAGCAAAGTCTTTGCGCCCGCGCGAGCAGACGCCAGCGCGGCCTCGCTACCGGCGTGGCCGCCGCCGACGACGATCACATCAAAACGGTCGGGAAAAATCATTCTTTAGGTGTTACGGCAAGCGTTTCACGTGAAACACTCGCCAGAAAAGGAGAACGTATTCTACCGAGGGATTTGGTCGCTCGAACCTGAAGCGGAGCAACAAACCGATTTGCTTGCGTCAACGGCAGGAGACATCGTGCGCTTGGCTCAGGTCGCTCGACCAAATCACTCATGGTCGCGATTTGTTTCACGTGAAACGCTTACCAGTCTTTAGAGGTAATCTTTCGAGCCCCTGACCGCACGTCTTCCGTCACATCAACAAATTGCCCGCCGCGCCAATCAAAGTACTTGGCCCCGGGAAGCGCCGCCAAATCCATCGACGGCAATCGATAGCGATAACGAATTCCGCCCCAAACAGAGTCCGGCTTGGCTTTGCCCGCAGCATCCGTGATTTCGCGCAACGGCAATGCCGAAGGCGTGGCCCAAGCCGGAAAAGCAAACAACCACGGCGTGCTTTCAGTCATGAGGTGACAGCGCCACGTCTTGTCGGGCGTTACGGTGCGCGCCTTCACCGTGACATCTGAAAACATTCGAAAGAAAGGGTGCGTGTTCTGCGTCCCGAGCAACACATAAACACAGGGCGCATCACTCGCCGCATCGACGAGTCGGGTCGCCGCCACTGCCATCGGTCGAATCTCCTGGCGCGTCCATTCTGCATACGATTCAGTCAATGGTCGAACGGCTAATCCAAGCACAATCATCAGACCCACAACAACCAACGAAGCGATGCCGCCGAGCCGCCCGCGAGCGAGAATCAGCGCCGCAACCACCGAAACAGCAGCCCAAGGCACGTAATAAAAGCGCGCGAAAGTAACCGTACCGAACGCGCCCCCGTCGAGCATCGGCGCGAACAGTTTTGCAGCGGGCGCCTGGATGACAAACGCGGCAAGCGCCACGAGCAGCGCACCCAAAAGCTTGCCGCGCGATACACCCGATACGCCCGACGCACCGACATCTCGCCGCGCCCAGAGCGACGACACCAACAATGCGCCGAACAAACCCCACGCCAGCCACGGCAGCATCGACTCACCGACGATCAGCCCAGTCAACTTCGGCAGCGACAAAATCATCGCACGAACCCCATCAGCCACCTGCCCTACTGGATCGGCGCTCGCGATGACATAGGCGTCCGTCACCATGCGATGTCGCCAGCAAAACGCACCGCCAATCGTGCCGCCCAACAGCACAAACAACATCCCGCGCAGCCGCCACGGCACGCCGCTCGCAGCCAACGCCACGAGACACATCATGGTCGAAATCGCATACGCCGACTCCTTGCTCCAGCAGGCACCGAGCGCCGCCAGCATCGCAAACGGGAAGGCAAACACATTGCCATGTAGTGCGCGCACCATGAAAGTCGCCTGCGCCAGCAGAAATCCCACCGCCAGCAAATCAAACCGATTCGACGGCCAGAGAATTGTCGCCAGCGCAAACGGACCCAGCGCAAAGAGCGCAACTCCAGCCGCCACGGCGCTTGCACGCAGAGCAAGTGCTCGCAACAGCCAGAACAGCAGCGCCGCATTCGCAAAATGCAGGATGAAATTGATCAGACTATGCGACGCGTAGTCGAGAGCGAACAGCTCCGTCGCCACCCACCACGACAGCACGCCGATCGGTCGAAAATAGTACGGCTCGTAAAAGTGACTCTGCCAGAACGCCGCGAGTGGCTCGTTGACCATGCGAGCGGTGGTCAGGAAAACGTAGTCGTCCGCCACGAAATCACCGCGCGTCATGGGCAGATAAATCCACGCCAGCACCGCGAACAAGGGCGCCAAAACAAACCACGCCAGTGCACTGCGCGGCGCGTCGAGCGGAATCGAAAATCGCGGTCGTTTAGCCATTGTTTTCGCGATTCAGCTTTTTCATGTAATCAATACTGCACTGGGGCTAAAGGCCGATATTGTCGATTGTCGACTTACGCTCATAATTCATTCTAGCCCCTGTGAAATAAGGCACACACCTAAAAGCTGATACTATTTCTAGGTGATCTCAATCGAAAATCCACCCCCCAATCCCACGCTCGCCGCCGCCCGACGCCCGACTGCGGCGAGGCTATCACGGCCCCGCCCCACCTAAATTTGTAAATTCGTGAATTCAATCTCCTCCGGCGCCCACCCACCGCGCGGCTTTGTCTTCTGGCTCTCGGTCGCCCAGCTCATCAGTTGGGGCACGCTGTTCTACACATTTTCGCTGTTGCTTGAGTTTTTCGAAAAAGATCTCTCGCTGTCCCGGGTTGACGCAGCACTGGCTTTCAGCTTGGCGCTATTGGTGGAGGGCATTCTTTCATTCGTCGTCGGCCGCCTCATTGACGCTGGCCAAGCTCGCTTGGTGATGTGTGTTGGCTCGCTGCTCGCGGGGGCGAGCTTCATCGCGCTCGCCTTTGTACGCACCCAGTGGCAACTCTACGCGGCGTGGATCGGGCTCGGTGTGGCGATGGCAGGCACCCTGTATCAACCCGCGTTCTCCGTGCTGATCCGTCGCTACCCGCAGGATTTTCGTCGCGCCATCATCACCCTGACTTTTCTGGGCGGCCTCGCCAGCACCGTGTTCATACCGCTCGGGGCATGGCTCATCAGCGCTTTCGGCTGGCGCGACGCGGTGATGGCGCTCGGCGCGCTGCACGTTGCCGTCTGCTTGCCGATACACGCTTATTGGCTGAACGGCGAACCGCCCGCGCAAGCTCATCAGAAGGGCCCGTCAGCAAAAAAGCTGGTCGAATACACCCACCATTTCCCGTTCTGGGGCCTCGCGGCGTTCTTCGTGCTGTTCTCGGGCATCACCACCGCGATGGGTGGTCATCTGGTGCCGATTCTGCGCGAACGCAATCTGCCTGAAGCGTGGGTGATTGCGATCCCGGCCTCCATCGGCATCTTGCAGGTGGCTGGCCGTCTAGTGCTGTTTTTCACGGAAAAGCGCATCGACATCGACAAGGCCAATCGCTGGATTCCGACGCTGTTACCCGCCGCGCTTTTCGTACTCGCGCTCGGACTGCAATCGCCTTGGGTTGCCATTTTTTTCGCGCTGCTCTACGGCATGGCCAATGGCATGATCACCATCGTGAAGGCCACCTCGATGGCCACTTACGTGTCGCGCGAACGGGCTGCCTCCCTGAACGGTCTGCTCGGGTTCCCCACCGCGATTGCGCGTGCCGCCGCACCGTCCATGCTCGCGGGCCTGTGGGTAGCCAGCGGCAACTACCTGATGGGCCTCGCGGTGCTCTGCGCGCTGGCCGCGCTCGCGGCCGTCGCGTTCTGGTGGGCGCAGCGAGATGCGCTCGACCACGCCACGACGCCCACATAAAGTCAGCGCGCGAGTCCCGGCATGTGTAACCGGTTGTAAAAGCCCGCGCGTTCGGTCGGCTTACAGCAATCAAGCCCCGTTAAAGTAACAGCTACCGCGCTGTACTTCTCGAAACAACTTGATCACACAATCACGCCCCGACTGGAGACAACTCAATGAAAACCACCCTCCGTACGCTCGTAGCCCTGGCTGCCTGCGCAGCCGCGTTGTCCGCCGTCACCGCATCGGCGCAACCGCAAACCCCAAACATTGACCAGCGTCAGCAAACGCAAGCCAACCGCATCGCCCAAGGCCAGGCCACCGGCCAAATCTCGAAGCGTGAAGCCGCTCGCCTCAAGGCGGGACAGGCCAAAGTAGCCAACATGGAAGCGCGCGCCAAAGCCGACGGCAAAGTCACCCGCGCCGAACGCGCAGCCATCCAGAAAGAGCAGAACAAGCAAAGCCGCCGCATCAAGCGGCAAAAAAACGACGGCAACCGCCGCTAGTCAGCCTCTCAAAAAAAGCGCACTTCGGTGCGCTTTTTTTCGCGCCTACTTTTTCGCCGATTTTGGCACCGATCTTGCACTTACGGCGCGCGTTTGTATTCGGCAATCGCCTTGGCCAGATCAACGTATTCTTCGCAGCTCGCGTTGCCGCAGATTTGCTGCAACCGAGCCAGATGCTCCTCGGCTTTCGCCGGTTTTTTGTCCATCAAATACGCCTCGCCGATGTACTCGTGCGCGCCCTTGTGATTGGGGTCAAGCTTGAGTGCGATGCCGTAATGCTGAAACGCCTTGCTCAGATTGGCGGAAGAAGATTTGCGATATGAATACGCCAGCAGATTGTGGGCGTCCGCGTTGCGAGCGTCGTCTCGCACCGCCCGCTCAAGCTCGCTGATCGCGCGCGCCCACTGCTGGTCAGCGATGGCCGCACGCGCAATCTGCATGCGATCCGGTGACGGCGGAAAGGTCGTCGACACATCGGCCGCCAACACCGAAGCCGCGAGCGACAGCGGCAACATCATCAAAGCGATTTTCATGAGCTTCTCCCGTTGAACCGCGACTATATCGCACGAAACCCCGTCACACGAATCGACCCAATCACTGAATGCGCTGCGAACCGACTCGCCTTTGCGCAGCGTGCGTCAGGGCTTGCGGGTGAATTTCCAGTCAAAGCGCGTAGATGACGCTCCAGGAACAAGCAAAGTATCGCTCCCCTCAATGGTCAATCCATCCCCGCTTACGAAGCCTTCAGCGAAAGCACCGCCAGGCCCTTTGCTTCCTCCCAAAAACACCGCCCCAGCGAAGCCGGCTACCGAGCCACCCTGGCAGGTCACGACCGCGTCCCACGCACTCGACCCGTAGCCCTGATAGGTTGCCGGGTTAGTGTTGTAATTAACCGTCAGCAATCCGTCATCGCTTTTGATTGGGACGCTCGATGGCGCGAAGGAGCACGGCAGGCCTACGAGGCTTGCCGTGCCGCTCGGTACATAGCTGGCGACATTGTTAACCGTCTTGTCCAGTGTCCATGTAACTTCAGCCGCACCGTTGGAGCCGCAGCCATCGGCGGTACAGGTAACACTCTTGCCAGTACCAAGCCACGAATCATCAAAAATCGTGATGTTCGAAACCACCAGATACTTATCTGCCCCGAGACCCAGTTGCACGCTCACGGCCACCACATCCGGCGTCGGTTTTTTGGCCGGTGCTGCGTACACCGCCGCATGGCTTCCCGTTTGTGAAACGGTTCCTACGGTGCTGTTGCCTCCGGGTATCCCATTCACCGCCCAGCCTGCCGCGATCACGTCCACCCTCTCGGGCGCGCATCCCTTCGCCCCGAGCGTGCTCAGATCGTCGCCGACGTCGGTCGTCTCGCAAATATTTAACGTGAGGCGCTCCGCATCTCCTACACGGATCCGTGGCGCAGGCGTGATCAGCTTCAACTTCGCGCGCTTTGAATAGTCCGTAAAGTGCGGGGTCGAAATCGTTAACTGCCGGTTGACCTTGTCCAGTTGCGCCGATTTAAATACCTGCCAGACCCGCTGCGCGTTCTGAAAACCGACATCGAGTAATTCCGGAAGTGTGCCCGCCAGATCCGGGTCGTCGTAGCGCAACGCTAGCTTCACTGGAGCGGCAAAGACTTGCCCATCGGGCAGCATCCGGTAAGAACTACCCAACCCGCCCGGTGCCTCGTTGGTGATTGGCAAGATGGTGAGCATGACGCTGCCTGCGAGTGCATTGGCAGGAACGCTCAGCGTCAGCTTGCCGTCGGCGCTGGTGAGAGCGCCACCTGATGGCCCGATGCTGGCGCTGACCGGTGTGCCGTTCGCCGTGCCCACCGCGGTGGCGTTCAAATTAGTCGCCGCTGTTGCCGCCGCGACGCAGAACGCCGCGCCTTCGCCGACGTAGCCCGCCGCCGCAGCCGCGTCATAGTTGGCCTGACTCGCGCTGTAGCGGTGGTTCGAAGTCTTGCCGCTGGCCGCAGCACGGAAACCGCGAAGGATGGTGGTGGTTCCCGCTGGGCACGCGCCCGCCGTCGGCTGCTGCGTCGCAAAATCGTAGTCCTCCCAGCTAAAACCGGCCGGACTGAGCGCGCGGATAGATTCGCAATCGATACCCTGCCGTCCATAGAAGTGTGAACTCACGTAAGGTGAGGTGAGGCTGATGTAGAAGCGACAAATCTTGGTCAGGCTTGCGGGCGCGCTCGCCACCGCCGTTGCCGCAAACGTCATGCCGGTGCGCTGAAAATCGGCGACGCCATCAAGCACAGTTTGTTCGTTAGCACGCCCGGTGATGAAGTGCGCATCAATGGTTTTGTTGTAGTACTCAACCACCGTGACCGGTTGCGCGGAGGCGTTGAGCGCGGCGACCAACGCCCCCACCCACACCAACGCGGACACGAGATCAATAAACGATGTCTGTAGAGACAATTTTTGCGGAAACATGACCGCTCCCTGATTCACCAGACGTTCAAAAACAAGCGTGGACGACGACCCTTGCGTCGTCAGGCTTCGTCAGTTGCGAACAAACCAGAATCGCGCGCGCGCCTTTGTCCCTACCGTCAATGGGTACGCGGACGAAGGCCGTCCCCTCAGGGCGCGTTGTTGCTCTTTTGAGTGCTACTTCCCGTGATAAGACGCAAAAGCAGCGACCATTACGCCATCCGTCGACAAACTTGCCGCCTACAATCGTGCCGTACTTCGCCAACCCACCCGATTCCACGCCCTCATGTCCATCCAGCCCTTCCACCTAGCCTTCCCCACCCACGATCTCACCGCTGCGCGCAAGTTCTATCTCGACCTGCTCGGGTGCAAGGAAGGCCGCTCCAGCCCGCACTGGGTGGATTTTGATTTTTACGGTCACCAGATCGTCGCCCACCTCGCGCCCGAAGAATGCTCGATGGCCAAGACCAGCGAGGTCGACGGCGACAACGTACCCTGTCGTCACTTCGGCGTCGTGCTGACGATGAAGCAATGGCATGAGCTTGCTGAACGCCTGCAAGCCGCCCGCACCGAATTCATCATCGAACCGCACATCCGATTCAAAGGCGAACCCGGCGAACAAGCCACCATGTTTTTCCTCGACCCCTCGGGCAATGCGATTGAGTTCAAGGCGTTTGAGCATATTGAGAATTTGTTTGCGAAGTAGCAGGCACTTGCGTTAGCTGTAGCACGCGACGCGTGACGTTGACGGGTGCAAACCCACAGTGAAAGACTTCAGATTGTGAAACTACAGATCAAAAACTTTGCACAGATTGCCAGCCTAGATTTTGATCTGGGTAACGTCGGCGACTTGACAATGATTGTTGGCCCCCAAGCGACTGGTAAGTCCCTGGCGCTACAGTGGTTGAAGCTTACCTGTGACCGCTTAGTTGTTCGAGAAGATTTGGAGCGTTTCGGTTTCGACTGGAGCGATATTAGCCAATTCATCGATCTCTACTTCGGCGAAGGAATGAGAAGCGGCTATCGTCCGGCTGGCAACCATGTGACGACTGTCGCTCTCGACGGCAAATCACTCGATCTGTCGAAAATTGACCAAAAACCCAGAGGTAGGAGACCTTCCGAAGACGTAAACAAAAGCGCAAGTACGTACTACATCCCCGCGCACCGAAGCCTCTTGCTCGCCGAGGGCTGGCCCAAGCTCTTCCAACAATACAGCACGGACACACCGTACGTCGCGAGAAAAGCGAGCGAGTCTTTAAATGCGCTGCTTCTGCGCTTACCCAGCAAGTCTGACGTGTTTCCGCAGTCCAATCGCCTCCAAGCCTCGCTACGTACTCAAATTGACAACGCAGTTTTTCACGGAAACACCGTTAGAACCGATGCGTCACTTGGCAAAAAGCGACTCGTCCTGAGCACCAAGGACGGAAGCAACATCCCTTTCATGGCGTGGACAGCGGGACAACGAGAGTTCGTACCGTTGATGCTCGCGCTCTATGAGCTACTCCCACCTTCCAAAGTCTCTCGCCTTGACGATTACGAAACAGTCATTCTCGAAGAGCCAGAATTGGGCCTGCATCCCCAAGCAATCATGGCCGTGATGCAAATGGTTTTTCATTTGCTTGCGCGTAAATATCGTGTCGTTATCTCGACGCACTCCACACTGTTGCTCGAGTGCGCGTGGGCCATGCAAAGAATGAAAAATACCGGGGCAACCGCCGCGCAACTGTGCAATGCGTTTGGGCTACCTACGTCGGCTAAAGATATCGCGACCGCCGCGCTGGCGTCGAACGTGCGCGCTTATCACCTTGACTACACACCCGCTGGGACCGTGTCATCACAAGACATTAGTTCGCTCGACTTATTTGATGAATCACCAGATGTAGCGGGATGGGGTGGTCTTGTCACATTCTCGGAAAAACTGGGTAACGCAGTTGCCACGGCGATGGCGGGATCCAAGTAATGCCCACGATGACGGCATTGTGCGTTTGCAAAGCCTATCTCTCGGACGCAGCAAAAGCAGGAAAACAAGCCCTCACCAAAGACCATCGATCCCGCATCCAAACAAAGTCGACGACTCAAATACTTGCATCCATCGACTTCGACGAGGCAACGCGCGTAAATTTTCCTCAGCATGCGCGATGGGACTACCTGCTTCAAGTGAAGCAGTCAAACACCCCTACGAAAACCGTCGCGGTCGAGTTCCATAGCGTCGAATTCACGCGTGTGGTTAAGAAACAACTCGATTCGCTAGCGATACTTACTGCGGAATGCGACCCTACACCCAAAATTGCCGAATGGATACTTGCGCCGGAGGGAGACACAGGGGGCTATGCAGTTACGGTTCGCCGAAAACTTGCACAGCTTGGAATTCGAACGGCAGGCCGTTCACTCGAACTGTAAACATTGCCAACAGGACTCGAAATCGATCATAAAGAGCGAGAGCACCACGCCGCAGACTGCAAGCCGCCCGCACCGAATTCATCATCGAGCCACACATCCGCTTCAAAGGCGAGCCGGGTGAACAAGCCACCTTATTCTTCCTTGACCCGTCCGGCAACGCGATCGAGTTCAAGGCGTTTGAGCATATTGAGAATTTGTTTGCCAAGTAGGTGTACAAGCGACGCGACGATGCGCATCTTGGGTATTAAGTTTTAGTGCCGCCGCGCGGAATGCGCCTTCGCGGTGGCCGAAGGCGCTTTCAAAAGGCCAGCCCGACGGCAACTTGATTTGGCGGGACAGCGGGAAAACGTCTTATCATGGCCCTACCGGATGTTGTCCGACACCCCTTCATCCGGAGGCTCCCATGATTGCTTTCACCCCTCCCCTACAGGCAGCCTCCCGCCTTGGATCAGGCGCGGCGCGCGCAGTTGCCGTGTTCTGGCTAGTGGCGAGCAGCTTTGCCGCCGCGTTGCCGGGGGCTCCGGACGCCACCTTTGGCTCGGGTTTTGGCACAGTCATCACACCGATCGGCGGCGGCACCGATGTTGCCTACAGCGTCGCGCTGCAGCCCGACGGCATGATCGTCGTCGCAGGCACTTGCTCCAACGGTGGCGATTACGACTTTTGTCTCGCCCGTTACCTCGCCAACGGCGCACTCGACACGAGCTTTAACGGCACCGGCAAAGTCATCACGGCGATCGGCAACGGCAACGATGGCGCCTACAGCCTCGCGCTCCAGCCCGACGGCAAGATCGTCGTCGCAGGCTCTTGCCGCAACGGGGCCACTTACGATTTTTGTCTCGCCCGTTACGTTGCCAGCGGCGCACTCGACGTGAGCTTCAACAGCACCGGCAAAGTCATCACGGCGATCGGCAGCGGCAACGATGCCGCCTACAGCGTTGCGCTCCAGCCCGACGGCAAGATCGTCGTTGCAGGCAGGTGCGCGAACGGCACCAATACCAATTTTTGTCTCGCCCGTTATCTCGCCAGCGGCGCACTCGACCTAAGCTTCAACAGCACCGGCACAGTCATCACGGCCATCGGCAATGGCGGCGATGTCGCGCGCGGCGTCGCGCTCCAGCCCAACGGCAAGATCGTCGTCGCAGGCTATTGCTCCAGTGGAACCAATTCCGATTTTTGTCTCGCCCGTTACCTCGCCAGCGGCACACCCGACTTAAGCTTTAACGGCACCGGCACGGTAGTCACACCGATCGGCATGAGCGACGATTACGCCATCAGCCTAGCGCTCCAGCCCGACGGCAAGATCGTCGTCGCAGGTGTTTGCGCCAGCGGCGCCAGTATCGATTTTTGTCTCGCCCGTTACCTCGCCAACGGCACACTCGACACGAGCTTTGGCTGCACCGGCAAAGTCATCACGCCGATCGGCAGTAGCGACGATTACGCCTACAGCGTCGCGCTGCAGCCCGACGACAAGATCGTCGTCGCAGGCTATTGCTCCAACGGTGCCAATTTCGATTTTTGTCTCGCCCGTTACCTCGCCAACGGCACGCTCGACTTAAGCTTTGCCAGCACCGGCAAAGTCATCACGCCGATCGGCAGCGGCAACGATGTCGCCAACAGCGTCGCGCTCCAGCCCGACGGCAAGATCGTCGTCGCAGGCTATTGCTCCAACGGCAGCAATGACGATTTTTGTCTCGCCCGTTACGAGGGTGGCCCGAACACACCTAAAACGCTGACCGAGTACCTCTATCACCCGCTGAACTATTACTTTCTGACCTCGCGCGACACTGAAAAGGCAGTGCTTGATTCGTCGCCTGACTGGGCTCGCACCGGGCAATCGTTTTCTACATGGGCATTTGCTGACCCCGGCGCGTTCGGCATTAGCCGCTACTACTTCGATCAAATCGCCAAGAATCAGACCCGTGGCAGTCACTTCTACACGCTGGTCGGCAGCGAAAAAACTGCGCTCTCGGGACTCAACCCGAACAACCTATCGCTGCCGCGACTGCCTTTCAACGAAGGCATTGATTCCTATGCGTTTGCTCCCTTCATTGAGGGGGTGGGCGGGAGTTGCGCCGCAGGGCAGACACCGGTGTATCGTTTGTTTCGCGGTCAGGCACGCTTCCCGGACGACCCGAATCATCGATTCACCACCAGCCTCGCGCTCTACAACCAATTCGTCGCGCTCGGCTGGGACGGTGAGGGCGTGAAACTGTGTGCACCGAATTGACGGCCGACCAGCGATCAGGCCAAGGTGCGGGGTAGCAGGGTGATGCTATTTGCCGGAAATGCCGGCCAGACGGCGAACTTGATGTCGAAGCGCATATTGCTGATGCAGTCTTACGAATTGGCAACTCAGTGCGCAAGCGGAAGCCTACGAAGGCGAACCGTATAGAGCCAAAAACTGCTCACTTGATATCCACGGCGATGGCAGCGTGCTGGCAACGACCGACTCACTGATTCACGCCCGC
>JAYVPF010000323.1:0-41552 GCA_043757535.1 Burkholderiales bacterium
ACCGCAAAAAGCGGGCAACTTTGCGGGCAACTTTCGAAATGTTATTTTCAAGAGTAGCGTATTCATTGGCTTATGAGCGATTTAGCGAATCCCTCCCTCGGGGGGAGGGTGGGGGAGAGGGTCTTCGACCACCAAACCGTCGTCGCTTGACCAGCTCCCAAGCCGCCCTCTACATCGTCACGCGGCTTCCTCGCAGAGAGCATTGATTAGTCAACACCCTCTCCCTAGCCCTCCCCCCCAGGGGGAGGGAACCCCTGAATCCGGCGCCGATCTGTTGGCCCGCATCCTCACCGAGCGCCGTAAACGCTGGGAAGCCAAACAACTCGCCAAATTCGCCGACACAGGCAAAGCCCCGCCGAAAGACTGGCAAAGCAAATACGTCGAACCCGTCACGCCCGACACCACCGATCTACCGGCTTTGCCGGAGGGGTGGGTTTGGGCGAGCGCTGAGCAGATTTGTGATTTCATCACCAAGGGCACAACGCCGCCCAAAGACATTAAGGATTCCGGCCCGAAAATCGTGCCGTTTCTCCGCGTCACGAATTTGACGGCAAACGGCGAGCTTGATCTTGCCGATAAGGTGTTTGTTTCTGCGCAGACGCACGCGGGCTTTCTGGCCCGATCTACCGTCTATCCCAACGACGTACTGATGAATATCGTTGGGCCGCCACTCGGGCAAGTATCGGTCGTACCGCCAACGTTTTCGGAGTGGAACATCAATCAGGCCATCGCGATTTTTCGGCCAATGGACGGTGTTTATCCAGCGTTTGTGGCGTTGTTACTTTTGTCACCGTTCGCGCAACGATGGCTGCAGTCGCGAGCCAAAACGACTGCTGGTCAAACTAACCTTACGCTGGAACTTTGTCGCGCGCTCCCGTTTCCGCTGCCTCCTTTGCTGGAACAGGCAACCATCAAGCAGTTCACCGACGAAGCGATTGGCGCGACGAAGGCAATGAGCGACAACATTGATCGAGCCCTCAAACAATCCACCGCCCAACGCAAAAACATCCTGAAAGCCGCCTTCTCCGGCCAGCTAGTGCCGCAAGACCCGAACGACGAACCCGCGAGCGTGTTGCTGGCGCGAATTCGGGCGGAGCGGTTAGTGGGATCTGTGGAAACTGCGCAGCGCAAGCCAGTTCGTCAACGGGCGCTTTAGCAGCTCACGTTTTTTTATTACGTTCCAATCCGGAAGAGTGCTAATAGTCATTAAAAATCAATAGCTTGCAATAAAAATGGCTAGACGCGGTTCGGGCTGAAATGAACTATTTATAAATTCTACAAAAATAATTTGCATTAGATTTAACAAACAAGCAAAATTAACTTTGTTTGTTTTAAACCTTAACCATGCTCCAAGTTTCTGACCAAGAAATCGCGAACCGTCTGCGTGAAGAGAATCCTTGGTGGATCGCGGGTGCCGGGATTGATCGCGATTACGCGGCGTTTCCGCGTCGCGCCTATCTGCGACCCTTCTCACGCATGGTTCGGCAGGAGTTGCCGCAGCGCGCGGTGTTGCTGCTCGGGCCGCGGCGCGTGGGCAAGACGATCATGGTGTTTCACGCAATCGACATGCTCTTGCGCGAGGGCGTGCCGGGGCGCGACATTCTATATGTGTCGCTGGAAACGCCTACGTTCTTCGGGCAATCGCTTGATTCGCTGGTGCGCCGGTTTCAGCGCACGTTTGAGCGGCCAGAGGGCACGCCACTGTATGTGTTCTTCGACGAAATTCAGTACCTCAAGGGCTGGGAAGTTCACTTGAAATCGCTGGTGGATTCATATCGCGGCGCGAAGTTTGTGGCGACAGGTTCGGCGGCAGCGGCGCTCAAACATATGAGCGCGGAATCCGGCGCGGGACGCTTCACCGAATTTGTATTGCCGCCGCTCACGTTCTTTGAATACCTGCAATTTTTGAAGCTGGAAGAGTCGTTGATTCTTGAGGACGAAACGAGTGGCGAGGCGTCACGATTCAAGGCGCGTGATTTGCACGGCTTGAATGAGGCGTTTGTTGAGTACGTGAACTTCGGTGGTTACCCAGAGGCGGTGTTCTCCGAGGATGTGCGGCGCAATCCACGGCGATACATCAAGAGCGACATCATCGACAAAGTGTTGCTGCGCGACCTGCCGAGTTTGTATGGCATTGCTGACGTGCAGGAGCTGAATTCACTGTTCAACACGGTGGCCTATAACTCGGCCAATGAAATCAGCGTGGAGGATCTTTCAAAATCGAGTGGCGTGAGCAAGCCGACGATTTCGAAGTATCTTGAATATCTTGAGGCTGCGTTTTTGATCAAACGCCTACGCCGAATTGACGAGAACGCATCGCGCTTTCGCAAGGCGATGACATTCAAGGTTTATTTGACCAATCCGACCATGCGCGCGGCGCTGTTCGCACCGCTCTCAGCAGACGACGTGGCGATTGGTCACATGATCGAGACCGCAGTGTTTAGCCAATGGCTGCACAACGCGTCCTACATCGAATCGCTGCACTACGCGCGATGGAAGAGAGGCGAGGTCGATCTGGTGAGCCTGGACGCGATGTTGAAGCCTCGATTTGCGGTCGAAGTAAAGTGGAGTGATCGTGCAGCCAATGACCCGAAGGAGATCAAAGCGTTAATTGAATTTGCAAGAACCAATACGCTGGCCCGCCGCCCGCTCGTCACCACGCGGACAGCATCGGGAATACAAACCATCGAGGGCGTTGAAGTTGAGTTCACGCCGACGAGCCTGCATTGCTACACGGTTGGACGCAACACGCTGGACCGGTCAAAGTAAAGTCGTGAACCCATGAACACATCCTCCCTTGTCCAGAAAGTCTGGAATTTTTGTCACACGCTGCGCGACGACGGCGTGGGCTACGGTGACTATTTGGAGCAGTTGACCTACCTGCTTTTTTTGAAGATGGCGCACGAGTATTCCGAAGCGCCGTACAGCCGCAACACGCACATTCCGCGTAGCTGCGATTGGGCAAGTTTGCGCAGCAAGGTGGGCGAGCCGCTGGAGGCGCAGTATCTGACGACGCTGCACAAGCTGGGGCAAGAGCCGGGCATGTTGGGCGCGATTTTCTTCAAGGCGCAGAACAAGATTCAGGATCCGGCAAAGCTTTCGCGTCTGGTGCAGATGATTGACGCCGAGAGCTGGGTGGGCATGGATGCCGACACCAAGGGCGATTTGTACGAGGGCTTGCTGCAAAAGAACGCGGAGGACACCAAGAGCGGCGCGGGGCAATATTTCACGCCGCGCGCGCTGATTCAGGCGATGGTGGAATGTGTACGGCCCGAGCCGATGAAGTCCATCGCAGACCCGGCCTGCGGCACCGGCGGGTTCTTTTTGGGGGCGTACAACTGGCTCAATCGCGACGGTGCGAAGCTCGACAAAAAGCAGAAGGAATTTTTGCGGCATTCAACGTTTTACGGCAACGAGATTGTGCCGAACACGCGGCGCATGTGCCTGATGAATTTGTTTCTGCACAATATTGGCGAGTTGGATGGCGAGCCGAATGTGGATCGATCGGACGCGCTGATTTCAGACGGCGGTCGTCGCTTCGATTACGTGCTGGCGAACCCACCTTTCGGCAAGAAAAGCAGCATGACCATCACCAACGAAGAAGGCGAAGAAGATCGCGACGCGCTGACCTATGAGCGGCAGGATTTTTGGGAAACCACGTCGAATAAACAGCTCAATTTCTTGCAGCACATCGTGACGATTTTGAAAGATGGTGGCAAGGCGGCGGTGGTGTTGCCGGACAACGTGTTGTTTGAAGGCGGCGCGGGGGAGAAGATTCGCAAGAAGCTTTTAGAGACTTGCGATGTACACACGGTGCTGCGGCTACCGACGGGTATTTTTTACGCGCAAGGTGTGAAAGCAAACGTGGTGTTCTTCGATGCGAAGCCCAAGGATGGCAAGGTACACACGAAAGGCGTGTGGTTTTACGATCTGCGCACCAACAAGCATTTCACGCTGAAAACGCGCACGCTAAAGCTTGAAGATTTGCAGGACTTCATCGCTTGCTATCGTCCCGAAAATCGGCATACGCGCAGCGAGGCTGAGCGCTTCAAGTTTTATCCGTACGCTGATTTAGTGGCACGCGACAAGGCGAGCTTGGATGTGTTCTGGCTTAAGGATGACAGCTTGGACAACCTTGACGATCTGCCATCGCCGGAGGTGTTGCAGTTAGAAATCATTGAGCATCTTGAAGCGGCGCTGGCGTCGTTTCGGGATGTGGCGGTTGGGTTGGCGCGGTAATTGATTGAGGGCGGGTTAATGTCGGATGAAGACGCCCTGCATGCGCTCCGAAAGGAAAACGACCGCCTCGTTGGGTTGCTTGAGGCCAACCGAATTGGCTGGCGTTCGCCGCCTAATTCAGTGTCGAAGACTTCAACCGTCGAGGCGACGTCAACACTCAGCACTCGCGAGAAAATCGCCCTCTTTCGCCGCCTGTTTCAAGGACGAAACGACGTCTTTCCCATTCGCTGGGAGAGCAAAACGTCCGGCAGGTCGGGTTACAGCCCAGCCTGCGCCAACGAGTGGCGCGCAGGCGTTTGCGAGAAGCCTCGCGTCAAATGCTCGGACTGTGAGCATCGACTGCTGATTCCTCTTTCTGACGCAGCGATTCACGAACACCTTACCGGCAAACGAACTTTGGGTATCTATCCACTGCTCGCCGACGATACCTGTCACTTTCTCGCCGTCGATTTTGATGACGCTGAATGGCGCGACGATGTAGTGGCGTTCGCTCGTTCATGCGAAGCGCTGAGCGTTCCCGTGGCGCTGGAAATTTCTCGCTCTGGCAATGGTGCGCATGCGTGGATATTTTTCAATGAGATCGTTTCGGCGCGCGATGCGCGTCGGCTGGGTACTGCCATCATCAGTGACACTTGTGCTCGCACGCGGCAACTCACACTCAAGTCCTACGACCGCTTGTTCCCGAATCAAGACACGATGCCGAAGGGTGGTTTCGGCAATCTGATCGCGCTGCCGTTGCAAAAAGAACGTCGTGAAGCGGGTTGCAGTGTATTCGTAGATAGCGCTCTCATTGCTCACACCGATCAATGGAATTTTCTGGCGTCCATCCGCCCGATGCCTGCTCACGACATTGAGCCGATCATCCTCCGGGCCAGCGGCGGCGCGCATCCGCTGGACGTGACCTTTATCGACGACGAGGATCACAGGGAGCCGTGGAAGCGATCTGTACCGTTGACGAAACAATTGGCCGGGCCGATACCAGACACACTCACGCTCACGCTCGGCAATCTTGTGTATTTCGAAAAAGCGCAACTGCCGCAAGCGCTGGCCAATCGATTGATTCGGCTCGCTGCGTTTCAGAACCCGGAGTTCTACAAGGCGCAGGCCATGCGCTTTTCGGTGTGGGATAAACCGCGCGTGATTGGTTGTGCTGAAAATTATCCCGAGCACATTGCGCTTCCGCGCGGCTGTCTGGATGCAGCACTTGGTTTGCTGCGTGACAACGGAATTCGAGCGGAGTTGCATGACGAGCGTTCGTCGGGTGGGCCGCTTGAAGTTGATTTCGTCGGTACGTTGCGGTTAGATCAAGAGCTAGCAGCCACTGAGATGTTGCAGCATGATTCGGGCGTGTTGTGCGCACCTACGGCCTTCGGCAAGACCGTGACTGCGGCTGCACTAATCGCCCGGCGTGGGATCAATACGCTTGTGCTGGTACATCGCACTGAACTGCTCAGGCAATGGCAGGAACGCCTGCAATCTTTTCTCGGCGTCGGAGCGGAAGTGGTTGGCACTATCGGCGGCGGCAAGTCGAAAGCCACCGGAAGGATTGACATTGCGATGATGCAGTCGCTTTTCAAAAAAGGTGACGTCTGCGCGCTGGTTGAAAACTACGGTCATGTGATCGTCGACGAATGTCACCATGTCGGTGCACAGTCATTTGAGGCGCTCCTGAAACGAGTTAAGGCGAAGTATGTCCTCGGCCTAACCGCCACACCGATCAGGCGCGATGGTCAACAACCGATCCTCTTCATGCAGTGCGGGCCGATCCGGCACACCGCGCTTCAGTCCCCGACTGCGCCGCAGGATTTGCAGGTCGTTCCTCGAATGCTTGTCAAACCAATTGCTGTGCCGACAGACGCTGGCATTCAGGATGTGTTTCGCCATCTTTCGCACGACACCGTGCGTACCGCGGCTATTGCGGCGGAAATTCAGGTCGCGTTCAGTCAGGGTCGCAAAGTGCTTGTGCTGACTGAGCGAACTGAGCATCTCGATGCCATTTACGCGGCTTTGAGCGACAGGGTGCCCACACCGTACGTGCTTCATGGACGCGTGTCGAAGTCGCGCCGTGCAGCGATGATCGCCGAGCTTCACGCATTGCCTCCCGACGCACCGCGAATCGTGCTGGCGACGGGAAAGTTAGTTGGCGAGGGCTTCGACCATCCACCGCTCGACACACTGGTGCTGGCGATGCCGATCTCGTGGAAGGGCACCTTGCTGCAATACGCTGGTCGTCTGCATCGCGAGCACGCAACAAAGACTGATGTACGCATCATTGATTTTGTCGACAGTGGTCACCCTGCGCTCCTGCGGATGTGGGACAAACGGCAGCGCGGTTATCGACTGATGGGTTATCGGATCGCGACATGATTGCGCTGGCTGTCCTATCGCTATGCTCTCCGTGTATGCAAAGCAATATCATGATCGCCTTCTCCCTAATCATCGTCGGTGATGAAATACTCTCCGGCAAACGTCAGGACAAGCACCTGAACAAAGTAATCGAGTTGCTATCTGCGCGCGGACTGACTCTGGCGTCAGCGGAATACGTCGGCGACGACCGGGAGCGAATTGAAGCAGCGCTTCGGCGAGCGTTTGCTTCAAGAGATGTAGTGTTCTCAACAGGCGGCATTGGCGCAACGCCCGACGACCACACGCGCCAATGCGCCGCCGCAGCGCTCGACGTTCCGCTCGCGTTGCACCCGGAGGCGGAGGTGTTGATCCGCGAGCGCATGCAGGACGTGGCGCGCGAGCAGGGTTTGCCTTACGAGCCAGATCGTGCGGACAATGTGCATCGGCTCAACATGGGCGTGTTCCCCAGGGGCGCGTCGATCATCCCGAATCCGTTCAACAAGATTGCCGGATTTTCGGTCGGCGCTGTGCACTTCGTGCCGGGCTTTCCGGTGATGGCTTGGCCGATGATCGAATGGGTGCTTGACACGAAATATTCGCACCTCTTTCGCCGCGATGCCTACGTCGAAAAATCGGTGATCGTGTTCGGCGCGATGGAGGCGACGCTCACGCCGCTGATGGAGGCGATTGAGCGCGATCACGCGGGCGTGAAAGTGTTCAGTTTGCCCAGCGTGGATCATCCGACCTACGGGCGGCACATTGATCTGGGGGTGAAGGGAGCGCCGGATGGGGTCGAGGCGGCCTACGCTCAGTTGCTGGCGGGACTCGAAGCGTTCGGCTGCAAGCTGGGGCCTGAACTGGTGCGTTCGTAGGTCGCGCAATCACGCTCACTTCTGCCGCGCTTCAGATGAGCCTTTTCCGAGGTGGCAACGCAATGTATTTGCCGTATAGCTTTTGGCGGAAATGACTACTTAACGTGGGCTAACGTCGAATCGGATCGTTAGTCGACCTGTGTCGATATCAGTCTTATCCCCCCGTATTTATTACGTTTGATGAAAAAGCTGTTCAGCAAAATCCCTGATCACACGGCGCTGAACTACCATTGGCCGCGATGATTCAGCCTTCGCTTTTCCCGCAGTCTTCTACGCCGCCGCGACGGTCGCGCCCGGCCAGCGAATCGCTTGCTCTGGATCATGCAACGCTTGGGCTTTTGCGCCGCCAGCATCCGGCATGGCGCTTGCTGGCGGCGGATTCTGCGCCGCTGATTGCGAGTTTTTTGCATCAGGCGTTTGTGTTGCCGAACTCGCGGGTGATGGCACAAACGCAGCTCGCGGAGGCGCTGGATGACCAGCTGCGGGCGTTGCGCCAGCAGTTGGGCGACGACGCGTATCCGAAGTCAGCCGTGGAATATCTGAACGATTGGGCGGCGAACGAGCGTGGTTGGCTACGGCGCTTTTATCCGCCCGATTCCGACGAGCCACATTTTGATTTAACGCCCGCGACCGAGCGCGCCATTGGCTGGCTGGTGGGCCTGACCGAGCGCGGCTTTGTCGGCACCGAATCGCGGCTCTTGACGCTGGTTGAATTGCTGCGACAAATCAATCGCGGCAGCGAGGCCGATCCAAAGATTCGCCTGGCTGAATTGCATGCGCAGCGCGACGTCATCAACGTCGAAATTGCGCGGGTGGTGGCGGGCGATATTGCGATGCTTGACGATACAGCGGTGAAGGATCGCTTCCAGCAGTTCAGCGCGTTGGCGCGCGAACTGCTCGCTGACTTTCGCGAGGTGGAACAAAACTTCAGAAAGCTGGATCGCTCTTCGCGTGAGCGCATCGCCGCATCCGATGGGGCACGCGGCGCACTCCTCGGAGACATCATGACCGAGCGCGACCTGATTGTGGACTCGGACCAGGGCAAAAGCTTCCGCGCGTTTTGGGATTTTTTGATGTCGTCGCGGCGGCAGGATGAGCTGTCCGACTTGCTGGATCGCATTCTGCAACTCGCTCCGGTGCAAACGCTGAAACCGGATTCGCGCATGCGTCGGGTGCACTACGAATGGCTGGCTGCGGCCGAGCACACCCAGCGCACAGTGGCGATGTTGTCGCAGCAACTGCGACGCTTTCTGGACGACAAAGCACGACTGGAAAATCGTCGCATCATGGAGATTTTGCGCAGTATTGAGGCGCGAACGTTGGCCACTCGCGCTGCGTTGCCGGTGGGCGCGTTTATGGAAATTGCTGACACCTCGTGCTCAATCGAGCTGCCGATGGAGCGCCCGCTGTATTCGCCGCCGGTGCGCACGCGCATCAAGACGCTGCGACTCGAAGGCATTGAGGACGATGTTGATGTTGGCGCGCTGTTCGCGCATGTGGCGGTGGATCGTGCGCGACTATCGCGGCATATTGCTCAGGCGCTGCAACTGCGCTCGCAGGTGAGTCTGGCGGAGGTGGCGATTGAGCATCCATTGCAGCAAGGTTTGGCTGAGTTGGTCGCGTATTTGCAGATGGCTGAATCCGATTCGCACGCAACGATTGATGACACGCGAACCGACACGATCCTGTGGCACAGCCCTGACAACGGCGTATCACGCAGCGCGCAAGTGTCGCGCGTGATATTTTCACGATGATGAACGAAGAAACCCCCGCAACAACGGCTGAGGCTAGCAGCGCACCCAGAGAAATCGAGTTAACCGCGATTCTGGTTCCGCTGTTGAAGGGGGTGATTTATCGCGAGTTGGATGCGCCGCTGTGGTCGGCATTACTGAAGCTGCAAGCACGGGTTCGCGACTACGTGACGGTGCTCGGATTGGTGCTGGTTTTGGATGAGGCCGAAGGCTATGCGTTCTTGCGTGCCCGGGATGATGCCGTCGACACCGACGCGGCGGCGGCCGATGCCGCACCACGTCTGGTTGCGCGCCGTCCATTAACGTTCGCGGTGAGTTTGCTGTTAGCGTTGCTGCGAAAACGTCTGGCTGAATTCGATGCCAGCGGCGGAGAAACCCGTCTCGTGTTGTCGCGCGAACAGGTGGTGGAATGGGTCCGCGTGTTCATGCCTGACGGCAGCAACGAGACGCGCATCGTCGATCAGGTGGAGACGCACTTGAACAAAGTTATTGAGCTTGGTTTTGTACGAAAACTCAAACCCGCGAGCGCCGGACAAACGCCATCGTACGAAGTGCAGCGCATCATCAAAGCGTTTGTTGATGCACAGTGGCTGGCGGATTTTGATGAACGATTGGCTGCCTATCAGGCGTATGCACTGCGTGACGTGAAAGCAGCGACTGATGAGTGATCAGCAGCTCGACATGCTTGCGCCCGCCGTGGCGGTAGTTGCAGACGTGGCAACCGAGTCGAAACCCGTTCGTGCAGGCTTCCGCTTGCAACGGCTTGAAGTGTTCAATTGGGGCACCTTCCACGGTCGCCCGTGGGTGCTCAATCTCGATGGTGAAAACACGCTGCTGACGGGTGACATTGGCTCCGGAAAATCCACTCTGGTGGACGCGGTGACCACGCTGTTAGTGCCGCCGCAGCGGGTGGCATATAACAAGGCGGCTGGCGCGGAATCGCGCGAGCGAACCCTGCGCTCTTACGTGCTGGGCTACTACAAATCCGAGCGCAGCGAAACCACTGGCAGCGCCAAGCCTGTGCCGCTGCGGGAGGCGACGAGTCATTCGGTCATTCTCGGCGTTTTCTACAACGAAGCGCTCGGCGAAACCGTGACGCTGGCGCAGGTGTTCTGGATCAAGGATTTGCAAGCGCCGCCCGCGCGGCTCTATGTGGTGGCCGAGGGCGGCATGTCGATCCTTGATGATTTCGCAAACTTCGGCAGCGACATCAAACTGCTGCGCAAGCGCCTCAAAGAAATCGACGTTCCGGTGTTCGATGCGTTTCCCGAATACGGCAAATGCTTTCGTGATCGCTTCGGTATCGTAGGGGAACAGCCGCTCGACTTGTTTCATCAAACGGTTTCGATGAAGTCCGTCGGTAGCCTGACCGATTTTGTGCGCACCCACATGCTGGAGCCGTTTGACGTTGCCAAGCGCATCGCGGAACTCAACGCGCACTTTGATAATTTGACGCTCGCGCATGAGGCTGTGCTGAAGGCAAAACGTCAGATCGAAGCGCTGCTGCCCCTGATTGCGAATTGTGATCGACACGCGGAGTTGGTGCTGCTGATTGATGAGCTGCGCGCCGGTCGCGACGCACTCAAGGCGTATTTCAGTACCCACAAATGCGCGCTGCTTGAGGCGCGGATTGACGCGCTGGATATTGATATTGCGAAGCGCGGCAATGAGATTGATCGGCTGGATAGTGAACGGTTAATCGGACGTGAAAGCGAACAATCGCTGCGCCGCTCGATTGCCGAAAATGGTGGCGATCGTATCGCGCTGATTGATGCGGACATTCGTCGAAAAGAATCTGAGAAGGCGCAACGCAACGACAAGTCGGAGCGCTACGGCAGCTATGCAAACGCGCTTGGCTGGACTGCGGCCCATGATGCGGCGCAATTCGATGCGCACCAGCGGGCGCTGCCTACCGCGCTTGAAACGGCAAGAACCAGCGAAGCCATGCTGCAAAATCAGCACACGGAACTGAGCGTGGCGCTGTCAAAAACGCGTGAAGGACATCGGCTGCTGCGCGATGAAGTGAAGAGTCTGAAGCAACGCCGCAGCAACATTGATCGCTCGCAGATTGAGCTGCGACGCACGTTATGTGCGGCGTTGAACTTGGATGAGTCTGATTTGCCTTTCGCGGGCGAGTTGATTGCAGTGCGCGAAGATGAACGCGACTGGGCGGGCGCAGCCGAGCGATTGCTGCGTAATTTTGGCCTGTCATTGTTGGTGCCCGACGCTGCCTACGCGAAAGTCGCGGAGTGGGTAGATCGAACGCATCTGCAAGGTCGATTGGTTTACTTTCGCGTTCGTAGCAGCACGCGCATGACCGCGCTGAGTCTGCATGCGGACGCGCTGGGGCGCAAGCTGCAAGTCAAACCCGACAGCGTTTACTACGAATGGATGCAAGCGGAAATTGCGCGGCGCTGCGATGTGATTTGTTGCAAAGATCAGGCGCAATTTCGTCGCGAGTTGAAGGCGATTACGCAGGCTGGACAAATCAAAGGCGGTCACGAGCGGCACGAGAAAGATGACCGTCACGCGATTGATGACAGGAGCCGTTTTGTACTGGGCTGGAGCAACGAGGATAAAGTGCAAGCGCTTGAGGCGCGGATGCGTATTGAAGAGATCAGCATCGTAGAAACCAGTTCGCGAATTGCCGATCTGGAACGAAAAATCCGCGAGTGCCGCAGCCGAATCGAAACGCTCAACAAGCTCGGCGAATATCGCCACTTTGACGAAATCGACTGGCGCGAGAGCGTGCGGGCGATTGATATGCTGCTTGAAGAAAAAGCGGTGCTTTCAGCTAGCTCAAATGTGCTTACCGAGCTAAACGTTCAGCTAGCTGCGCTTCAAGTGAAAGTCGGTGCCACGGAGCTTCTTTGGCAGGGCAAGCGCGATGAGCGCGCCAAGCTGACGCAACGGAGGAACGACGCTGCGGAGCTTCTGGACACCACACAGACGTCGCTGCGAGACGTCGCATGCAATGAAGCACCAGCCGCAAGGATTGATGCCTACCGCGCAGAGGCCATCGCCGACGCAAAACTCACCGTTGAAAACTGCGACGCCCGTGAGCAGGATGTCCGCAAGTGGTTGCAAGAAAAACTAGACGGTGAATCACGCCGACAAACCACGGTTCGCGACCACATCGTGAAAGCGATGAGTAACTACAAAACGGCGTATCCGCTGGAGACCTCAGAGTTCGACGCGAGCGTTGACGCAGCGCAC
The DNA here is from genome assembly GCA_043757535.1 of Burkholderiales bacterium. Lineage (GTDB taxonomy): Bacteria > Pseudomonadota > Gammaproteobacteria > Burkholderiales > Casimicrobiaceae > Casimicrobium. The sequence goes on from JAYVPF010000323.1 coordinate 12,425, forward strand.
GAATATCGCACGCAACTTACACAATTGAACGCCGACGGCCTGCCGCGTTTCGAAGCGCGATTTAAGGAATTGTTAAACGAAAATACGATTCGCGAAGTGGCGAATTTCCAGTCGCAACTGTCTCGCGAGCGAGAGCTCATCAAAGATCGCATCGCGCGAATCAATGAGTCGCTTTCGCACATTGATTACAACCCAAATCGCTTCATCGCGCTTGAAGCACCGCAGTCGACTGACGCTGATATTCGCGACTTTTTGGTCGAGCTGCGTGCCTGTACTGAAGGCACATTGACGGGCTCTGACGACGCACAATATTCCGAAGCCAAATTTCTTCAAGTCAAACGAATTATCGAGCGCTTTCGGGGGCGCGAAGGGCAAACTGAGCTGGATCGGCGCTGGACGGCGAAGGTCACCGACGTGCGCAACTGGTACAGCTTCGCGGCAAGCGAGCGCTGGCGCGAGGACGGCAAGGAGCATGAGCACTACGCTGATTCGGGCGGCAAATCAGGGGGCCAAAAAGAGAAGCTCGCGTACACCGTTTTGGCAGCAAGTTTGGCGTATCAATTTGGCCTTGATTGGGATGCCACACGCACACGTTCCTTCCGCTTTGTGGTGATTGACGAGGCGTTCGGTCGCGGCTCGGACGAGAGTGCGCAATATGGTTTGCGGCTGTTTGGTGAGTTGCAGCTACAGCTATTGGTGGTGACGCCGCTGCAAAAAATTCACGTCATCGAGCCCTTCGTCAAAAGCGTCGGATTTGTACATAACGAAGAAGGCAAATTCTCGCGACTGAGGAATCTAACCATCGCCGAATATCACGACGAAAAGGCAAAGGCGAGGGTCGCGACGTGAACTGGACAACGCCCGCGCAACTTGTCCTCCAGGTGAATCGGTTGTGGGATCAGGGACTACTGCTCGCCTCCGTCGTTAGTGGCGAAGCGCTCTTTCCAAAACGCATCCTGCTCAAGGGGCCGACGTCGTCCGAAATCAGTGATCGCTTTGACGATGTACGTCGGTGGATTGTCGAGCTGCGGCAGCTTGAAAATTTTCGCCTCGAAATGCGCGAGTTTCGCCATCCGGTGCTGGGCAACAACGCGGTTCCTGCGGCGATTTGGATCGATCAGGTTGCCGATGCGGTCGCCGTTATAGGCAAGCAGGACGAGTTTTCGCTCTTCCAAAATTTGGCCGAAATCACGCGTACGAAACAACCCGCTTTGCTGCCGTGGCTTGCACATCATCCGCTGCAGGCGCTGCGCTTGGCGAGCGTTTGGAGCCGTTTGCTGGATGTTGTGGAATGGGTTCGCGCGCGTCCTCATTCTGGAATTTATCTCCGGCAAATTGATATTCCTGGCGTCCACAGCAAATTGATTGAAACCCACCGCAGCGTGTTGATGGCGCTGCTTGATTGTGTGCTGCCGGAGGACGCGATAGTGAGTGAAGCCTCTGGGGCGACGCAGTTCGCCCGCCGCTACGGTTTTCGTGACAAACCACAGCGCATTCGCTTTCGGATGCTCGATCCGGCGCACGCCCTGCTGCCTGAGTTAGCGAGCGCCGACGTTACGCTCGATGCAGATAGTTTTGCGCGCCTGCGACCGACGGTTTCCAGCGTTTTCATCACCGAGAATGAAGTTAATTTTTTGGCGCTGCCGTTCGTCAGAGAGGGCCTGGCGATCTTTGGCGCTGGCTACGGATTTGATGCGCTGGCAGAAGCGAGCTGGTTATCAGGCTGCCGCATTCATTACTGGGGCGACATCGACACGCACGGCTTCGCCATTCTTGACCAGCTCCGCAGCAGATTCGATCATGTTGAGTCTTTCCTGATGGATCGGCGGACCTTGATGGCGCATGAATCCCTGTGGGGCACGGAGCCTGATCAAGTTCTGCACGACCTGTCGAAACTCAATGAATCAGAGCGCGCATTGTTCGACGAACTAAGACACAACCGCCTGCAGCAGGGCTTACGGCTGGAGCAAGAGCACGTGGGGTTCGCATGGACGACGGATGCGCTGGCGAAAGCGTCCTGCAGCGCCGATTCGTGGATCGAATCGCATTCGACAACGATGTGACTTCTCGCTAGATTTTTTTGCCTTACGGCCTTACAGCCTCACGGCCTCACGCCAGGCGACTCCAGCGTCATCCCACCCGCGCGCTTCACCAGATAGGCTTCAAGGTCTAAGAGTTCGTTCGCGCCGTACGGGTAGGGCTCAGCGCGCACTGCGGTCATGCACCCTCGCAGCCGCCGTTGCAGGCTGCCGATACTCTGCCATTCAAGGCGGTAGATTGGGTAGCCCGTCGGGTGCGCTTGCGGAATGGTGTTGCCACCAAGGCGCTTACTGGCGAGCGTGTCGTGACAGTCGCGGCAGCTTAGATCGATCTGGCCGATCCGTTGATTGAAGCGGACTTCGCCCCGTTTCTGCGCGTCGGCTAGTTGCGGCTGAACTGGCGGCGTGAGAGGCTGGCCACGTGATTCCAGCGCGATTGCGACGTCGAGACCGAGCAGCGAAGCGTTTTCTGCGGGCCACGCGGTCGCTTGCTGGCGTGTCGTGCGGCATTGGTTGATTTGCTGGCCCAGGTTGACGACGTGTTTGGCGTTACCTGAATATTGCGGGTAGCGCGTTGCGACGCCGCGCATGCGGTTGATCTCGCCGTGGCAGTCAGCGCATGATTTTCTTGCTTTGCCGTCGCGTTGCGCCCAAATCGCCTGCCCATCTTTTACCCACAGCATGGCGGGGTTTTGCGTGTCATCCTTCTGCAACGCCTGCGTCGCGGGTTGCATGAAATCGAAGCCGGATTTGCGGATGTCTTGCGCAATCCCCAACGACGCAAGCGAGAACGATGCGAGCGCGATCACCAACGCAGCAACATCGATCCGTCGCATATCAGGCCACGGTCAGCGCAAATTGCTCGCGATGGCTGAAACCGTTGTCGCCTTCCCAACTAAACATCAGCGCGCCGCTCGACTGAGCGCGCAGGTTGAACGAGAGATACGGGTTGGCGGCGATGGCAGCATGCAGCGAGGCAGCGAAAACAATCACGCCGGTATCGTCGGCTTTGCCGTTTTCTACAAAGCGACAGGTGAACCGACGGATCAATTCGCGCGGCAGCAAGTCGCCTTCGCTGGAACGCCGATAACCGGTCTCCATCGGATGCTGAACCAAGGCGCGAATCTCGATGATTTCACCGTGCCTGGCGCTCTTGGGGACGGTGATGAGCGCGCGTGCCATCGCTTTCATTCCGCTATGCACGAGGCGATAGTGACAAGGACTTCGACCGTGTGCGTCCAGCAACTGCCGTCATTCATTTTGGCGACCGCTACAAGTTGCTGTGACAGCGCGAGGCGGATGCGTGTGGCTACGCGAGCGGAGCCCGCGAGCGGCGACAACGTAAATTCAGCGACCTGATTTTGTGGGTTTTTTTTCGTTGAAGACGGCAATGCCGACGACATGCCGCGCCGCCGTCATCGGGCTCTCGACTGTGATCTCAATCGGTACGCTGTTGCCATTGTCAACGAGTGGTGCAATGTCGAATTTCACGCGACCTTCACGCACGACGCCACCGCCTGCGTATACGTTGATGAGCGGTGTCAGCACGTCGCTTTGTGTGAGCGCAGCAACCGGACGCACGATGCCGCTAGTCAACAATCCAGCACTATTCGCGAGGAAGATGCGGCGTTTCATTTGAGCGACGCCAGCCACGCCACAACGTCTTCAACCTGTTGCGCATCGAGAATAGGTTGGTCTCGTGCCGACGCGGTCACACGCTGCAAGCCGTCGGTCTGGTAGTACGCAGGCATCACGGAAACCGGATTGATCTGGCGCGAATTTACGATGCGAAGACGCAATTGCGGCACCGTCCAGCGCGCGCCAACGCCCGCCAGATTCGTCGAAATATCGCCCTGAAACCGATCCTCCGCCAGCGGCGCTTGATGACAGAGCATGCACATTCCCATCTGGCGGTTGCTGGCGATCATGCGACCTCTTAAAGCGTCGCCGGGCGCATTGGTTAACGCTACGGGAATGCCACCGTCAACGATGTTGTGTGCGCTCGGCGATACGCCATGAGCGTGAGTCATTAGGAGGGCGATCAACGTTGCCAAAAGGCGACCGATGCTCCCCTCCCCCCACGTGGGAGAGGGGCTGGGGGAGAGGGGGCGGTAGCGAACTCGGCTAGGTGTTCTGCACATCACCGTCACCCTCTCCCCAACCCCTCTCCCCTCAAGGGAGAGGGGCTCAGCAGATCGAAACACTTGGAGATCGTCAAGCTTTTAGGCTGTGATTTTTAAGCGGCAAATTGCGAATGCGTTTGCCGGTCGCCGCGAAGATCGCGTTGAGTACCGCAGGTGCAGCAACGGCAATCGTCGGTTCGTCTACACCGCCCCAGAATCCCCCCGAAGCGACGATCAGCGTTTCCACACTTGGCATGTCAGCCAGCCTCGACGTCGGGTAGTCGGCAAAATTCGTCTGCTCGATGCGTCCGTCCTTCATCGTGCACTCTTGATACAGCGCGGCAGATAAGCCGTAAACAAACGAGCCCTCTACCTGAGCTTCGATCTGCTGCGGGTTCACCGCGTTGCCGCAATCGGTCGCGGCGACGATGCGATGGATTTTCAGTGCACCTTCTTTGCTGATCGATATCTCGGCACAAGCGGCCACGTACGATCCAAAGCCCATCGTCTGCGCTAGGCCTCGGAACACACCCGCCGGTGCCGGTTTTTCGTAACCAATTTTCGTGGCGACGGCATTCAACACCGCAAGATGTTTCGGGTGATTCTTCATGAGCTTGCGGCGCAGTGCGAGCGGGTCCTGCTTCGTCGCCGCCGCGATTTCGTCAATAAAGCCTTCCAGATAAATCGTGTTCTGATTTAAGTTAACTCCGCGCCAGAATCCAACCGGTGTGCTGGGATTACGCATCGCATGATCAACGAGCAGCGTCGGGAAGGTGTAGCCAATCGATGACTCCGGTCCCGGCGGATTCAAGCCCTGGAACACGACCGGATCCTTGCCGTCGCGAATGTTTTGCGGTGCGACACCGGCGAGAATCGACTGTCCGGAAATGCGCATGTGCAGCCCGGTGATTTCACCCTTGTCGTCAAGTCCAGCCACGAGTTTGCACTGCGTGACGGGATGGAAGCGGCCCTGCGCCATGTCTTCTTCTCGCGACCAGATCATCTTGATCGGCGTGCCCGGCATTTGTTTGGCGATACCGACGGCCTGACGCACATAGTCCGTTGCGCCACGGCGTCCGAAGCCACCGCCAAGGTGAATTTTGTAGACCTCACATTGCGCGGCGGGCAACCCGGACGCGTCCGTCGCGGCAGCATGCGCAGCCTCACCGTTTTGCGTCGGCACCCAGACTTCGCATTTTTCCGGCGTCCACTTCACCGTCGCGTTGATGACTTCCATGCAGGCATGGTTTTGATGCGGGTACGAATACACGGCCTCAATCTTGCGCGCCGCGCTGGCGATTGCAGCGGGTGCATCGCCAACGCTGTTGCCGACGACCGCGTCTTTCGCATCAAGCCCGGCTTTCAGCGTCTCGCCAAAGCTCGCGCTCGACACTTTGGCATTCGGGCCTTCGTCCCATTCGATCTTCAACGCGTCAAGCGCTGTTTTCGCGCGCCACCAGGTATCGGCAACCACCGCGACAGCGGTATCGCCAACGCGCAGCACTTTCACGATACCAGGCCGTTTGAGTACCGCTGCGTCATCAACGCTCTTGACCTTGCCGCCGAAAACGGGGCTGTCCTTCACCGCCGCGTTGAGCATGCCGGGCAGTTTCAGATCCATACCGTAAATCTGCTTGCCGGTCGTTTTGTCGACGGTGTCGAGACGGGCCAGACGCTTGCCGATGACCGTCCAGTCTTTCGGATCCTTGAGCGGAACGTCCTTCGGCGGCGTGAGTTTTGCGGCGGCATTGGTGACTTGTCCGTACGTCGTTGTCCGCTTCGACGGGTCGTGCGTGATCACGCCTTTACTAACGCAGCACTCGCCGACCGGCACTTTCCATTGATCCGCTGCGGCTTGCATCAACACCATGCGCGCTGCGGCACCGCCTTTGCGCACATAGTCCTGCGAACCGCGAATGCCCTGACTTCCGCCAGTGCCGAAGTTGCCCCACACACGTTGACGGGCGAGGTTTTGACCCGGCGTTGGATATTCGGTGGTGACTTTCGCCCAATCGCATTCCAGCTCTTCGGCAACCATTTGCGCGAGGCCGGTTAGTGTCCCTTGGCCCATCTCCGAGCGCGCAACACGAATCACAATTTTGTCGTCAGGCTGCACGACAACCCATGCGTTGACTTCCGGGGCGATGGAAGCGGTGAGTCCCTCAGCGATGGCCTGCTTGCTCAGAAACGGCACATGAAAGCCGATCACGAGACCGGCGGTGGTGGCAGCGCTGCCTTTTAAAAAAGTGCGGCGCGACGTTGGTGCAGGTTGGACGACGATGCTCACGCTTGACCTTCTACCGTGGACGCGACGTGCTCAATGTTCATGACCGACTTGCCCAGTTCAGCAACTTTCTTCGGTGCCGCGCCAGTTTTCGCGGCGACCATTTCTTTTGCCGCTGTGTGAATCGCGGTGCGCACGCGGTTGTAGGTGCCGCAGCGGCAAATGTTGGTCATCGCCTCGTCAATATCCTTGTCGGTCGGACTCGGTTTCGCTTTGAGCAAGGATGTCGCGGCCATGATCATGCCGGACTGACAGAAGCCGCATTGCGGCACGTCGAGCGCCTGCCATGCGCGCTGCACCGGGTGCGAACCGTCAACGGAAACGCCTTCAATGGTCGTTATCTTTTGCTGGTCAGTCATCGCCGACGCGGGCATTACACATGAGCGCACGGCGACGCCATCAATGTGCACGGTGCACGCCCCACACTGCGCGATGCCGCAGCCGTACTTGGTGCCGGTCAGGCCCAGTTGTTCGCGCAGCACCCATAACAGCGGTGTGCCGTCGTCGGCAGCGTAATCCAGCAGCTTGCCGTTGACGTTTAACTTGGGCATGGAGCACGCCTCAAAATTCGAATCCCTATTATCGCGCCGCACGCCGTGTTTTCGTCAGCGTTGTTTTAGATGTCCAAGCGTCGATTCAAGTTAATTAACTTTTTTATTAACCGCCATATTTGTAACAGCCTGTAGCCTTGAAAATGTTAAAGGCGACTTTAGCTAATAATTACACGCAGCCCCGATAAAATAGTTGTTTCAGCGAAAAGCTGATAGCGCCGGTGACGACAAATTCCGTCCGCTCCGTCAATCGGGATCAGGGGTGAGCACACGCGGTTGCACTGCCGGTGCGACGCCGACTGTTGTCTTCATTTGGCGACATCAATCAAAGGTTTGCCCAATGATTGTGCTTTGCACCTTGAAAAAAGGCATTCGCCCTTAAAATCGTATGGAGTGTGGCTGCGATGCTCCGTCTGTTACGGAAATATGCGGTTACAGGAGTCGTTTGCGTGAATAACATGCTCAAAAATATTGGGATCTGGGTCGTGATCGGCTTGGTCGTGCTCACTGTCGTGCAGCAGTTCGACAAGTCGAGCCGCAAGAGTGATGCCGTGGCGTATTCGACCTTTATCGAAGAGGTTCGTGGCGGAAAGGTGAGCGAGGTCGGCATTGAAGGTCGCAACATTGATTACCGCACTGCTGATGGCAAAAAAGCCACCTACATTCCCGGCGGCTACGACAAAGATCTGATCAACGATCTGATCAAGAACAACGTCAAGTTCTCCGGCAAACCGGAGGAGCAACAATCGTTTTTGAGTTCGATCCTGTTCTCTTTCGGCCCGATCCTGTTGTTGATTGGCGCATGGGTTTTCATGATGCGCCAGATGCAGGGCGGTGGCAAAGGCGGCGCGTTCAGCTTCGGCAAGAGCCGCGCCAAAATGGTTGATGAGACCAACAACACGGTGACCTTTGCTGACGTCGCAGGCTGCGACGAGGCGAAAGAAGAAGTCACCGAGATCGTTGACTTCCTGAAAGATCCGAGCAAGTTTCAAAAACTGGGCGGACGCATTCCGCGCGGTGTGTTGCTGGTCGGATCGCCGGGTACCGGTAAAACGTTGCTGGCCAAAGCGATTGCGGGCGAAGCGAAAGTGCCGTTCTTCGCAATTTCCGGTTCGGACTTCGTCGAGATGTTCGTCGGCGTCGGCGCTGCCCGTGTGCGCGACATGTTTGATCAGGCGAAGAAGAGCGCTCCTTGCATCATCTTCATCGACGAGATTGATGCGGTCGGTCGTCAGCGTGGCGCTGGCCTCGGCGGCGGTAATGATGAGCGCGAACAAACGTTGAATCAGATGCTCGTCGAGATGGACGGCTTCGAGGGCTCGCAAGGCGTGATCGTGGTCGCCGCGACCAACCGCCCCGATGTCCTCGATCCTGCACTGTTGCGCCCGGGCCGCTTTGACCGTCAGGTCGTCGTGCCGCTGCCGGACATTCGGGGTCGCGAACAGATTCTGCAAGTGCATATGCGCAAGGTGCCAATCGCGGCAGACGTAAACGCGCATGTGATCGCGCGCGGTTGTCCCGGATTGTCCGGTGCCGATATTGCCAATCTCGTGAACGAAGCCGCATTGTTTGCTGCGCGCAGCAATAAGCGCCTGGTCGACATGGAGGATTTTGAGCGCGCCAAAGACAAGATTTACATGGGTGCGGAGCGCAAATCCATGGTGCTTTCCGATGAGGAAAAGCGCGCCACGGCGTATCACGAATCGGGTCACGCGATTATTGCGACGATCATGCCGAAGGCCGATCCGGTGCACAAGGTCACCATCATCCCGCGTGGTCGTGCTCTAGGCGTGACGTGGCAGCTCCCGGCGCGTGACCGTATCTCGATGTACAAAGACCAGATGCTGACCGAGATTTCGGTGTTGTTTGGTGGGCGGATTGCTGAGGATTTATTCGTAAAGAACATCTCCACCGGCGCGTCGAATGACTTCGAGCGTGCGACAAAAATTGCGCGCGATATGGTCACCCGCTACGGCATGAGCGATCTGCTCGGTCCGATGGTTTATGCCGAAAACGAAGGCGAAGTGTTTCTAGGTCGCAGCGTCACGCAAACGCAAAATGTGTCGAACGAAACACTGCAAAAAGTTGATCTGGAAATTCGCCGGATCATCGACGAGCAGTATGCTGTGTCGACGAAAATCTTGCAGGATTACGCACCGCAAGTTGAAGCGATGACCGCCGCGCTGATGGAATACGAAACTATCGACGCCGACCAAATTTCCGACATCATGGCGGGCCGCACAGTGCGCGCGATCAAGTCGTACAACACGCCGGGTGGCAAAGGCGACGACTCGTCGGCGGGAACTGCTGTGCCGGTATCGGCTGATGGCGGTGGTGATGGCAAGGTTGATGCAACAACGCCTGCGGCAGTCGCTCCAAAAGCTGCGCCCGAGTCACTGTAGGCGGAACTATCTTCAGTCGAACACTGAAGGGCACCTCTAATAATTCATTTGTGGGGCGCATTGCGTTGTCGCGCGGTGCTCTCGCGTTTGGCAAATGAGCTCACATACCAGAGCGTACGCTGCGACTGCTGCGCTCCGGGCTCCTAGCACTGGATCCCCAAAAACGAAGTAGTAGAGGTGCCCTGAAGATAATATGTTCGCCTCCCCGCATAGAATGAGGCGATGTTCGCGCACAAGCGGTTAGACAAAACCCATCAAAACCGACGCCGAAACGCGTCGGTTTTTGGTTTTGCGCTGTGTGCTTTTGCAGCGTCTCCTGTGAGCCGGGCTGACAGCATTGCCGATGCGGGTGACCTGTCTGACTTTATCGTCAACATCGCCCGCTACACGTCCTGGCCAGGGGACGCTGCGAGCAAAGGACTGACGGTCTGCTTCGCGCACGGCGGGTCGTTGATGGCTCCTGCTGCGACAGCGACGGGTGCGATTGCGGGCGATGCGCCTCGCGAAGTGCGGCGGCTACCGGTGACTTGGCGGCAAGTTACGACGCCCGCGCAGGTGCCCGGTTGCAACATTGTCTGGCTGCATGCCGACGTGCGACCCGCACCACGCGAATGGCTTTCAGCATTGCACGACAAGCCCATTTTGACGCTGAGCAACTACGCCGATTTCACTGCGGATGGAGGCATTATCGGCGCCTACCGGTTGGCGGGCGAATGGCGGTTTGAAGCGAGTCTAGAGGCGCTACAGCGCTCACGCCTGAGCATCTCCGCCGTGGCACTGCGCTTGAGTCACAAGCGACGCGCCACGGCTCTGGTGGGAGAGCAGCGATGATGCTCCGTCTGCGTAATTTCCTCTCAAATTATTCGCTGGCGCGGCGTGCGACGCTGGCGACCGTACTCACGCTAGTCGCCATGCTTTCACTCGCAGGTGTCGCACTCGCTTCGCTGTTTTTGAAGGGGCAGATTGACCAGAGTCGCGTGTCCGCGCTCACACAAGCCAACGTGGCGTCTAGCACCATGTCGGCTGCAATGCGTTTCGGTGGCTATGAGGTCATTGCCGAAGCGCTTCGCGTGTTTGATACTGGCGCTGGGCATGACTCGGCAGCTGTGTATGACCGGACGGGCAAGCTTCGCGCGGAAATGGTTGCACCGGGAGAGGCCACCTTTCCGCCCGTTCTAACGGATATCAAATCGTGGGGTAATGGGTTGACCGAGGCAAGGCCGGTTCAACACGTACTGCGCGATGACCAGAGCCGCGACGGCAAGGCATCGCTCGGCACGCTGGTGGTCAATCCCAACCAGCGGACGTTGCGCGATGGCGTGTCGCGTGCTTTGATGATTCTGGGCATCATTCTGTTGATTACTGCGCTGTCGGGGTGGTTAGTGGCGAAAGCTTTGAGCCGCGCGTTATTAAGGCCGGTTGAAGAGTTGTCGGTGTGGGCCGAAGAGGTCAGTGCGTCGAGAAATTTGCTCGCCCGCGCGCCGCGTGGTGGTGGGCGCGAGGTCAATCGTTTGACGACAAGTTTTGAGGCGTTGATTGTTCAAGTCGCTGATCAAAATCGCGAACTAAAACGCAAGCAATACGAGCTCAAAGCATCGAACGCGCACCTGGAATCCATCGCGTTTTCCGACGTGTTGACTGGACTGCCCAACCGCGCAATGTTTGAATCCACGTTGAAGACACTGCTGGCAAAAGCCAACAGCGCGGGGACTCCGCTCGCGATGCTGTTCATTGATCTGGATGACCTGAAAGCCATCAACGACACCCATGGTCGTGCGCAGGGAGATGCGGCTTTGCAGGCCACCGCCGCGCGCGTGCGCCGTGCGCTGCGCAGCTCGGACTTTCTGGCGCGTCTGGCAGACGATGAATTCGTGGTCGTGACGCCCAATCTCGCGTGCGTCACCGACGCGGTGAAGCTGGGCGAGCGACTGACCGTCTGGCTCGGCATCGCGTTGCCCGAGGACCAATGGGCGCATCCGGTGCGCGCGAGTATTGGCGTGGCGGTGTTTCCGGATCACGGTGACGATGTCGACAACCTCATGCAAGCCGCCGATTGGGCGATGTACAACGCGAAGGCGCTGTCGCAGGACGAATCGATTCGTGTCGCCGCAGCGGTGCCAGTGGCCATGCGTGCGCCTGTGCTCAAATCCGAGACTTCCAACGTTATCGCAATGCCCATACCGGGGCGAAAAGCACCCATCGGAAAATCATGAAAATTCAGAACCTTTCGTTCGTTCATCAAACCCTGAGCAGTATCGTCGTCGCGTTTATGGTGACGCTGCTTGGCGCATGCGCCAGCGCGCCGCCACCGGCACCACCCGCTCCGCCCCCCGTCGCGCAGCCCTCGCTCGCAAGCAAGCTCGTCGATCTAGGTTTTGAGAAGACCGATGAAGGTTATGTATTTAATTTGCGTGGCCCACTGTTATTTGATACGGGCAGTGATGTACTCAGTGAAAACGCCAAAGTCGTTATCGGCAAGTTGGCGGACGACCTGCGCAATCTGGAAATCAAAAAGCTGCGCCTGTTTGGCCACACCGACAATGTCGGTTCTGCTGAATTCAACCGGACGCTCTCGACTAAGCGTGCTGAATCAGTCGCACAAGCGGTTAGCCAGCACGGTTTTGCCCAAGAAAATCTGGAGCGTCGTGGCTTTGGCTTTGACCGACCGCTCGCCGGTAACGATACACCCGAAGGCCGTGCCAAAAATCGCCGCGTGGCGGTGATCGTTCCGTTCGAATAGCGCGTGGCCCGAGTGCTACTTCGGCGGTGTGTTAGTCGCCGCGTACGTGGCGAGAAACGATTCGATGCCTTCGCGTTCGAAGGCATCCGGGCTCCAATCCAGAGGCTCTAGCGTGCCTGATTTGAGTGTGAGGTATGCATCGGCGGCGAGCGCCTTGCCCTCTACGGTCACGGCGATGGAGACGCGCGCATAGTCCTTGGTTTCAAAATGATCCAGCCGCGCAATATCACTCGCTGAAACGTCGTAATAAATTCGCCCTGTAAGTAAGCCAGCGTTCGGATTGATAATTAACGCTGGGTAATGTTCGCCGCGAATCCGGAGGCGCCGGAAGCCGTCAATCGTGGCTTCGTTGCTACTGTAGCGGCCCTGAATGACGCGATCCCAGACCGCTGGAAACATGAGCGATCCGTAGGTGAAAACGCTCCGCCGTTCAGTCATGATTAGCCTTTGAAATGATTTTCTGCGCTGCACGTTCGCCCGAAATTACGGCGGCTTCGAGTGTTGCCGGAAGCTCGGGCACGCACCAATCACCGGCGAAAAGTAGTCGTCCGAAGCGTTTTGGAATGGCGGTCAAAATTCGACATTGATTCGGAGTGCACGAATACGTGGCCCGCTTTTCTGTCACGACGAATTGCCAGGTCGGCGTCGGCAGCGCATAACTTTGCCTGAGCTGCGAAAGCGTCGCGCTCGGTAAAGAGGATTCTTCGCCTGAACGATGATCCGCGCTGATCACCACGCTCGCTCGCCAGCGTCCGTTGGCAAGCGGATGCCAGAACACCCATTGTCCCGGAGATCCGTCCAGCATGCGCATCGGCGCTTGATCGTTCTGTCCCAGATCACGGTGTGAAAAATCAAAATACAGCGTGGTAATGGGCTCGTAGGTGAGCGTGCGCAACAACTTAACAGCGGCGGAAGCGGCAGGGATTTCCGAGAGCAGGCGCGGCAGATGTTGCGGCCCGGTGGCCAGGATCAGGAAGTCGAATACCTGTGTCGATTGATCGCGCAACGTCGCGGTCGCGCAAGACGTTGAAGTCACAACCGATGTGATGTAGGTGCTCTGCTGAACATCGCCACCCAGCGAACGTACTACATAAAGCGCGGGCTCAGGCAGCAACGCCGTCAGGTTGACTCGCGGAATGATGAGATCACTGCCGCGCGCATTGCCTGTGAACGAGCGCTTCAGCACTTCAACAAAAACGCTGCCGGATGCGGCTTCCGGTGGTGTGTTCAGCGCCGCGATACACAGGGGCTCCCACAACAGCTCACGCGCGCGCATCGGCTGGCGTTCGATCAATTGCGAAACCGTGGTGGTCGCGCCAATTGGCCTTCCACGCAAGTGTCGTACAGCCCACGAAGCTGCGGCGAATTTTTCCGTAAGGCTGAGGCCGTTTGCGGTGATGATCGCGGCTAATAAGTGCAGCGGCGCAGGCAAGTTTGGCGCGACGAGAGAAAGCGCGGCAGGCGTTTTCGGCGCGGATTGCAACATCAGTGGCAGCCGCAAATAGGGGCGCGTGCCCGCTAGGTGAAGACTATCAATCATGGCCAGTGATCGCGTGTAAGCACCGAGCAACAAGTGCTGCCCGTTGTCAAACATATGGCCTGACTTTTCGACAACGCGCGCACGTCCGCCGGCAACGCTGTTCGCCTCAAACACAGTCACGTGGACGCCAGCGCGCGCGAGCATTAACGCTGCAGTTGCTCCCGCCCATCCGGCACCAATAATTGCGACGCGCGTCATCCGAACTTCGCGGTTTTCCAGGCCAACCAGAGTTTGCGAATCGGGGTGAGTGCGACGCGATGATCCATCACGCGGAAACCGTCGCGCCTGATCTCGTCGAGCAATGCCCGATAGATCGCGCCCATCGCCAGTCCAGGGCGTTGTGCCGACCGATCTTCTCGCGGCAGCGCGGCCATCGCGCGGTCAAAACTTGCAATGGCACGGTCATACTGAAACTGCATCATAGCAACGAAATCGCCTTCCGCGCGCCCTTGCAATAGCGCATTTCCAGGAACACCAAATTGCGCCAATTCGCTTTGCGGTAAATAAATTCGACCGCGACGCGCATCCTCGCCAACGTCGCGAATGATGTTGGTCAGTTGCAGCGCCTCTCCCAGTGCGCGCGCATAGGTGAGTGTCGCCGGGTTGTCTAGAGTTTTCATGCCGAAAATCCGGGCGCTGACTTCGCCGACGACGCCCGCCGCTTGATAACAGTAGCGGCTCAGCTCTTCAAAATTCAGATAACGATTTTTTTCGAGGTCCTGCTGCATGCCGTCAATCACGGTGTGAAACGCAGCCTGCGGCAAGTGCATTGCTGCAATGTGCGGCACCAGCGCCTGCGTGACAGGATGTTGCGCACCACCGCGATACATGGTGTCGGTTTCGCGTCGCCAGTAGCCAAGCTGGGCACGCGCGACGTCCGAATCAGTTGCGGCATCCACGACATCATCTACTTCGCGGCAAAACGCATAAAACGCAGTGATCGCTCGCCGCCGCGCGTCGGGCAGAAAGCGGAACGCGTAGTAAAAGCTGGAGCCGGATTTGGCGGCTTTTTCCTGGCAGTATTGGTCGGGAGTCATGAGGCGCGTTGTCTGGATGCCCGAAAACACACGCGGATGGCGTGGCAAAGTACGGGAAAGCTATCGTACCAGCCGAGCTTCGGGCGCTGCTTCACGTCCCAGTCGTTCGCTGCGATTTTGTCGAGGATACGAAGCCCGCCTGCAATCGTAAGGGCAATCTCAAGCCGGAAGCGTCCCGACAAGTGCGCTAACAACGGCACGCCGGACAACAGCAGCGCGCGCGCGCGGTCACACTGCGCGTGCATCAACGTCCTGTGCAAAGGATGCACCGGGAACTGGTCACTCGACACTTCGTGCTTCACAAACTCGACGGCGGGGATGTAAACGCGCCCGCGCGACGCGTCAATGGCCGCGTCCTGCCAGAAATTGATGAGTTGCAACGCAGAGCAGATGTGGTCACTGGCGGCGAGCGCGTGGGTGTCATTGACGCCGATCAGGGTCAGCATCAGCCGTCCGACAGGATTCGCTGAGCGTCGACAGTAGTCGAGAAGTTGCTCATACGTCTCATAGCGTTGACTCGTCAGATCTTGCCGGAACGCATCAAGCAGATCGCGAAAGGGGTCGGCGGTGATCCCCCTGATTCGAGCGTCGCGGATGACAGTCAGCCCGCGCACGGTTGGCGTGCTGGCCTCTCCGCCAGCAAATAAAGCGACCACGTCGTCGTCCAATGCCGAGAGGGTTGCGAACCTTTCTTCAACGGTCGCGTCGCCCTCATCAGCAACATCGTCGGCATGCCGGGCGAAGCGATAGATGGCGATGACGAAAGGCCTTATCGCTCTTGGCACCAGCACGGAGGCGACCGGGAAGTTCTCGTAATGCTCGTCAACGGTCACGTGGAGGTCACAAGTCGATAAGAAACGGTAGCTATAATAGAAGGTTAGGCGAATGTGGCGGAATTGGTAGACGCACTGGATTTAGGTTCCAGCGCCGAAAGGTGTGTGGGTTCGAGTCCCTCCATTCGCACCAAACGGTGCCTTTAAAAAGTCACTTTTGGGAATGCAGTGTTAGGCGCGGGCGCGCAGCAGCCGCGATGTACGCTCCGGTACATGGGGATTGTGAGCGCTCCGCAGAGACACAATGCGCCCCACAAGTGAGTTTTTAGTAGCACCGCAAATTTAATGATTTCGGACTATCCAGCGGCGCGTATCTCGCGCCGCCATTTTTTGCGCTCTGCGCAACAGGATAAGCCGTCTGGCGACAACTTTGAGCGAACGCGCGCGCGAGTGCGCGTTCGGATGGAAATAAAAACATGTCCACGCAGATTGAGCAACTGAGCACGCTTGAGCGCCGCTTCACGATGACGATTCCGGTCGCCCAGATTGAATCGGAAACCGAAACGCGCATCAAGCGCCTCGCCCGTACCGTCAAGATGTCTGGCTTCCGCCCAGGCAAAGTGCCGGTCAAAATGGTGGCATCGACTTACGGACCGCAAGTGCGCTCAGAAGTCTTCTCGGACGCTGTGAACAAGAGCTTCGGCGCTGTAGTTGACGAAAATCAATTGCGGGTTGCGGGCTATCCACGGATTGAGCCCAAAGCCGACGCTGAGAACGTCGATGGCTATCAATTTGTAGCCACGTTCGAAGTTTTCCCGGATGTAGCTTTTGCCGATTTCGCGGCGCTTGAAATTGAACGCCCGGTGGTGGAGGTCACCGATGAAGATGTTGCCCGTACGCTGGAAACGTTGCGCAAGCAACGCGTCCGCTTCGAAGCGAAAGACGAAGCGAGCGAAGATGGTGATCGTCTGATCGTCGATTTTAATGGCGAAATTGACGGCGTCGCGTTTGACGGTGGGTCAGCCAAAGATTTCACGATGACTCTTGGCGAGCGTCGTATGTTGCCTGAGTTCGAAGCCGCCGCGCAGGGCCTGAAAAAAGGCGAAAACAAGACCTTCACGCTGGCATTCCCTGCAGACTATTTTGGCAAGGATGTCGCTGGTAAAACAGCCACCTTTACGCTGAACGCTAAAGAAGTTGCACGCCCCATTCTGCCTACGATTGATACCGAATTCGCGAAAGCATTTGGCATCGCCGACGGCAATATCGACGGCTTGAAAAAAGAAGTACGCGGCAATCTTGAGCTTGAGCGCAAGCGCCGCGTGTTCCAGAAAATTCGTGATCAGGTGTTCGCTGGACTGCGCTCGAATTCCACACTCGAAGTGCCAAAAGCGCTGATTGCAGCGGAAGCGGAGCGCATGGCTACAGCTGCGACTGCAGATTACAAATCGCGTGTCGGTAAAGCGGATGAAGCGATGTCGCCGTCCACTTTTGAGCCAGCCGCCGCGGAGCGTGTCGCCATGGGCTTGATCGTGGGCGAGCTGGTGCGCAGCTACAATCTGCAAGCGTCGCCTCAACAGGTGCGAGCCCTGCTCGACGAGCAGGCACAAAGCTACGAGAAGCCAGAGCAAGTGGTGGCCTGGTACTATCAAGATCAGCGCCGTCTATCAGAGTTCGAGGCGATTGCTCTGGAACAAAATGTGGTTGATCATGTGCTCAAAGTCGCAAAGACGAGCGACAAGACGCAGCCGTTTGCCGATCTGATTGGTCAGCACCCCGCGTAGAGTCCGGCATGTCGGGCTCGCGAGATTTGCGGGCGGACGCGGTTGTCGGCGCCTCTTGAAATTGCCCGGGTCGGCACCACCCTTGTGCTGTGGACGAGCAGGAAGGATTCGGGTTCGTCTGGCCATGGATAATTGTGGTGAACAAGACGTATCATGCGAACGAAGCGCGGGTACTCCATCGGGCCGCGAGCACGCACAAGCAAAAGGACTCATCATGACGAACTGGAATCCCCCAAGCGCAATGGTTGGCGGGTATGGCGAAATTTTCGGCAACTCCGCGCCTCAAGGTTTGGGACTCGTGCCGATGGTGATTGAGCAGAGCGGTCGTGGCGAGCGTGCGTTCGACATTTATTCGCGCCTGCTGAAAGAGCGAGTCATTTTTCTGGTCGGCCCCGTAACCGACGAAACCGCGAATCTGATCGTGGCGCAATTGTTGTTCCTCGAATCGGAAAATCCGGACAAGGACATCAGCTTCTACATCAATTCGCCGGGCGGATCAGTATCGGCGGGGATGGCGATTTTCGACACGATGCGATTCGTCAAACCGGACGTCAGCACCCTATGCGTTGGAATGGCAGCGTCGATGGGAGCGTTCCTGCTCGCTGCAGGTGCTAAAGGCAAGCGCTTTGCGCTGCCGAATTCGACTGTAATGATTCACCAGCCGTCCGGTGGTTTCTCGGGTCAGGTGTCTGACATTGAGCGACATGCCAACTACATCGTGCGACTGAAAAAGCGCTACAACCAGCATATGGCGGACTTCACGGGTCGCTCGATGGAAGAAGTGGATAAAGCGTCTGATCGCGACAATTTCCTGAGCGCTGAAGAGGCTGTGGAATTCGGCATGGTGGATCGCGTTCTGGCGTCTTCCCGCGCTGAAACCGTTTGACGTTTCGCGAGTGGTTCGGTCGCGACGATGTGCGCGACTGCATCCCCGCCGACCAGCCCGGTTTACTCAACTCCTTTGCCTTGCACAAAGCGCTACACTGGCACGAATGCGTGCCGGTCACGCTGATTAATTGACCCATATGGCCGAGAAGTCTACTAGCGACAAGCTCCTTTACTGTTCGTTTTGCGGCAAAAGCCAGCACGAAGTCCGCAAGCTGATTGCTGGCCCGTCGGTGTTCATCTGCGATGAGTGCATTGACCTGTGCAACGACATCATCAAGGAAGAAGTCCAAGCCGAAACTGTTGAGCGCGTCGGCTCCAAGCGTCTGCCCACACCGCATGAAATTCGCGAAAAGCTTGACCAGTATGTGATCGGTCAGGAGCACGCAAAAAAAATCCTGTCGGTAGCGGTCTATAACCACTTCAAGCGGATCGACGCCAATCTCAAAGATAACGACGTCGAACTGGCCAAGAGTAATATTCTTTTAGTCGGGCCTACAGGCTCAGGCAAGACGCTCCTTGCGCAGACGTTGGCGCGTTTGCTGGACGTTCCGTTCGTGATCGCCGATGCGACTACATTGACTGAAGCGGGCTACGTTGGCGAAGATGTTGAGAACATCATTCAAAAGCTCTTGCAGACTTGCGAATACGACGTAGAGCGTGCCCAGCGCGGCATCGTCTACATCGACGAAATTGACAAGATTTCACGCAAAGGTGAGAACCCGTCGATTACGCGCGATGTCTCGGGCGAAGGCGTTCAGCAGGCACTGCTTAAGCTGATCGAAGGTACTAATGCCTCGGTGCCCCCGCAGGGCGGACGCAAGCACCCGAATCAGGAGTTCGTCACCGTCAACACGGCGAACATCTTGTTCATCGTTGGCGGTGCGTTTGAAGGCCTGGATCGTGTGATCCGGCAACGTTCCGCGAAAACCGGCATCGGCTTTGGCGCGGAAGTCGTGTCGCCCGATGATCGCAGTTCAATCAGCGCCTTGCTGCGTGATACCGAGCCAGACGATTTGATTCGATTTGGTCTGATCCCCGAGTTGGTGGGTCGCTTGCCTGTGCTGGCGACGCTTGATGAACTCAATGAAGCCGCGTTGATTGACATTCTTGTGCGTCCGAAAAATGCGCTCATGAAGCAATATCAAAAGATGTTTCGACTTGAGAATGTAGAGCTCGAAGTACGCGATAACGCGTTAGCCGCCATCGCCAAGCGCGCCATAAAACGGCGCACGGGTGCACGCGGATTGCGATCTATTGTTGAATCCCTGCTACTTGACATCATGTATGACTTGCCGTCGCTCAATAACCTCGAACGTGTGGTCATTGACGAAAACACGGTTGAGACTAATTCCCGTCCCTTACTCATTTACAGCGAACCGAGCAAAGCTGCCTGAGTCATCTCAGCCGCAGGTGCAATGTTCAATTCGAACGCATCGCACACATTGCGCGGTTCGCACGATGATATGAAAGTTCGCCATGTCCGACTTAAGCGCTGACGTCCCCAACATCCTGTCCTATCCGCTGTTGCCGCTACGCGACGTTGTCGTGTTTCCGCACATGGTCATCCCGCTATTTGTGGGCCGTCCAAAATCCATCAAGGCGCTCGAAGTGGCGATGGAAAGTGGGAAGCACATTCTTCTGGTCGCGCAGAAATCCGCCGCCAAGGACGATCCTTCGCCCGAGGATTTGTATGACACCGGCTGCGTTGCCACAGTTCTGCAAATGCTCAAGCTGCCCGACGGCACCGTCAAGGTATTGGTCGAAGGATTGCATCGTGCGCTGTTGACTGGGCTAACCAACAACGGCGAATTCTTCTCTGCTGAAGCGCAGCCTATTGCGTCCAGCGAAGAGGGGCCAGCGGAGGTAGAAGCGCTACGCCGTGCGCTGCTTGCGAACTTCGATCAGTTCGTCAAACTAAACAAAAAAATTCCGGCAGAAATTCTGACGTCAATGGCGGGCATTGACGATGGTGGTCGTCTCGCTGACTCTATCGCTGCGCACCTTCCGTTGAAGCTTGAGCAAAAACAAGAAGTGCTTGAAGTGCCATCCGTTGCCAAACGGATCGAACATTTGATGGGCTTGATCGAAGCAGAAATTGACATTCTGCAAGTCGAAAAGCGCATCCGTGGCCGCGTCAAGCGTCAGATGGAAAAGAGCCAGCGCGAGTACTACTTAAATGAGCAGGTTAAGGCCATTCAGAAAGAACTTGGCGATGGCGAAGATCAGGCCGAGATTGAAGAAATCTCAAAGAAAATAAAAGCGGCAGGCATGCCGAAAGAGGCCCTGGACAAGGCTGAGGCTGAGCTGAAAAAACTCAAGATGATGTCCCCGATGTCGGCGGAAGCGACCGTCATCCGGAACTACCTTGATGTGCTTACTGGTCTGCCGTGGAAGAAAAAGAGCAAGGTATCCAAGGACTTGAACCGGGCTATCGAAATCCTCGAAGCGGATCACTACGGCCTCGAAAAAGTCAAAGAGAGGATCACCGAATATCTCGCGGTGCATCAGCGCGTCGACAAGGTCAAGGCTCCCATTCTTTGTCTAGTCGGCCCACCGGGTGTAGGTAAGACTTCGCTTGGACAATCCATCGCGCGTGCCACCAATCGCAAGTACGTGCGTATGTCGCTCGGTGGCGTTCGCGATGAGTCAGAAATTCGCGGTCATCGCCGCACCTACATCGGCTCGTTGCCAGGCAAAGTGCTGACTAATTTGGCGAAGGTAGGCGTGCGTAATCCACTGTTCCTGCTCGACGAAATTGACAAGATGGGTCAGGACTTCCGTGGCGATCCTGCATCGGCGCTGCTTGAGGTGCTCGATCCCGAACAGAATCACACATTCTCCGATCACTACGTTGAAGTCGATTTTGATCTCTCCGACGTGATGTTCGTCGCGACCGCGAACAGCTACAACTTACCTGCGCCTTTGCTGGATCGCATGGAAGTGATCCGGCTTTCAGGCTACACCGAAGACGAAAAAGTAAAAATTGCGCAAAAATATTTGCTACCGAAGCAGATCAAAAACAACGGCGTCAAACCCGGCGAAATAGATGTCACCGAAGACGCGATTCGCGACATCGTTCGTTACTACACGCGCGAGGCTGGCGTGCGCTCTCTTGAGCGCGAGATATCCAAACTGTGCCGCAAGACGATCAAGCAGACAATGACTCAAGCGAAGGTCGCCGGTAAGCAAGCGGTCGTCAGCGTTGTCATCTCAGCCGCCAATCTGGCGGACTATCTGGGCGTGCGTAAATTCTCGTTCGGCATGGCCGAAAAGACCAATCAGATCGGGCAAGTTAATGGCTTGGCATGGACCGAAGTTGGCGGTGATTTACTCACCGTGGAGGCGGTTGCGCTTCCCGGGAAAGGCACGGTACGTCAGACCGGTAAATTGGGCGACGTGATGCAGGAGTCCGTCGCAGCCGCAGTGTCAGTTGTGCGCGCCAGAGCGAAGCAACTCGGCATCAAAGCGGATTTCTACGAGAAACACGATTTGCACTTGCACTTCCCTGAGGGCGCGGTGCCGAAGGACGGACCGAGTGCTGGTATCGCCATCGCGACGGCCATCGTATCGACGCTGACAGGCATTCCTGTGCGCGCAAACGTAGGTATGACCGGTGAGATTACGTTGCGCGGCGAAGTGCTGCCGATTGGCGGTCTTAAAGAAAAACTGTTGGCCGCGCACCGTGGCGGTTTGACGCTTATTTTGATACCGGAACAAAACATAAAAGACCTCGCCGAAATTCCTGACAATATTAAGAATGTTCTGGAGATTCGGCCGGTCAAATGGATCGACGAAGTGTTGTCGGCGGCGCTCGAACACGCACCGATTCCGCTGGGTGACGAGGTCGCCGTGCCCATATCCGCGCAGAAAGAATCCGGTGTCGCGACGGACGTTGTTGTCACACATTAAGCCGAGCCAATCAGGCAGCGGCGTGGCACGTGTTTCGTAGTAGACTCGCGCCCTACGTTTTCAATCCATGTCTACGTCGTACCAATTCATTAAACCGATTGGTGGATGTGACGAAAATCTTGTACCAGTCCAAACCATTGCTGAAAGGGGACAAATAATATGAATAAAGCAGAACTAATCGAGAGCATCGCCAAGAGCGCTGACGTTTCGAAGGCAGCAGCCACGCGAGCACTCGACGCCACCATCAAGGCGGTCACGGTCGCTTTGAAAAAAGGTGACGTGGTCACACTTGTTGGTTTCGGTAGCTTTTATGTCGGCAAACGCACCGCGCGTACGGGGCGCAATCCTCGCACCGGAGCTGCAATAAAAATCAAAGCTGCCAAGGTTCCAAAGT
Source organism: Burkholderiales bacterium (assembly GCA_043757535.1). Lineage (GTDB taxonomy): Bacteria > Pseudomonadota > Gammaproteobacteria > Burkholderiales > Casimicrobiaceae > Casimicrobium. The sequence continues at coordinate 34,889 of JAYVPF010000323.1, forward strand.
TCCGCGCTGGCAAAGCTTTGAAAGATGCGATAAACTAGTAGGCTTACTTGGATGAATTAATTGTTCGATTCGTCCAGCCGCAGGGTTCTGGGGCATAAAACCGGTTTCAGAATTTAAAGCGGGTGCTTAGCTCAGTTGGTAGAGCGTCGCCCTTACAAGGCGAATGTCGGGGGTTCGAGCCCCTCAGCACCCACCAGAGAAAGCTTGCACGAAAGTGTATGCAGTTCAATGTGGAGTGGTAGTTCAGTTGGTTAGAATACCGGCCTGTCACGCCGGGGGTCGCGGGTTCGAGTCCCGTCCACTCCGCCAACAAAAATGACACGATCAAGGCGAACAGTAGTTCGCCTTTTTTGTATCTGACTCCCTATTTAAGTCCGCGCCGTACCTTCTCGATGAGTTGCACGCTTTGGAAGCGGCACCTCTGTCGGAAAAGACACCCGTAACGCAACGAAGAGAAAATCATGTTCGATTTCGTCCACAAAAACAAACGTATCGTTCAGTTCATTCTGGCATTGATGGTGCTGCCATTTGCATTCGTAGGCGTTGACAGCTACGTGCGCAACATGAGTAGCGACAAAGACGTTGCCATCGTGGGCGGACAAAGCGTTACTCCACAAGATTTCGAGAACGCGCTGCGCTCGCAGCAAGAGCGGATGCGCCAAATGCTTGGGAAAAATTTTGATCCCACGATGTTTGACAACCCCGAGGTTCGTCAGCAGGTGCTGGACGGCCTGGTCAATCAGCGTTTGCTGGCTGCGTCAAGCCAGAATCTGAAACTCACCGCGCCCGATGCACTCCTGCAAAAGACCATTCTCGAAGTTCCTGATTTTCAGGATGGCGGCAAATTCTCGCCACCGAAATACGATGAGGTGCTGAAGCTCAATGGCTTGAATCGCATGGGCTATGAGCAGCGACTGCGCGGCGATCTCGCGCAACAACCGATTCAGGACGCGCTGTCGCGCAGCAATCTCACCAGCATTGCTCAGGTTGGTTTGTTTCAGCGTTTGACCGAACAGGCGCGCGAGATTCAGGTCGCCTCCATTGACGTTAATACGTTTATGCCGTTGGCTAAAGTCGAAGATGCACAGATTAAAGCTGAATACGAAAAGAGCCCCGATTCGTATCGCGCGCCGGAGCAAGCGAAAATCGAGTACGTGATGCTCAATCAGGCTACGTTTATGGCAATTGCTGTTGTGACGCCCGAAGAAGTGAAGGGCGAATACGACAAGCGGCTCAAGGAATTCTCGGCACCCGAAGAGCGTCGCGCCAGCCACATCTTGTTATCCGTAGACAAAGACGAAAAAGGGCAACCGAAAGCCGCGTCGAAGGATGCTGCGAAAGCCGAGGCTGAAGCCATTATCAAACAAGTTGGTACTTCAGTTGAAAAATTTACCGAGCTGGCTAAAACAAAATCGAAGGATCCGGGTTCTGCCGCACAGGGCGGCGATCTGGGATTCTTTGGTCGCGGTCAGATGGTGAAACCGTTCGAGGAAGCGGTGTACTCGATGAAGCCGGGTGAGGTACGCGGCCCGATTGAGTCGGACTTCGGCGTTCACATCATTCGTTTGACCGAAGTCAAAGCGGAGCGGACACGCACACTGGACGAAGTGCGCGCGCAGATTGAATCCGAACTCAAACAACAAAAGGCCACCAAGCTGTTTGCCGAGAACGCCGAGAAATTTCAGAACCGCGTTTACGAGCAAGGCGATAGCTACGCGAAGATTGCCGAAGAGTTAAAGCTCGAAGTCAAGAAAACCGACTGGCTGACGCGCGCACAAGTACAGGCCGTCGCTGCGGGTAACCAGAAATTTGCGCAAACCGTGTTCGCGCCTGCCAATGTCGCCGCCAAGAAAAATTCGGAAGCGATCGATCTCGGCAACAACAGCCTGATTTCGGCGCGCGTACTTGAATACAAAGCCTCCGCAGTGCGCCCGCTGGATGACGTGCGTGGTCAAATCAGCCTGCAATTGCAACGCAAACTGGCGGGTGAACTCGCCGCCAAAGCGGGCGCAGAAAAGCTCGCAACGCTTGCCGCTGGCAAAGACGCTGGCCTGACGTTTGGCCCTGCGCAAAAGCTCACTCGTCAAGCCCCGCTGCCGAACGTAAATCAGGCGCTCGCCAAGGCCGTGTTTGCAGCTGATGTCAGCAAGGGTCCAGCTTCCGTTGGCGGCAGCAACGATGCGGGTGGCTACACCGTTGCCAAAGTATTGAAGGTCATTGACCCTGAAGCTGCAAACGCCGAAAAATTGAAATCTCTGGGTCAGCGGTTGACTGGACAAGGCACCGCTGACTTAAGCAATGCGTATCTCGTGGCTTTGAAAGAGCGCATCAAGGTAGAGATCAAAAATAGTGCCATTCCGTCGACTCCCGCCAAGTCTGAAAAATCGGATAAAGCGGGCGACGGCAAGTCTGGTTAACTCGCACAAACTCACGGCCCATCGCCGCAATTAGCGGTGATTGCGCGTCATGAGTAAAATACTGTTTTTGGGAATTTCACATGCGCATTCGCGCCAAAGCCCTTACCTTTGACGACGTTTTGCTCGTCCCCGGCCAGTCCAGTGTTCTGCCTCGCGATGTTGACCTCGCGACCCCACTCACCCGCTCCATTCGCCTGAATCTGCCGCTGCTCTCCGCTGCGATGGATACAGTGACTGAGTCGCGTCTGGCCATCGCCATGGCGCAAGCGGGCGGCGTTGGCGTCATCCATAAAAATTTCACGGCCAAGCAGCAAGCCCTTGAGGTGAGTCGCGTCAAGCGGTTCGAATCCGGCGTGCTCAAAGACCCGATCACCGTGCCACCGACGCTGCCGGTGCGCGATGTATTGGCCATCACGCGTGAACATCGCGTGTCCGGTCTGCCCGTTGTTGAAGGCAACAAAGTCGTGGGCATCGTTACCAACCGTGACCTGCGCTTCGAGCCCGAACTTGATCAACCCGTCTCCGCGATCATGACGCCAGCGTCAAAGCTGGTGACCGTGGGTGAAGGCGAGAGCATCGAAGTGGCGAAAGCGCTGATGCACAAGCACCGTCTTGAGCGTGTGCTTGTCGTCAACGATAAGTTCGAATTGCGCGGCCTTATCACCGTCAAAGACATCCTCAAGTCGACCGAGCATCCGCTTGCCTGCAAGGATCAGTTTGGTCGCTTGCGTGTCGGTGCTGCTGTTGGCGTCGCCGAGGGCACCGAGGAGCGCGTTGAATTGCTGTTGGCGGCTGGCGTGGACTTCCTTGTCATCGACACTGCACACGGTCATTCCAAAGGCGTGATTGATCGTGTTCGTTGGGCGAAACGTAATTACCCTGACGCACAAATCATCGCAGGTAATATCGCCACGGCTGAAGCCGCGCTTGCGCTCGCTGATGCAGGCGCTGATGCGGTCAAGGTCGGCATCGGCCCCGGTGCCATCTGCACCACGCGCATCGTGACCGGCGTCGGTGTGCCGCAGATCACCGCCATTGCAGACGTCGCCAAGGGTCTGGCAGGTACTGATATTCCGCTGATTGCCGACGGCGGCATTCGCTATTCGGGCGACATCGCCAAAGCCATCGCGGCGGGCGCGCATTGTGTGATGCTCGGCAGCATGTTCGCAGGCACCGAAGAAGCGCCGGGAGACATCGTATTGTTCCAGGGCCGCAGCTACAAGAGCTTCCGTGGCATGGGTAGCCTCGGCGCGATGCAACAAGGCAGCGCAGATCGCTACTTTCAGGACAGCGCACCGAACAACCCGAACACCGCCAAACTGGTGCCCGAAGGCGTCGAGGCACAGGTTCCCTTCAAGGGCAGCGTCGCGAACGTCATTTTTCAGATGGAGGGCGGTTTGCGCGCCTCCATGCACTACTGTGGCTGCATCTCGCTCGACGAGATGCGTACGCGCGCAGAATTTTCAGAAATCACCTCCGCTGGCATTCGTGAATCCCATGTTCACGACGTCAGCATCACGAAAGAAGCCCCGAACTACCATGTTGACTAGTATTTTTCGCAACGCGCTCATCGCGACCCTTGCCTGTTTCGCATTCGCAGCCTACGCTGATGAACTGACCTCGGCTAAACGCACGCAAATTAAAAGCCTGCTCGAAATCACCGGCATCAAGGCGATTCCTGACCAAATCGCTGGCAATACGGTGCAAAGCTGGGCACCGGGAATCAAGCAGCTTGATCCCAAGTTTCCGGACAAAGGATTTGCTGTCGCACGCGATGCGTTTGCATCGACGCTGAATTCAAAAATCGACACGTCGGGTGGTTTGATTGAACAAGTCACACTGGTTTATCACAACACGTTCACGGCTGGCGAAGTCGCTGACCTGCTCAAGTTCTACCAAAGCACTGTCGGCAAAAAAATGCTCGCAAGTCAGGCGAAAGTCAACGGCGACACCTTCCAGACGGCAATGAAATGGGCTGACTCGATGTCTGCTGATATCGACAAAAATATTGAAGCTGCGCTTAAAAAAGAGGGGCTCAAATTGCCTGAGCCACCGAAGACATCACCTCCCGCACCAGCCGGTGGCGGAGCGATTCCTCCCGTCAAGAAATAGCGACAGTGAACAAGGGGCCTCGCGGCCCCTTCCTGTTTCAGCTTCAAAAAACTTAACGCACCATCGAGGCTAATATGGCACGCGGCATCCTCATCCTTGATTTTGGTTCGCAAGTCACGCAGCTCATCGCACGCCGCGTGCGTGAAATGGGCGTGTACTGCGAGCTGCATCCGAACGACGTCTCGGACGAATTCATCCGCGCGTACAACCCGCAGGGCATCATCCTCTCAGGCAGCCATGCCAGCACCTACGAGGCGCATGATTTGCGCGCGCCAGCAGCCGTGTTCACGCAGGGTGTCCCGGTGCTCGGCATCTGCTACGGCATGTTCACCATGACCGTGCAATTGGGCGGCAAAGTCGAAGCCAGCGATCATCGCGAGTTCGGTCATGCCGAAGTGCGCGCGCGCGGCCATACGCGTTTTCTGGAAGGCATTGAGGACGCGAAGAACGACGAAGGTCATGGCTTGCTCAACGTCTGGATGAGTCACGGCGATAAGGTCACCGAGATGCCACCGGGCTTCAAGCTCATGGCGTCCACGCTGAGCTGCCCGGTTGCGGGCATGGCCGACGAAGCGCGCAAGTTCTACGGTGTGCAGTTCCACCCGGAGGTCACGCATAGCAAACAGGGCACTGCGATGCTGCGTCGTTTCGTGCTCGATATTTGCGCTGCGGAACCCTCCTGGACGATGCCGAATTACATCGACACAGCCGTCGCGAAAATTCGCGAAGCGGTTGGCAATGATGAGGTAATTTTGGGGCTTTCTGGTGGCGTCGATTCCAGCGTCGCCGCTGCGCTAATTCATCGTGCGATCGGCCCGCAGCTCACCTGTGTTTTCGTCGATCACGGCCTGCTGCGCTTAAACGAGGGCGCGATGGTGATGGACATGTTCGCGCGCAACCTCGGTGTCAAAGTCATTGCTGTTGATGCAAGTGAGCAATTCCTCGGGCACCTCAAAGGCGTCACTGATCCCGAAGCCAAACGCAAAATCATCGGTCGCGAATTCGTTGAAGTATTCCAGGCCGAAGCGAAAAAACTGCCTGCCGCAAAGTGGCTCGCGCAAGGCACGATTTACCCCGACGTGATCGAAAGTGCCGGCAGCAAAACCGGCAAGGCGAAGTCAATAAAGTCACATCACAACGTCGGCGGGCTACCGGAGACGTTGAACCTCAAACTACTCGAACCGCTGCGTGACCTGTTCAAAGACGAAGTGCGCGAACTCGGCGTCGCGCTTGGCCTGCCGCGCGAAATGGTCTATCGCCATCCGTTTCCTGGCCCCGGTTTAGGCGTGCGAATTTTGGGCGAAGTCACGCGTCCCGCCGCTGATCTTTTGCGTCGCGCCGATGCGATCTTCATCGAGGAGCTTCGCAACATCAAAGATGCCGAAGGCAAGAGTTGGTACGACCTCACAGCCCAAGCCTTCGCGGTCTTCCTCCCGGTCAAGAGCGTCGGTGTCATGGGCGATGGCCGAACGTACGAAAACGTAGTCGCACTGCGCGCCGTGCAAACCACCGATTTCATGACTGCGCACTGGGCCGAGTTGCCACACTCGCTGCTCGGCAAAGTGTCGAACCGCATCATCAACGAAGTGCGCGGAATCAACCGCGTCGTTTACGACATCTCAGGAAAACCACCCGCCACGATAGAGTGGGAGTGAGCGTAACCTCCCCGTAACGGAACTACTTAGTTCGGCATTTGAGTGCATCATATGATGCGATAATTGATGCAATCAGGAGAACGAAAATGCGCACGACACTCACCTTTGACGACGATATTTATGCCAAGGCGCAGGAGCTGACGGGCATCACCGAGCGTGGTGCCTTGATCAACGAGGCGCTGCGTTCGCTGGTTCAGCGAGAGGCTGCCCGGCGTCTGTCGCTACTCGGTGGTACTGAAGAAAAGCTGCAAGTGCCGCCGCGCAAACGATTTGCCGACGCGGGCACAACCAACGCAAGAAAATGATTCTGGCCGACACCTCGGTGTGGATCGATCATCTGCGCCGGAGTGACCCGCAGCTGCGCGTAGCGCTGGAGGCAAACCAGATTTGCATTCACCCGATGGTGGTGGGCGAGCTGGCCTGCGGCAATCTGCGCAACCGGGCGATCCTCGCGCATCTGCAACTACTTCCGCCAACGAC
>JAYVPF010000324.1:0-12496 GCA_043757535.1 Burkholderiales bacterium
GAAAAACCCCGGTAACCTGCCCAACTGGAGCGGCCCGTACCTGCGCAAGGACAACATCAAAGACCCATGGGGCAACGACTACAAATACTCGTCGCCCGGTCCGAACAATACACCGTTTGAGATCAAATCTCTCGGCGCGGATGGCAAAGAGGGCGGCGACGGTGAAAACGCCGACATCACCAAGAGCTAGCGCGAGCGCAGCTTGATTCGTCTGAAGCCCTGAACATGTTGACCCGGAACTCCGCCCCGACGCGCGCGCGGAACGTGGGGCACAGGGCGCAATCAGTGGGCTTCACCATGCTTGAATTGCTGGTGGTGATCGTCATCATCGGCGTGCTGGCCGCACTTTCGCCACCGATCTTTTCTTCTGGTGTCACGTCAGCGCAGCATCGCGCGCTGGCGAGAGCGATCGCACAGGAGCTGCGGTTTGCGCGCAGCGAAGCCATCAATAATCGAACCAATGTCGGCGTTGAGTTTAATCTTGCGGAACGCACCTACCAATTGCAGGGCGGCAAACGTCCCGGAAAATGGCCGGAAGGTATTGCACTTGAACTCGTTACCACCGCTGCCGAAACGGTCGACGATAAGCATGCTTCGGTTCGCTTCTACGCCGACGGCGGCTCCACCGGCGGTCGCGTGACGCTCAGGTACAAAGAGCGCGAATTTCGCATTGATATCGGCTGGCTCACCGGTCGTGTTGCGATTGATGAAACCTGATGTTGCATCCCCAATGCTCGAAACAGCAAGGCTTCACGCTACTTGAGGTCATCGTTGCCGTGGTGATTGCCGCGCTCTGCCTGTCGGCGCTTTCGCAGGTGTTTGCCACTGGCGTGCGCGCAGCGTCCGCGTCGAGCGACTACATGCGCGCGATGACGCTGGCGCAGGGCCTGCTCGCAGGCGCTGGTATCGAGAAAACCTTGGCCGACGGCAGCGAATCGGGCGTATCGACTGATGGCCGATTGCAGTGGTCATTAACGGTTGCGCCCGAGCCCACAGAGGAAGGCGATTCGCCGATTCAAACGCCACTTGAATTAAAGCGCCTCGTCGCCCGTGTGGCCGTGAGCAACCCCGGCGAAAGGCCCGGTACGCGGCAGCGCAGCGTCGAGCTCACCACTCTGCTCGCGGTACCGCGCCCTGCGCCATGATTACGCCATGAAGCGCAATCCTCAGCGCGGCTTCACCCTCATCGAGCTGATTGCTGCGATCACCTTGCTCGCGCTGTTAACTACCATTCTCATGGGCACCGTACGTGGCGCCGAGCGCAGCACCACCGCCGCCAATGACGTTGTCGAGCGCACCGAGCAATACGCCCGCACGCAGGCCTTTCTGCGTGAGCACATCTCCGGCGTGCTGCCGCTGCGCTGGCGACGTGAGATCGGGCAGCCGCTCAAGTTCAATGGCAAGTCATCGAACATGACTTATTTCGCGCCCATCACTTCGCAAATCGCCGAAGGGGGCGTCATGTGGTGGCAACTGGCCGTCGCGACCTCACAGCAAAAAAGTCAACTCGTGCTGCGTCGTCTGCCATCAGATCCCGAGCAAAAGGAAGTGCCCGATCTGTCAGCAGCCGAAGCCATCGTGCTTGCTGACAACATCAGCGCCCTCTCGATTTCGTACTTCGATCCGGGCGAAGACCCAGTCATCAGCCCGGATGGCGGCACCTGGGTCACCGCGTGGGACGAAAACGCGCGCATGCCATCGATGGTCGCGATCCGTGTGACCGAGGCGGGTGATCGGCGCTGGCCCGATCTCTACGTGCCGCTCAAGTTGTCACAGGCGCTCGGCTGCAATTTTGACTACGCGCGCCAGCGCTGCTTCATTCAGCGAGTCAATTGATGCGCGCCTTCCGAGCCCAGAAATCGCCGCGCGCACAAAAAGGCATCGCGCTCATCATGGTGCTCGGCCTCGTCATTTTCCTCACCGTCATCGCCCTCTCATTTTCCGATTCGCAGCGCGTCAGCACTCAGGTCACCAGTAATGCGCTCGCATCCGCCAACGCGCAGGCGGCAGCGGACGGCGCGGTCAACCGGATGGTGTTTGAACTGTCGCGTCCACGCTCGGCGGACGTACAAACCGCCCTCAAGCAGTGGAAAATTGACGGTGTTGTCCACCAGTGGGTCGACAATGGCACACAGATCGCGGTTTCCGCTAAAAGTGAGACTGCTAAAATCGACTTGAACTTTGCTTCAGAACCCCTGCTCAAACGGGTGTTTACGTCGGTAGGAGCATCAGAAGAAGAAGCGGATGCGATTGTTGCCTCCATCAAAGACTGGACAGACGCCGATAATCTCAAACGGCCCAATGGCGCAGAGGCTGATGATTATCGCGCCGCTGGCAAGAAAGTAATGCCCGCTAATGATTTTTTCATCGCCATCGAGGAACTCCAAAACGTGATCGGCGTCAGCCCGAAACTCTACAACGCGGTGGCGCCCTTGCTGACCGTGCAATCGCGCTCGCCAGGGATCGACCCGCAAACTGCGTCAATGACCGTGCTCGGCCTCGTGCCCGGCATAGACCTGACGCAGGCACAGACGTGGGTCGCGCTTCGCGATCAGGCGTTGCGTGAGGGACTGCCGGTTCCGCCGCTGCCTTTCAGCAGCCCGTATTTCGCTTCGGGCACCAACGCCGTTCGCGTGCGCGCCGATGTGATCGCGGCGTCTGGCGCACGGGCTTCGCGTGAAGCGAGTTTGCGTATTGGCGCTGCGCCCCGTGGGCGACCGCAGTATTTTTTGTGGCAACGCGGGTTCTCGACTGACGCCCCAGCTGAGCTAACCCCGAATCCAGCGAGAGCGGTTAATGGCTGATTCGTACGCTTCACAATCGGCTGCCAGTCAGCAATGGGGTCAATTTATCGCGTGGTGGAAACAGCAGCTTTGGGAGTGCATTCCCGCGAGCCTTCGCGCCAGAACGATTCAGGCGCGCCGCCCCGCCATGTGGGCACCGGCGACCGATCAGGTATGGGCTCCCGGCGCATCGGCACTCGATTCGCAACTGTTTACGCGCTCTGCGCTGGCGCAGCGCGGCGGTTCGGCTGCGCTCGTGGCGGGGGATAGCAACGGGTTTCGGCGTACCGTCGAGTTGCCGATTGCGGTGTCAGGACGCCTTCAACAGGTGCTTGGTTTCGAGCTTGATCGGCTCACACCGCTGCGTGCGAGCGAGTTGTACTACGATTTTCGAATCCTTGATCGCAACACTGCGACGGGAAACTGCCGTGTCGAGGTCGTTGCCGTACCGCGCGCCCGTGTCGCGACGTGGCTTGCTGATGCGCAACAGCGAAACATCGAAATCACCCGCATTGTGCTGTCGCCGACCGATATTGATTCATCACTGAATCTACTGGCGGCGTCGCGAACTGAGGCTGAAACACCATCGCGCTACCGTTGGCTCAACAATGCCCTGCTCGCGCTCTGCGCTCTGCTGGCTATAGCGCTGATCGCGTTTCCGCTGTGGCAGATGCGACAAAAAGTGCTCGACCTTCAACCCATTGAGGCGACGGCGAAAACCGAGGCCGAGGCCGCCAGCATTTTGCAGCGCCAACTCGAAAAACAGATCGGTGAATACAACTTACCGCTCGCTCGCAAACACAGCGCGCCGCTCGTTGTGCAGGTCATTGATGACATCAGCAAACGTCTTCCAGACGACACATGGGCGCAGTCGTTTGAGATCAAGAGCGTACCTAACCAGAAAACGCGTGAAGTCATCGTGCAGGGCGAAACCGGTAGTGGCGGCAAAATTCTGCAACTCTTTCAAGAGTCGCCACTGCTTAAAGATCCAGTTTTTAAAGCCACGATGGTGCGCATGACCAATCCAAACTCGGAGCGCTTTCATATCTCGGGGGAGTTGGTGGCAGCAGAATTGCCGAGACAGTTGCTACTCTCTGATGCGTCCGCGGTCATGACCGTTCCCGGCGTTGCCGTCATACCCGTTTCGCCTGCGGGCGCGCCTGCGTCCGCTAAAGCGGCGGTCACGCCCATACCTGTGCCGCCTGCTGCTGCGCCGACTGTTGTTGCGCCAGGCGCAGCGCCGACACCTGTCGGCTCGCCGACCCCAATGTTGCCCGCAGACGCCGCACGTAAAGGCTCACCGGCGTCGGGCAGCTCACCTGCCCCGGAGAAGCGGCCATGAACTGGCCAGCAGGTTTGCGCGGACGATTGCTGGCGGTTGCGCTACTGCTATTTGGCGTGTTCGCCGTGATTGCCGCAGTGGCCGTCCCCACCTACGTGCTCTACCATCGCTACGACGATGCCCAGTCAGCGGCGCAAGAGCGGATTGACCGCTATCGCCGTGTGTCGACGCAGCGACCGGATTACCAGCGAGCGCTTGATCTGCTCAAGGCAAGGGAGAGCGCCCGTTTCTTTCTTAAAAATACCGCACCCAATCTGGGCGGCGCAGAATTGACCGATCTCGTGCGCCAGATGGTCGAAGCCAATGGTTCCAGACTCTCCTCGATTCAGGCCGCGACGTTCAAGGACGAGGGCGGCTTCCGCGTCTATTCCCTGAATGTCGGCTTCAACGCCACGCCTGCGTCGCTGCAAAAGGTGCTGTACGCGATCGAAACCTCCATTCCCTACCTGTTCATCGACAACACCACGATGCGCGCCACGGTACCGCGTGGCTACAAGCCCCCGCCAAATCAAGAGCCCGAGGTGTCGGCCACGATGGAGATTCAAGCCTACGGCCCGAAAGACGCGGGTCGCAACACGCGTGCGCCTGCGGCGGCTGGTGGCGCAACAAGTGCAGGCACGGCCACCGGCGCCAGCACCACCGGAGGCAAGTGATGAGCGCAATTTTCACTTTACGGAATGGTCTGATTGCACTCGTCGCGGCACTCGCGGCAGCTTTCGGATTCGAAACCGACTGGGGCGACGCGTTCACCGCGCCGACCGCAGCACCGCATTCCATCGCCGGCAAACACGACAGCGCGATGGTACTTCCCGATTTTCGTCTGAGCGCAGAGACCACCAACTACGCCCAGATTTCTGAGCGTCCGCTACTTAATCCCACGCGCAAACCGGCCCCGACGCAAGTGGTCGTTGCCGCGACCGAACCGCCGAAGCCGCAAGTGCGGCGTGGTCTCTATCAATTGGTTGGCGTGATGGATCTGGGCGCGGTGAAGATCGCGCAAGTGCGCGAGATTGCGTCGAACCGGACCAAAAGCGTTCGTGAGGGCGATTTGCTACAGGAAATGACAGTCAAAAAAGTAGACGCCACACAGGTAACGCTCGCATTTCAAGGCGAAACTGACATCATTGATCTCGCAAAATTTACTGCGTCAGGTCGAGTGCCGCAGCCCGCGCCTTACGTGCCACCAGCGCCCACTATGCAGCCCACGGTCACGCATTCTGGAATGCCCGGCGGGCCGACGTCGATCACGCCGCCGGCACCCACCGCCGCAACGACCATGCCGAACCCATTGCCAGCAGTTAACGCCGCAGTCGATCCGGCAGCGCAAACGCCCCCAGGCCCGATTCCTGGACGAATGGGGGTGCGCGAGGTGTTGGAAGCACGTCGTCTGGCTCGCAGCCTGCAACAATAGTCATGATTCACCGCTCACGATAGCGATCGCTGGCGACAAGGTTCTCCGTATGTCACGCCAGCAACGAAAGGTCACAGTTTTTATGAGGTTTGCGCAAAGACTTAAGGTCGCCTTTTTAGGCGGCGGATTGGCGGCGCTCGCCGCGTGCAGTACTGCGCCGAGTGAGACTGTTACCGCGTCGGCGAAGGCGCTTTCACCAAGGCTCGCCGCCAGCCAACCCATTGCCGCAACGTCGTCGCCGCCACCAGAGCCGACGGCCTCCGATAACAAATTTCCGGCGGCACAGCTGGCTGCAGCGCGAACGTTTCAACAGTTGGGGACGGCAGTTTTAGTGCGTCCACCCAAGTCGCAGCCCGCAGTGTCATCCTCGACCGTGAGTGCGCCACCCGTCAGCCTGAATATCGAAAACGGCGACATCCGGGAGCTCGTAAAAAACGTGCTTGGCGACCTGCTCCAGGAGAATTTCATCGTGGACCCGCGTGTGACGGGAACGATTTCCATTCGTACGCCCAAAGGCATCAACCGCGCCGACCTGATTCCGACGTTAGAGACGTTGTTGCGCAGTGTGGGCGCGACCCTGGTCAAGGATGGCGAACTTTGGCGGGTCGGTCTCGCCGCCGAATCGGTCGCAGGTGTGAGCACACCCCGGCTTTCGCTCGGTCGTGATCGCGGCGCATCGGTGATCATCCTGTCCGTGCGCAACATTGGTGCCAAGGAGCTGCAACGCGTAATGTTGCCGTTTGCCAAAGGGGGAGAAGCCTCGGTGCGCGTTGACGAGTTGCGCAACTTGCTATTTCTGACGGGTACGGAACCGGAAATCAAGCACCTACTTGAGATTGCTGAAATGTTCGACGTCGATATCTTTGCGGGCATGTCGATTTTGCTCTACCCCCTACAAAGTGCGGAGGCCAAATCGGTCCTCGCGGATTGGGAGAAAGTTTTTCCGGCTGGGTTAAATCCGTTTACAGGGCTTTTGCGCATTGCTGTGATTGAGCGCATGAATGCACTGCTGCTAGTCTCGCCGCGCCCGGAGATGATTCTTCAGGCGCGAGGCATCCTTGATACGCTGGACAAGGGCGACGACGCTGGCGGCGGTGCACGTTTGCACGTCTATTTCGTTCAATACGGTCAAGCGGAAAAACTGCAAGCCATTCTGCAGCAGGCGATGACCGGAGCGCGAACCGCGACGACACCCGCCGCAACAGTCGCGCCGGGCCAGCAGGCGTCAACGCTCTCGACGCTGCCTACGATTTTCGGCAATGCGCAGCCGACAACGCCGATTGCGGTGCCTGTACGTCCCCTGACTTCAACCTTGCCGGTCGGCGCGGCGGGGGCGGGTACGGCGCTTGCGCGCAACGCGGTGATCGTCGCCGATAAAGATAAAAATGCGCTGCTGATCGTTGCCACGCCTGCGGAATACGCTACGCTCGAAGCGGCGCTGCGCAAACTCGACACGCCGCCCAAGCAGGTGGCCGTTGAGGTGCAAATAGCCGAGGTGGCGCTGACGGGAGATTTTCAGTTCGGATTGCAGACTTACTTCAAGGGCAAGCTTTCCGACCCGCAAAATCAGCTGTCCGTCAATAATGGTTCGGGCTCAATTGCGCAATCGGTTACCACTGGCGCCAGTCTCTTCTCGTACACGTGGAATAAAGCGTCAGCCGTTCAGGCAGTCCTCAATCTGAGTGAAAATAAAAACAGAGTTCGCACACTGCAACAGCCGACCCTGATTACGCTTGAGAACCAGAAGGCAACTTTTAACGCCCAGAATACGATATCGGCCAAAGTATCTACGTCTACTGTGGTGAACGGTGCGGTGCAAACGTCAGATAACTACGTACAGGTTCCAACCGGTATCAAGCTGACAGTGACGCCGCGAGTGAGCGGTAAAAATGTCTTTCTGGAAATTCAGCAAGATATTAGTGACGCCAGCTTTACCTCCGGCTCAACTGTCCCTAATGTCCGTAGCCGGACGTCGACGACCACCGTGATGGTTCCATCGGGCGACACGATGCTGATGGGTGGTTTGTATGAGGATCACAGCTCCAATTCGTCAACGGGCCTGCCATTCTTGTCATCGATTCCGGTCGTTGGTGGCATTTTCGGTGGTCAAAATTGGACTTCCGGGCGTACAGAATTGGTGTTGTTGATTACGCCCAGAGTCATAAGCGGCGTCGACGAGACGCGCGATGTCGTTGATGAACTTCGTCGGAAGCTGGAATCGATCGAAAAATTCATTCCCGAAGCGGGTACTGTGCAAGTCCCGGCTAGCGCTGACACTAAAGCATTGTTGAAGGCTGAGCGCGATGCAATCCGGGCCATGGGCGATTCAATGCGCGTGACTGCGCAACCGGATATTTCGCAACGCGGCGCGCAGCAATGATCGACGCGTGTTTTCGGACTGCGCGCAATCTTCATTTAAGACACGGAACAGAATTGAATCAAGCATGAAAGATTTCTCAACGGCGCGACCCGCTGCTCGCTCATACCGATTTGTCGGTTGCGTTACTGCGTTCGTCGCCGCAGTGTCAGCGCTGACGCTGAGCGGCTGTGCCAGTACGCCTGAGGCCAAGCAGGCGTCCGCGCTACCCGAAGACCCTTCACTTTGGGCACCGTTAGTGGTCAAGCGCGCCGAAGCACGCTGGCAACTGATGTCCGAAGGCAAATATGAAGCCGCATTTGGCTATTTCACCGAAGCCTCCAAAAAGGACGCTGACGCTGACATGCTTCGTACCGTCTGGTCGAAGTTCAGGCCGGAAGGCGCGGCGGCGGAGCCGCCAGCCTGCTCCAAAGACGAAGGCTGTCTGGTCACCATGATGGTGAAAATGATGATTTCGATCCCGCGCGTTGGATTTAGGCAACAGATTGTGCCCATGGTTGAGCGCTGGATGCCAGAAAAAGGTGACTTTAGCTTGATACGAAAATAAGAGTCAGGTATTATTAATTCAATACTTATAAGTATTGCTGTTGGTTCTATAAATCGAAGCACTCATACAGAGGAGTCACATTCACAATGAAAACGTTTAAGCAAAAGGCAGTTTTTTCTGCAGTTGCTAGCGCCTCGCTACTGCTTGCAGGCGGCGCGGGTGCGGTAAATATCAATAACGATGGCCTGGGCGAAGCGCTCATCTACCCGTACTACACAGTACGGGCAGGCACATCAACCCTACTCTCAGTGGTTAACACAACGACGACGTCGAAAGCCGTCAAGGTTCGTTTCCTCGAAGGCAAAAACTCGGCTGAGGTTCTTGACTTCAACTTGTTTCTGTCGCCCAAAGACGTTTGGTCTGCTGCAATCATTGCAACGGCCGATGGCGCTGGCATTGTTACGGCTGACAAGAGCTGTACCAATCCTAAGATCACTGGTACGGTTGCGTTCCGTAATACCGCCTACCTAGGCGATATCGCGGCGCTTCGCACGCTGGATCGTACGCGTGAAGGCTACGTCGAAATCCTAGAGATGGCGACGATTACCAAGTTCAGCGCGACTGATAACGACGTAACGCACAACTCGGCTGGCGTTCCAACCTGCTCGTTGGTAGCCAACGCCGCAGTTGCAGCAAACGCTGCTGACTACAACCTGCCAACTGGCGGTTTGTTCGGTAACGGTACGCTCGTTGGCAACAGCATGTCGACTGGCTACAACGCAACAGCGCTCGAGGGTCTGGGCTACACGGGTGGCCCAACCGCTTCCGGTACGGTGCTGCCAAACCTCTCGTCGGGCTCGAACACTACGGCTGTAGTGGTTACTTCGCCTTCTTCGGGTACTACGAAGATTACTACCGCTGGTTTTGTTGCAGCTATCGACGCAGTTTCTGCGGTGTTGATGCACAGCTCGGCGATGGGTGAGTACTCATACGACGCTACGTTCTCGACCGACTGGGTTGTGACGATGCCTACCAAGCGTTTCTACGTTAACGGCTCTGTCCCAATTCTTCCTTTCCAACGTATTTGGAACGGTAAAACGTCGACGGGTAACGGTACCGCCTGCGTGGATATTACGATTGCTTCGTATGACCGCGAAGAAGGTTCCAGCACCCTTGCTGACGACTTCTCGCCAACGGGCGATGCAGGTGTTCCGCAACTTTGCTTCGAAGCCACCGTGGTTAGCTTTGACACCAAACCCTCTACGGATCCTTCAAGCGTAGTGGGCTCGGTAAACACCGCGCACTTCACGGCTTACCAAAGCCCTGCGGCTGCCGGTGGTTGGGCTGAGATGACGTTCGGCAATGTCGCAACGTTCACGCCAACGCTGACGACGCCAACCGGCCTGACGACGCTTGTAACGTCTACCGGTGTCGGCGCGTCGGTTGCTAGCCCCATCACGTTCACTGGCTTGCCAACAATCGGTTTCTCGATCGTTGCAGCTAAGTTCGCGAGATCTTCGGACAACTTCAATTCGTCTTACAACTTGAACTTCCGTCGTAAAATCAGCCCCTAGTAGTTGAGATCGATCACGCTTAATGCGTGTAAATCAGAAAAAGGCGAACGCAAGTTCGCCTTTTTTTTAAACAAAACGCACCTTTTGTCGGTCGAAGCGTCCGGAAACGAACATCCAGACCTATAATATTTACAGTTGTAATTTCACAGCAACAATGTCGGGGGGCAAACTTGGAAAGAATACCTTTGAACTCAAGCACGCAAATTCAAAAACTGACGCTGCGACCCTTGGTGGCGTCTCTCTCCGCGATCCTGGCGGTCGTGGCACTCTGCCCGCCCGCTCCGTCGGCCAATGCGCAGACGAGTGGCGCGGTTCCAGCCACATGCACAATCAGTAGCGGTAACACGCTAAATTGCTCCGTTACCATGAATTTGAGCGGCGTTACCGGAACGTTCTCCGGTAACGCGCTGACGCTCGCAGCGGGTAGTACTCCCCCGCCACCTCCCCCCCCTCCGGCCGCGACGACCGCGCCTAGCTGCACGGCGATCTCGCCGGGCTCGCAAAGCGTCGTGCAGAGCAGCGCACTGTCGCCGTTGAGCGCAAATTGTACTGGCGCAACGAGCTATCAGTGGTACACGGGAGGCTCTTCGGCACCCGCCTCGTCGCCATTACATACCCCGATAGCCGGTGAGACGTCCTCTCTATATTTCCCGTCATCCGGGGCTGTTGGAAGTACGACCTATTGGGTGAGCGCAACCAATGGATTTGGCACCACCGACAATCCGTCTTCGGCAACGGTAACCGTTACCGCTCCGGTCGTGAGTTCGGTTTGTCCCGCTGGCGAGCCACGCATCTCTACCAATTTCGCGACGTATGCGACGAACTTCACCTATCAACCGATTTTCGGCAATTCGGTATTTGTGATGAAGCTCACGATAGCTGCTGGCGACACCACGCTCGGCAAGACAATCCTTCCGACATTCTTGATTACGCAGGACGACACGACGACCTTTTCGGACAACAGGACGATCTCGATCTCGCAGCGCTGTAATGACTTCTCCTCGACTGCCCAGATCGTCTTGTCCGGTCGATCGGGCGGCTCGTCAGCCTTCGTGACCACGGGCGATTCGCGTGGGTCCGCTACTACTGCCACGCTCTCACCGGGTGTCTGGTACATCAATGTCCGCAACGACAGCTGCCCGGGGTCGGACAACTGCTCAATCAGCGGCATATGGCGTAACTGGAACCGATAAACGCTTTCGGTGTCTACTGAAAGGAGGCTGCGGCCTCCTTTTTCATTTATAGCAACAAATTATTTCTTATGAGCCACTACTTGACTCGCCAAACCCGTCACTTCGCCACAGCACCGCTTGCAATCGTCGCTACTGTAGCCTTTGCCGCTGCCTGTTTCGCGGCGTCCGATCCTTTGAAAAGTGAGTCGCTCGCGACGCGCCGAAACGCGGTTGCTACGCTAGAGGATCATCGCAATGTCTTTTTCCTCTTCAGTGACGCGGCGTATGCAAAAACCATGCAGGAGCCGACGCAGCTGAAGCAGGCGCTCGAGGAGGTACTCGACGCCCGCACCATAGCCAGCGGAGAAGTTGTTCTGACGAACATGACTCCGTCCGAGCGAAATTACGCCGCACTGAACACCGAGCGCGCGCAGTTGGTGGCCAATTTATCGATCATCGAAAAACGGGCGCAAGCACTGGTTGCCTCTGACCCGAAAGCGTTGGACGCCCGCGCCCGCGAGATCTATCTCACCACCGACGCGTCCGCCCTGAAGCGCGAATATGCCGCCGATTTCCAGCACATCTTGTTTGACCTTAGACTGCGCGATTTCAATGAAACTGCAAGGCGGATTGCGGCAGCGCAAGCTGATCTGGCCGCAGGCAAGTCGTTTGATGAGGTGGTAGCGGCGTACTCCGATGAGGCCAAGGCCAAAGAGACAAACGGAAAATTCACCAATGTTCTGGCTAAAAGCATGGAAGGCATCGTGGCCAAAGTCATGTTTGACGAGTTGAAGACCGGCGAGGTGTCGAAGCCATTGCCATCCCGACTCGGCATCCATATCTTCAAGCTACTCAACATCCAAAAGCCGGAAAAACGGCCTTACGAGGAGGTAAAAGAGGCGTTCTATGCCCGCCTTGTCGACGAAGCAGGCAAGTCAGCGAAGGCGGCTTATCAGGCCGAACTCCGGAAAACTCCAACCGTGTTCAACGAGCCGCTGATCAAGAGCTTTGCGCTGGTTCCAGATCCTCTTGCCTTGCAAAAGGCCCGTGAAATGTCGCTGGAAGCTGCAAAAAAATCGCAGGAAGAATCACTAAAGACAGCGCCAAAGTAGAACAGGACGCCTGCTTTGATCGGCGAAATCTGCTGTCGACCCGAAGCCTTGCGTCCGTTGCGTGCGAGTAAGCGTCTGGTGGCGCTTCAAAGACGAATAGCGCGACCGGGTGTGCACCGACGGCAGCAAACGGAGCAATCCACTAGCAGCCTGTCGGACTATTCAAGCAAAAGCGCGACGCAGCTGAGCGATACTTCAGTTCAACGAAATCAGAGCGTCGAGCATGTCGAAATTCATC
>JAYVPF010000325.1:0-3322 GCA_043757535.1 Burkholderiales bacterium
CAAAGCTCGCGGTGCTGCTGCTGCCGTCCGGGTAGGTCATGGCGAGCGGGTTTCGCGCGGCGTCGTACTGCGTTCGCGTCTTTAAGCCGCGCTCGTCGACCGTTTCTTCATCGTACGGACTGATCCGGTTTAAGGTGGCGGTGATGGGGACTCTTCGCTGTGAGCCCTTTCCGCCGAGCGGCGCACGTGGCGGCCTCACGTTAGTCGTTCGACTGTGAATCAAATTGACCGATCAGCTTTTTGGTGGGAGCGCCCCCGCATTGGGGATGGAAGGCGATTTATGGGTTTATCGACTGTACGCATATAACGCCTGTAGCCCAAATGAAATGAGGCTTACAAAGATAAGTTGAGTGGCGCAAATCAGTTGTCTCTGATCCTATTCTTTTTTTCTGCGACACCTGACTGCGATGACGATTTTTTCGGAACCGCAAGCGTTCCAACCTACGCGGGCTTAAATCGCTTCCGCCACTTAAGCCACCAAGTCACACTCACGACGTTCACAAACAGCGGTAGCAACACAAGCCATGGCGAGGTGAACACTATAAATAAAAGTGAGTAAAGGAGGCCCGCGCCGACCCAGTCGCGCCAGGCGGTGTACTTGAACCAACCGCTTGCAATAACATGAATAAAGCAAACGACAAGGGCGAGCGGCATAACCAGTATGGGAACGAAAAGCAATCCGACAGCGGAACGCATTTCCCGTTGCACCCCAGATAATTCATCGACCACTACGTGCACACCGAAGATCAAAAATGCTCCTATAAGCAGGCTAACAGACATCACAAATAGTCCAGCTAGCAAACCCGCTTTTCTATCCCTCACTTGCAGGCCTTGCTCGTATACGCTTCGTTACATGTAAGTCCGAACCAAAAGACTGTGCCGCCTACATTTTGTGATCCACCGCACACCCCCCATCGCTGGCAAAGATCTATCGGATCAGAGTAGCGATCAATGGCGCGAAATTTCAGCCCGCACGTTGACGTCACACAACAACCGTCACCCTCGACTTCACAATCTGCATCCTGCAGGTGGCCGATACCTGCGCCAAACGAATAGATTTTGGTTATGTACAGTTGCGCATTTCGCCGAATTTTGAACGAATCGTGTCCTTGTAGTCCCACCCGTTTCCTCGTTTCAATATCAACGTTAAGTTTCAGCAGCACCAATTGACCCTGTACCGCCGGATCTGCCATGTAATCGGAACACCACGCCGATACATCCAGGTATGCACCATTTCCGTTGTAAAAATGCGAGAACAACGCCCAGTCAGCACCGGACCAAAGCCCCTTTGGGTCAGTTCGTGAAGCGGGGCTTCCGCCGACATATGCAAATGGATTGATGCCACCGAAGAGTCCGATCGGATCTCGCTCGGAGTACCGTCCAACTGCGGCTATATAGGCCCTAGCGTAGTTCTGCGCCAAGCCGGTCTCCGTATCGAGGTACTGCCCGGGAAACCGATGATTGTTGGTAGTCGGCGTTGACGAGGTAACCGCTGGCGCTGCTCCCGCACTGGTGTCGGCATACCCTCTCCCGAAGCTCTCAAAGCTCGCACTCCATGAGGTCTTACCTTCAGCGTCCGTCAGCCGCTGCGGACTGCCCAGATGATCGTTGTGAAACAGGTGAATGCGGTCTGGCGATTGTGCGTTCGCGCTTCCGCTTTGCACGTCCCGTTTGTACACCGGATTGGTCTGCCAGGTCTGATTCGGCAAGTAGCCGTAGGCGGCGAGCATGTCACCGTTGTTAGCGCTACCTGGATTGTTTTGGCTCGCGTACTCTGCCACCAAGCCCTCATCGGTATAGCCGTAGAACGTCGAGCCTGCGTTTGCGTTCGGCGTGTTGGAGTCGCTCGCAAGCAGCTTGCCTTGTGCCGTGTTGGCGTTGTCCGCACCGGCTTGGGTGAGCGTTTTGAGGATACGTCGTCCGAACGGGTCATAGCGATACATGGCGATGATGTTGCCATTGTCATTGACCTGAATCAAGCGCTCCTGTGCATCGTACAGGAAGGCGCGGTTTTCAGGGCGCTCGGGGAGTTGGATGTTGTTGACGATTTGTGCGTTGGTTTGTATTTGAGTAGTGTGACCATCGGCGCTGTAGGCGAAGCTTTGAATCAGACCTGCGGCATCGGTACTTTGCAGGGCGGCGTTCCGGATCTCGGTGATCTGGTGATTGCTGTTGTAGCGGTAATTCAGGTTCATGTCGGCCAGGCTTGGGGTGGCGGTGTTGGCATCCCCCCCGCTGCGGTTCTCGGTGATTCGATTGTGCACGAGGTCATAGCTGTAGCGCTCGGCGGGCAGGCTCGTGCTGCTGGGTGGGTTCGCCTGATTGGCGTTCACCACGGGGGCGGCAATGGCCTCGGTGAGCCGATACAACGCGTCGTAGCTGTACGTCGTCGCCCTGCCCTGCCGCGTGATCTGGTTGATGTTGCTGACTTCATCGAACACGTAGCCGAAACTCATCGGGCTGTTAGCAGAGCTGGGGTTGCTGGTCGGTGCGACGGTGATTGCCGTGGGTCGCATCAACGCATCATGCGTGGTCGTTTGTTTGAGTCCGTTCGAGTAGGCGATTTCACTGGGTTGGTTCCAGCGGTATTGGCTGACGGTGATGGTGCCGCTCGTTGTGCCTATGGCTGCGTTTTGTCCGGTCGCAGGCAGGTTGATCGTTGCGAGGCGGCCGGCGCTGTCGTAGGTAAAGCTGTGCGCCTTATTTGATCCGTTGCCGTCGGGATCAGTACGGGTCTGCTTTCTGCCCGCTGCGGTGAAGGTTTGGGTGTGGGTTTTACTGAACAGCGGGGTGAGGTTGGCGGCTGCGTTGATGCTCGCAGTGCTACCGCTGATGCCACTCTGGCTGACCACGATCGGGTTACCGTAGCCGAGCGTTTGCGCGATCAGGCGATTGAGGTTGTCGAAGCTATAGCTGCCTTTGCTGACCAGCGTTTCAGTCGTCGGAGTGGGCGTGACCGTACTTGAGTTGGCGGGCGCATTGAACGCCCCAGCCCGCTCCCGGTCCTCAAAGCTCGTGAGATTGCCGTTCTTGTCGTAGCCGTAGCTGATGACTCTTGCGGCAGTAGTGGCGCTTTGTGTCGATGCAACGGTGGCCAGCACGCCCCCAGTAGCGGGCAAGTAGTGCTCCTCCTTCGTTCTGCGATTGAGCGGATCGTAGCTGTAGGCGCGGGCACGGCCCGTGGCGCTGACGGTGCGCGCGAGATTGCCGTTGGCGTCGTAGGTGTAGCCGGTGGTGTCGCCAAGGGGTCTGATCTCGGCGATCTTTCGATTGGCGCGGTCGTAGCGGTATTGCGTGACGGAGCCCTTGGGATCAGTGACGC
>JAYVPF010000326.1:0-12410 GCA_043757535.1 Burkholderiales bacterium
CGGATCGAGCCGGGCGCCATAGCCGAGGATCATCCTGTCGCGCGTCAGCCGCATGATCCGCCCGGAGGTGGATATTCACCTATACCATCGCTGGCCGCGTGGGACTATGATCCCTCCATTCCCCGATCGGAGCCAGCGATGACCTTCACCGCGCCCTATGCCGAAGCCGACGAAGCCATCGCCGCCCGCCTGCTCGCAAGCGCCGCTCTCCCGGCAGCAGCCGAAGCCCGCGTCGATGCCCGCGCCACGCGGCTGATCGCGGCGATTCGCGCGCCCAAGCGCGGCGTCGCCGGCGGGATCGGCGGCATCGAGGACTTCTTGCGCGAATATTCGCTCTCGACCAAGGAGGGCCTCGCGCTGATGGTGTTGGCGGAAGCGCTGCTGCGCGTACCCGACGCCGCGACTTCCGACGCGTTGATCGAGGACAAGTTGAGTCATGGCGACTGGGCGCATCATGTCACCAGATCGGACGCGCTGCTCGTCACCGCCTCGTCCTGGGCGCTCGGCCTCGCCGCCCGCATCATCCAGCCCGGCGAGACGCCGGAAGGGGTGATCGCGACGCTGGCCAAGCGCCTCGGCCTGCCCGCCGTGCGCACCGCGACGCGGCAGGCGATGCGGCTGATGGGATCGCATTTCGTGCTGGGGCAGACGATCCAGGAGGCGCTGAGCCGGGCAAGCTCGGGGGCCGGCCGGCTCTACCGCTATTCCTTCGACATGCTGGGCGAGGGCGCGCGGACGCTGGACGACGCGAGGCGCTACTACAAAAGCTACGCCGATGCCATCGACGCCATCGGTCGCGCCGCCGGCAATGCCGCCTTGCCCGACAGGCCCGGCATTTCCGTCAAGCTTTCCGCCTTGCACCCCCGCTTCGAGGCGGTGTCGCAGGCACGCGTCATGCGCGAATTGGTGCCGCTGGTGGTGGCGCTTGCCGTCAAGGCCAAGAGCCATGACCTCAATTTCACCGTCGATGCGGAAGAGGCCGACCGGCTGGAATTGTCGCTCGATGTGATCGATGCAGTCGCAACAGACCCGTCGCTGGCAGGCTGGACTGGTTTCGGCCTCGCCATCCAAGCCTACCAGAAGCGCGCGGGCGCGGTGATCGACCATATCGCGGCGCTGGCCAAGCGGCTCGACCGCCGCTTCATGGTCCGCCTCGTCAAGGGGGCCTATTGGGACACCGAAGTCAAGCGGGCGCAGGAGCGCGGCCTCGACGACTATGCCGTCTTCACCCGCAAGGCGATGACGGATCTCAACTATATCGCCTGCGCGCAAAAGATGCTCGACGCCCGCCCGCATCTCTATCCGCAATTCGCCACGCACAATGCGCTTTCCGTGGCATCGATTTTGGAGCGCGCCGAAGGCAAGACCGGCGGCTTCGAGTTCCAGCGCCTGCATGGCATGGGCGAAGACCTCTACAAAAACCTGCTCGGCGAGGGCGGCGACATCGCCTGCCGCACCTATGCCCCTGTTGGCGGACACGAGGACTTGCTCGCCTATCTCGTGCGCCGCCTGCTGGAAAACGGCGCGAACTCATCGTTCGTGCACCAGCTTGCAGACAATGATGTGACGGTCGAAACGTTGCTCGAATCACCGTTCTATGTCACCGAAGCGCAGCAATTTCCACTGCCGCAAAACATTCTCGCGCCGCGCGTCAACAGCATGGGCGTTGATCTGACGGTTGAAACGATGCGCGCGCCGCTGCTCGCTGTTTTACCATCGACGATGGTGACTCCCCCCACCGACGCATCCGCCGCGCAGAGCTTTGAGGCGATGCAATCAGCGCACGCCGCGTTCGCAACATGGCGCGACGTGCCCGTCGCTGACCGTGCCGCGATGCTGCGCCGCGCAGCGGACAGCCTACAAGTCGAACTGCCACGTTTCTGCGCGCTGCTGGTGAAAGAGGCGTTCAAGACTTGGGGCGACGCCATAGCCGAAGTACGCGAAGCGATTGATTTCCTGCGCTACTACGCCGATGAAGCCGAGCGCGTCTGTACACCCGTTGCATTGCCCGGCCCGACAGGCGAGAGCAACATGCTGTACCCGCGCGGTCGCGGCGTCTGGGTCTGCATCAGTCCGTGGAACTTTCCGCTCGCGATATTTATGGGGCAAGTGGCCGCCGCGCTGGTCACGGGCAACACGGTGGTCGCCAAACCCGCTGAGCAAACGCCCGTTGTGGCTCAGGAAGCTGTCAGACTGCTCCACGCAGCAGGTGTCCCCGCCAATGCGCTGCAAGTGGTTACAGGCCTTGGCGAAACCGTCGGCGCGACCCTGGTCGCGCATTCCGCCGTCGCGGGCGTCGTGTTCACGGGCTCAACGCAAGTCGCCAAAATCATCCAGCGTAGCCTCGCCCACAAGGACGGTGCCATCGTGCCGCTGATCGCCGAAACCGGCGGCATTAACGCGATGCTGGTCGACTCAACGGCGCTGCCCGAGCATGTGGTCGATGCGGTGGTGCAGTCGGCGTTCCGCTCCGCCGGGCAGCGCTGTTCGGCCTTGCGCCTGCTTTGTCTGCACGAAGAAATTGCCGACAACGTCATCCATATGCTGCAGGGCGCGATGCGGGAACTCACGGTGGGTGATTCATCGCAATTGGCAACCGACGTTGGCCCGCTCATTGATCGCGAAGCGTTTGACGGTGTTGCTGCTCACGTGCAACGACTAGCGTCTGTAGGAGCGGCTCTGCCGCGACCGTCAGCCGCACAAACCACCGGTCGCGGCAGAGCTGCTCCTACAGGTTCAAACCCAGAAGCAGCGAATCACACCATCGGCCCGCACATCTTCGAAGTCGATAGCATCGACCGCGTCGAGCAGGAAATTTTCGGCCCAGTCCTGCAAGTCGTCCGCTGGACCGGCGATCCGCATGCCGTGATTGACGACATCAATGCGCTCGGTTTCGGCCTCACGCTGGGCATTCAAACCCGCATCGACAGTCGCGCCGCGAGCCTCGCGCATCGGGCGCATGTAGGCAACATTTACATCAACCGCAACATCATCGGTGCCGTGGTCGGCGTGCAGCCGTTTGGTGGGGAAGGCCTCTCGGGAACGGGGCCGAAAGCGGGCGGGCCGTTCTATCTGCCACGCTTTATCGGTGAGCAGACGATCACCGTCAATACGGTCGCCGCAGGTGGCAACGTCGCGCTGCTCATGGCATGAGTTATGCGCCTGCGGGAAGAAGGTTGTGCAACAGGTATACGGACTAGGGATATCGGCATAACCTGACGCATTGATTCAGTGCAGAATTAGTCTATAGGCAGCGAATGGGCGCTGACGGGCTTCAGGGAGGAAGCCCCCATCGTGTCGGCTACCTCTAACGATTACTTTTAAAAGCGGGGATGACATAGTTATGGACGTATTGCTCCAGCAAATCGTCAATGGTCTGGTGGTAGGCAGCGTGTATGCGCTGGTTGCACTGGGCTATACGATGGTTTACGGTATTTTGCAGCTCATCAACTTCGCGCACGGCGAGATCGTGATGATCGGTGGGCTCACCTCGCTGTTCGCTGCGAAGGGGCTGCTGGCGATGGGCGCGCCACCGCTTCTGGCGTTGCTGGTTGCGATTTTGGCTGCCATGATCGCCTGCGCCATCGTTGGTGTGTTGATCGAACGCATCGCTTACCGACCACTGCGCAATGCGCCCCGACTGGCCCCGCTGATCACTGCGATCGGCGTCTCAATTCTGTTGCAGCAGCTCGCCATCCTCGTATTCGGTCGCAACTATTTTTCGTTCCCTGAACTGATTTCGAAAGCGCCGATTCATTGGGGGCCGATCACGGTGACGTTGAATGAAATTGTCATTCTGCTCACCTCGTCTGGACTGATGGCAGGACTACTCTGGCTGGTACACAACACTAAGGTCGGCACCGCCATGCGCGCCACTGCCGAGAACCAGAAAGTTGCCGGGCTCATGGGCATCGACATCAATAAAATTATCGCGATCACGTTTGCGATTGGCTCCGGTCTCGGCGCAATTGCTGGCGTGATGGTCGCTTCAAACTACGGCCAGGCACATTACTACATGGGCTTCATGCTCGGCTTGAAAGCCTTTACAGCCGCCGTCATGGGCGGTATCGGCAACCTCTGGGGCGCGATGGTCGGCGGGCTGATTCTGGGTCTGGTTGAGAACGTCGGCCTCATCTTTGTGCGCGGCGATTACAAAGACATTTTCGCCTTCGTAGTGCTCGTCCTCGTGCTGATCTTCCGGCCCCAGGGCCTGGTCGGTGAGCGTGTTGCAGAGAGGGCGTGATCATGACTGGCATGAACGGTTTTCTACAAACAAAACGCAATCAGATGATTGCGTTGGCGGCGCTCGGTGTGTTGCTCGTGATCCTGCCGTTCGCCGCGGGCGCGCTCGGTCAGGCGTGGGTGCGCATCCTCAACGTCACATTGCTGTACGTGATGCTGGCGCTGGGCTTGAACGTGGTGGTCGGTGTCGCGGGCCTGTTGGACCTGGGCTACGTCGCGTTCTACGCGGTGGGTGCGTACACCTGGTCGCTGTTGTCGTCAGCGCACTTCGACCTGCATTATCCGTTCTGGGTTTTGCTGCCGCTCGGCGCGTTTTTGGCGGCGCTCGCGGGGTTGCTGCTCGGCATGCCGGTGCTCAAACTGCGCGGCGATTATCTGGCGATTGTGACGCTGGGCTTCGGCGAAATTGTTCGTATCCTTATGAACAATTTCGATAAAGTCGGCCTGCCCTGGTCTGACGAGAGCTACAACATTACCAACGGGCCGCGCGGCATTACCGGCATCGACAGCCTGAATTTTTTCGGGTTCAAACTGAGCAAGGGGCTCGATCTGTTTGGCCTGCAGATCACGAGTTTGCAGCTTTACTACTTCGTCTTTCTGGCATTCACGATGCTTTCGATCATCGGCGTATCGCGCCTGCAACATTCGCGCATTGGTCGCGCCTGGCAAGCGTTGCGTGAGGATGAAATCGCTGCCAAAGCGATGGGCATCAACACCCGCAACGTCAAGCTTGCGGCCTTCGCATTTGGCGCATTGACCGGCGGTCTGGCGGGCGGGTTGTTCGCCTCGATGCAGGGCTTCGTCAGCCCGGAATCATTCGGACTGCTGGAATCGATCATGATCCTCGCGATGGTGGTGCTGGGTGGCATGGGGCACATTCCCGGCGTGATTTTGGGCGCGGTGTTGCTCTCGGCGATGCCTGAGGTCATTCGCTATGCCGCCGACGAAAACGTGCAGGAAAAAATATTTGGCATGGTGCTCATTGCACCGGAAGTTTTGCGCAATCTGATCTTCTCGCTCGCCATGATTTTGATCATGCTGTTTAAACCTGCGGGCCTGTGGCCTTCGCCGGAGAAAAAATAATGGCTGACATGCTGTTCACCGCAGAGGGTGTCACCAAACGCTTCGGCGGCGTCACTGCGCTCGACAATGTGTCGATGCAAATCCCACGCGCTTCGATCTACGGCCTGATCGGCCCGAACGGCGCTGGCAAGACCACGTTCTTCAACACGCTCACCGGTTTGTATCAGGTCGACGAAGGAAAATTCACGTTTGACGGCAAACCCCTCAACGTGAAATTGCCGCATCAGGTCGCGGAAGTTGGCATCGCACGAACGTTTCAAAACATTCGCCTATTCGGTGAAATGTCGGTACTAGAAAACGTGATGGTGGGTCGCCATGTGCGCACCAAAGCCGGGGCATTTGGCGCAATTTTTCAGACACCCGCGACCCGCCGCGAAGAGGCGGAGATTACAGAGCGCGCACATGAGCTTCTGAACTACATCGGCCTGTCAAAACGCGCGGGCGACAAGAGCCGCACGCTCGCCTACGGTGAGCAACGCCGTCTCGAAATCGCACGTGCATTGGCGACCGATCCAAAAATGCTCGCTCTGGATGAGCCCGCAGCTGGCATGAACGCCACCGAAACGATTGCGCTGCGCGAATTGATCGAGCGCATCGCCAATGACGGCACCACGGTCATGTTGATTGAGCACGATATGCGCCTTGTGATGAAGGTATGTCATCGCCTTGCGGTGCTCGACTATGGTCGCAAAATTGCCGACGGCACGCCCGCCGAAATTCAAAAAGATGCCGCTGTGATCAAGGCCTATCTCGGTGGCGCGCACGAAGTTATGCACGGCAAGGACGCCGTGGAGGTAGCGAAATGAAGCCAGCCCTTGACATCAAAAAACTGGAGGTTGCGTACGGCGGCATCAAGGCGATCAAAGGCATCGACTTTCACGTCAACGCAGGCGAACTCGTCACGCTGATTGGTGCCAACGGTGCCGGCAAATCGAGCACCCTGCGCGCGCTCTCCGGCCTCATCAAACCGGCGGGTGGCAAGGTCACTTACAAGGGTCAGGACATCACCGGCATTCCGTCGCATGCGCTGGTCGGTCTGGGTATCGCGCTCTGTCCAGAAGGTCGCGGCGTATTCGCCCGGTTGAACGTGCACGAGAACCTGCTCATGGGCGCGTATGCGAGAAACGACAAGGCGCAAATCATGACCGAACTCGACGAGATTTACACCATGATTCCGCGCCTCAAGGAGCGCACGCTGCAAATGGCGGGTACGCTTTCCGGCGGCGAGCAGCAGATGCTAGCCATCGGTCGCGCCATGCTCGCGCAGCCGAAGCTTTTGATGCTCGACGAACCCTCAATGGGCCTCGCTCCACTAATGGTCGAAAAAATCTTCGAGATCATCCGAATGATCGCCAAACGAGGCACCACGATTTTGCTCATCGAGCAAAACGCGCAGCTCGCACTGGAGCACGCTAATCGCGGCTACGTGCTGGAGTCGGGGGAGATTACGTTGACGGGGGATGCGAAGACGCTGTTGGCTGATCCGCGGGTGAAGGCAGCGTATCTGGGTGGTTAACGAGAATGCGTGTTTTGCTCAAGCGATCAACGAAAAATGGGCGGCGGGCTAGCTTCCGTGAGAGTAGTACTTTGAAGGTTGCTTAGTTCATGTCTCTGGATCCCGTTGTCCTTTTTTTCATTCTCGGTGTCATCGGCGGCGCGCTCAAGAGCGACCTTGAACTGCCGAAACCTTTCCTTGAAGCACTGACGATTTTTCTTCTGTTAGCGCTCGGCTTGAAGGGCGGCGTCGCGATTTCCAAGAGCGACATCGCGACCCTGATCGTGCCCGCGCTTGTGCTCATCGTCGGCGCGCTTGCACTTGCGTTTGTCGCATTCATTTTGCTGTTTCGAATCGGCAGACTGAGTCGAATTGACGCGGCAGCGACGGCGGCCCACTATGGTTCGGTGAGCGTCATCACGTTCGTAGTAGCGCAAACGTATCTCGCAAAAATAGGCGAGGAATTCGGCGCGCAGATGGCGTTTTATCTCGCCTTACTGGAGGTGCCCGCGTTGATTCTTGCGGCCGTTTTGGGCAAGCGTGATGAAGCATCGCCAGGCCATTGGT
Source organism: Burkholderiales bacterium (assembly GCA_043757535.1). Lineage (GTDB taxonomy): Bacteria > Pseudomonadota > Gammaproteobacteria > Burkholderiales > Casimicrobiaceae > Casimicrobium. Next base: position 7,388 of record JAYVPF010000326.1, read on the forward strand.
GGGAGTTCACACGCGAGCTCTTGTTTGGCAAAAGTGTGCTCCTGTTGCTGGGCGGCATGGTGATCGGTGCAGTGGCCGGGGAAGCGGGCGTCAAGCCTTTCGCCGCCCTCTTTTTCGACCTGTTCAAAGGGGTGGTTTGCTTCCTTTTGCTAGAGCTGGGCGTGACCACGGCACGCCAGTTTCCCGAGCTTAGAAAGAGCGGGGTATTTCTGGCTATTTTCGGCGTGCTTTTCCCGACGACAGCCGCAGTTTTTGGCGCACTCATTGCAAAGGCACTTGGCTTTAGCGCGGGTGATCAAACGCTCACCGCCGTCCTCTTCGCCAGCGCGAGCTACATCGCGGCACCTTCCGCGATGCGGGTTGCATTGCCCCATGCCAATTTGGGTTTAGCGATTGCGCCCGTGGTCGCGGTGACGTTTCCCTTCAACGTGATCGTGGGCATTCCGCTCTACCACCGCATGGTGGTGGCTCTGAGTTGACTCACTATCGAGCCAACCGGTAGCGCTGTTCTTTACTAGCGGTTAGGATTCTAGTTCCGTACGAATTCTTCCAAGAGACGCGCCATGTCATTGTTCCAATTCCGTAAGTCAACTCGATGCCTTAGCGTTGGTCTGCTCGCGGCATCCCTATTGTTGACGGCCTCCGAAGCCCGAATCAGTAAGATCGTCATCGAGTCGACGCTTGATCCCGACCCGACACTCGCTGCGTCGGGCGAAGCAGGCGCGATCAAGCGTATCAGTGGCCGGGCCTACGGTGAACTCGACCCAGCGAATCCGTTGAACGCGATCATTCAGGACATTGCCCTTGCACCGAAGAACGCGGTGGGCAAGGTGGAATACATGGCTACGTTTCAGATCGTGATGCCGTCCGATCCGTCGAAACTCAGCGGGCTCATGTGGCACGACGTGCCGAATCGTGGGGGCCGCGTAACTATCGTTCCGGCGGAGAGAAACGTCGGAGATGTTGGCCTAAGCAGTGGCTGGCAGGGCGACAATTCAGGCACCACAGCGCATACGCAAACGGGGCAGGACTTCGTGATAGTTCCGATCACGCGGAACGCCGACGGATCGTCGGTGCGCGGCGATGTACTCGGCCGCATCGTCAATCGCAGCGGCCCCGAATCGCAACCGATGCTCGTGCAAACGAGCCCGGTGCCTTACAAACCAGACGAGCTCGACACGAAGAAATCGACGCTCACTGCGATCCAACATGAGACGGTCGACGGCAAAGTCACGGTCGATTCCGTCATCGCGCCGAGCGACTGGGCGTGGGCGAAATGCGACGCGAAAAATCCCTTCCCCGGCACGCCGGATGCGACGCAAATTTGCCTGAAGAACGGATTCAACGCGAAGCTTTTGTATCAAGTCGTTTTCACCGCGGAAAATCCGCCGGTGCTCGGCGTGGGATTCGCGGCGTTCCGCGACGTCGCTGCGTTTTTCCGCAACGAAACGAAGGACGATTTCGGCACCGCGAATCCGCTCGCCGGAAAAATAAAACACGTCATTTCGCGCGGCAATTCACAGTCGGGCAACTTCTTGCGTGGCTTCATTCACCTCGGCTTCAATCAGGACGAAGCAGGGCGACAAGTGCACGACGGCGCGTGGCCGATCATCGCAGGGCGTCGCATCGCGCTCAATTTCCGCTGGGCGCAACCGGACGGCGTGCTGGAGCTTTATCAGGCGGGCAGCGAGGGGCCGCAGTGGTGGGTGCCGTGGCCTGACACGGTGCGAAAGCTCCCCGAGCGCGGCATCCTTGATCGCTGCACGGCGAGCAAAACCTGCCCGAAAGTCATCGAGCATTTCGGCTCGGCGGAGGTGTGGGCGCTGAAGCTCACGCCGGAATGGGTTGGCACTGATGGCAAAGCTGACATCCCGTTGCCGGACAATGTTCGCCGTTACTACATCGCGAGCAGCAACCATGGTGGCTACATCGTGCCGACGCCGAACACGATGTTCAACGCAAGCCTCGAAGGCAAAACACTGCCGCCGCCGAACTGCCCCGGTAACAATTTCGGCACGGGCGTACTCGCGCCTAACGTGATGCCCCACATCCACACTGTGAACGCGCTGCGGCAACATTTTCGAAATTGGGTAATGCAAGGCGTCGCGCCACCGGCAAGCGTGTGGCCCCGGCTGGGCAAAGGCGAACTGGTTGACGCAACCAGGGCCGCGATGGGCTTTCCGGACATTCCCGGCGTGCCTCAGACCATCCCTACCAATTTCATCATGCCCGCGCTCGACTACGACTGGGGCCCCGATTTCAACTACAACGACGGCTCCGGCGTGCCCACCAAAATGCCGCCACCGATCAAGCAGGTCATCACCATGAAAGTGCCGCGCGTCAATGCTGACGGCAACGAAGTCGGCGGTGTGCCAGTTGTGTTGCAAGATGCGCCGCTCGCAACTTATCTGGGCTGGAACATTACCGCAGGTGGCGCACGACCGTTCCACGAAGGGCAGATTTGCAACTACGTGGGCGGCATGATTCCGTTTCCGAAAACCAAAGCTGAGCGCGAAGCTAGTGGCGACCCGAGGCGCTCGCTAGTGGAGCGTTACCGCGATCACGATGGCTATGTCGCGGCAGTTAAGTCGGCTGCGGCCAAAGCCGTGGCGCAGGGTTTTTTGCTTCAAGGCGATGCTGATTTCCTGATCAAGCAGGCGGACGCTAGCGACGTGTTGCGGCCCTAGGTACTCAGGCAATGTTAGGTTTAGCCAACGCGAAACCGCACATTGGGAATCCAGCCCTTGGCGCGTCGCGCCAATCGGGTCGCTTCGTCTTCGTCGTCGAAAGAGACTTGCCCCAGTTTCAGCAAAGCGAGATCGACGCCATCGAGCGCGTTCACGCTGACCACCGCGTAGTTATTTCCAGCGACGTCGCTGGAGACCACCGGCACCGCACCGCAGCGCGAACAGAGGTGGAAAATCGCCGTTTTGGTGCCAAAGGTGTACTCGGAGACCTGAGCTTTGTCCTGAATCATGACTTCGAGCGAACCCGTGCGGCACGACGTCCAGACGCCACCGTGTTTCAGACAGAACGAACAGGTGCAAGCGCGCGCCGGTATTTCGCTTGGCTCAGGCAGCCAGTTGAGCTGAAACGAAATATTCCCGCAATGACAGCTTCCGTTCAACAGCATGGCTAATTTGCCACCTTGCGAGACGCCAGCCGATGTCCAAGCCATGCTGCCGGCAGGTACGCTGCGATGAGATCCAGTGCGCTGAACCACAGCGGGGCGGGCAGCATGTACACGCTGGCGATGCCGCCAAGCAGGAACGCAAACCCCACCACGTAGGCCGGGCCAGAAGTTCTGCCGGAGGTCAGCAGCACAGCGACGAAAGCGCCGACCAAGGTGCCGAGACTGTGCGCGAGAAACGGGAAGATGAAGTGCCGGGGCTCGAACAAATGCATCGAAGCCTTCAGCCTCTCGGTGGTCGTCACGTTCGCCCCGGTGGGCGGCGAAATCACGCTGCCGCTGACCATAATCAGCGACATATTGACCACGCTGCCGATCACCAGACCAGCGACAACAGCAAGTATCAGGCGAACAAGCCGTCGCATCATCAGCCTCCGATTTGAGCCGCAACGCTAGGCCACGCCCCACGATAGATGAATGTATTCACTTTCGGGTGCGCGCAATGACATCCATTTCGAGGATCGCGCCGCCAGGCAACGCGGAGACGATCACAGTGGATCGAACGGGTTTACCGGCTCCCAGGCGCTTTGCGTAAACTGCGTTCATTGGCGCAAAGTCTTCAGACTTCGTTAGATATACCGTGGTCTTGACGGCGTCTGTCCAGTCGAGCCCCTCAGCACGCAAAACAGCCTCGAGATTCTCCAGCACCCGATTGGCTGCGGCGTCGAATGTGTCGGCAACCTGACTTCCCGTCTTGGGATCGCGCGGCGTCATACCTGCCACAAACAAAAATCCTCCGGCGACAACACCTTGCGAATACGGTCCAGCGGCTTTCGGTGCATCATCAGTCGCAACCATTCGCAGGTTGGACGTGGGCGTCGACGTTTGAGCTTGACAAATGCCAACTGAGAGGGCGAGTGCAGCGGCAAGTGCAATTGCGAGGGACGTTTGCATAGTGATCTCCGATGAATGGTTGATGGCAACGTTGTGGTGCGAAATCGCGCTTTCCATGGATACTGTGCTCTTTACGGCAAGCCGACGGAGTAGCAAGGGGCTCGCGATTCCTGACGAAATGTACGCCGCAACGGCTCCGCAGTACCGACTATTTTGGCGTCATCCTCGACGAAAGTCAGGGGGCGAGAATGCCGCCAAGCTGAGACAGCTTCGCGATCAGGATCTGGTCTTACCCGGCTTCGGGGTATAGCTTTTTCCTAAATCGCTAAGTACGCGTGGGCTAAAGAATCATTTGGCCATTAATCAACTTCACGCATTTTCATGGTTTAACCCTTATGCAAACGGGCAAACAGCCAAAAGCTGTTGCCGTCCAGCTGTCGCTTTTCAGCGGCAAACGGCCAGTTGAGTTCGCCTGTTGCAGCCCCCATCTTGTGAAGGCCGCGTGCTACCGTTCAGCCCCGCGCCCTTTACCGTTTTTTCCGAAGCACACGACATGACGAGTTTGCACACACGCCTCGGCGCACTTTCCACTGAACGTATTCGGGGCATTCGTCGCGGCATTGAAAAGGAGAGCCTGCGTACGTTGCCCACCGGCGGCTTGGCGTTAACGCCGCATCCCGCAGCGCTGGGCTCGGCGTTGACGCATCCTAGGATTACTACCGATTTCAGCGAATCTCAGGTGGAGCTGATCACGGGCGTTCATCCGGACGCCGAGTCCTGTTTGGCCGAACTCACCGAGATTCACCAGTTCACTTATCGCAGCCTGCGCGATGTTGGCAACAGCGCAGGCAACGAAATGCTCTGGGTGTCGTCGATGCCGTGCGGGTTGCCGACGGATGAAACGATTCCGCTGGCGCGCTTTGGTTCGTCGAACGTGGGGCGTGCCAAGAGCGTCTACCGCATGGGGCTCGGCCATCGCTACGGGCGGCGCATGCAGAC
>JAYVPF010000327.1:0-12392 GCA_043757535.1 Burkholderiales bacterium
CGCCCTCGCACGTGCGCTGCTCAAGAATCCGGCGATTCTGATTCTCGACGAGGCGACTGCCATGTTCGACCCGGAGGCAGAGCTGGATTTTTTGAACGACTGCCGGGATGTGCTGCGTTCGCGAACAGTGCTGCTCATCACGCACCGTCGCGCCAGCCTCGCGTTGGCTAATCGGGTCGTTTGTCTCGTGCTGCAGTCGAGTACAACTGTGGTCGAGCGTCCGGCCATCGGCCCGCTCGGCAGTGAAACGTCGCTGTGCTAAAGTATGTCCATTGCTTGAATGGTTTCGTGAGTAAGATGCTTGTAGTATTGGACGATTTTTGGACATGCTCATTCGTAGTATCGGAGGACATCCTGTTTCAAGAGATCGGCGGTGAAACCGTATTGCTCAACCTACAGAGTGAGCATTACTTCGGCCTTGATCCCATAGGCACACGAATCTGGCAAGTGTTGGCCGAGACGTCCAGTCCGGCGTCGGTGGTGCAGTGTTTAATCACTGAATTTGATGTCGCAGAAGCCCAGCTTCGCGGCGACGTGCTGCGCCTGATTGGGGAGCTGGTCGAATCGGGTCTGGTCACTCAACGCGCCGCCTAATACGGGTGGAATGCGAATGCGCGTCACGGCTGCAATGATCGCATCTCTCTCCTTCCGTGACTGGCGCATGCTCGTGTTGGCGTTAGTAGCGCTACCTGTAATTGACATTTCGCTGCGCATGCGCGGTTACGTGGCCACGCGCCGCTCGATGTGTTTTGCTGCCGTGCCCGCCCAAGCGCCTGAAGTCGATAAATCTTCCCTAGCTTTGGCGCGAGTAGTTTCGATCGCTGGCCGTCGGTCGCCATGGCGTTGTAGCTGCCTGCGGCAAGCGTTGTTGCTTGAGTGGTTACTGGCGCGCCGGGGCGTCGCGTCGTCATTGCGCATTGGCGTCCGGCGCAACCCGGCGGACGGTTTTGGAGCACACGCGTGGGTTGAACGTGGTGGCGTCATCCTTATCGGTGGCGAACATTCGTCGACCAATTTCGAAACGCTCGTCTAAAACTGCTTGCCCATGTCCTACTCTGGCCTGCTTGGACATCGTCGGATGGCGTTCGATGCTCTGCGCAATGACGCCTATCGGGCTGCCATAGAGCGGGTGGTAACACCGGACTCGGTTGTGCTTGATCTTGGCTGTGGTCTCGGTGTCCATGGTCTCATGGCAGCTCGCGCCGGGGCACGGCGGGTGTTTCTGGTTGATCCGGAAATCGCCGTGCATTCGGCACTTGAAATTGCGCAACACAACGGCTACGGCAGCCGAGTTGAAGCTTTTCAGGGACGGATTGAAGAGATCACGCTTCCGGAGCGTGTAGACGTGATCATCTCGGTGTTTACTGGAAATATGCTTTACTCCGAGGATCTGCTGCCGTCGCTTTTCCACGCGCGAGATCGTTGGCTCAAACCCGGCGGCCACCTCATCCCTCACGCAGCGGAACTTATGCTTGCGCCAGTGGCCTGTCAGGCGTTGCACGAAGAACACGTGCTAAGTTGGCTCGTAGATACCTCCGGATTTGACTATTCACCGTTGCGCAGATACGCAGCCAACGCTTTCGTCAGTGACCGCGAAGCGGTGGAGCAACCCATCGTCCTCGCCGAGGCGCAGTCACTTGCAACCGTCCATTTCCATAGTGCGTCGTCGAACGATCTTGAATCAAGCGTAACGTTTGAGATCCAAACAAGTGGCGTTTGCCACGGTTTGCATGCTTGGGTCCGAATTCACTTCGGTCAGCGGCGACTGAGCACCGGTCCAGGTAGTCCAACCATGCACTGGACCCCGCAGACGCTTCTCTTCGACCAGCCGCTTCCGGTCGAGACTGGCCAATACGCGCACGTTCGCCTGCGGCGGCCAGACCTAGGCGAGTGGACGTGGGAGTGCAGGCTGGGAGCCGAACATCGGCGTCAATCAACATTTCTGGGTCAGCCGCTCAGAGCGACACATTTGTCGAAACTTTCATCGTTGGCGCAACCGAAATTGTCACCGCGCGGCGAGGCCGCATGGTGGGTACTCTCAAGACTTGCGTCGCCGGGAGCGTCGACCGGTGCACTTCAGACAGGAGTGCGAGAGACGTTTCCACAGCTGTTTGAATCGGATCGACAGTCGCGCGCATTTGTGACGCAATTGCTGCTTCGCCACGCACAATGACTACCAAAGATGGGAACGACTGCGGAACTCCGTTTTTGCGCGATCTAGTGGCTAGACTGGCTACACCGGAATGGTTTCTGGAGCTTGCGCCGCAATTGGCGGTATCCGAAAAACCACTTGCTGCGGTGAGGCCGGTGCCAGAACCACTTTGTGAGTTGTTCGACGAGCAGGCCATTTCACGTTTCGACTGTGACGGGTATTTTTCGTGCGAGAGGTTGTTTGCGGCGGAAGAATGCGCACGTCTAGCGCAAGCTATCCGCGCGCTAACGTCCGTCGACATGCCGGCCAGCCTTGTGTACGTCTACGACGACATCTGGAATTTGCTAGGCAGGATCGTTGTGGCCGTGTCGCAGCTCACCAACGCAGCGTACTCCCCGCGCCCCGATATTTGGGCCTGGCATTTACGTAGCGGACACGATCACAGCGGATGGCTGCCACATCGTGGCACCTGTGACCACGCCTATCTCGCGCTAGGCCAGCGCCAGCCCCTGTACGTGAATGTCTGGATTCCATTGGTTGATGTCAGCGAACGTAATGCGTGCATGTGGATCGTACCCCTAAGTCGGGATTGGGACTACCCGCATGCGCTTCACTCGCGTCGCGCCGTCGACGAGGGTGTCGCGTTTCCCGCGCCAGCAGGAAGCCTTTTGGGCTGGGACTCGAACCTGTTGCACTGGGGAGGGCGCATGGCAACCACCCCCGGCGGTGAGCGGATTGCGGTGTCGTTCACGCTGTCGCGCAACGACGCGTCAGCAGCGTCCAACCGAGTGCCGACCGCAGGTTACGCCTTCCACCAACGACTGGAGTTGGTCGCAGACATGTTGGACACCTACGCGCCGATGACAGACACTGACCAGAGAGAGATTGCCAGAGCGCTGCGGCTGGCAGCTGGTATGCACCGCTTGTTGCCCGCGTGATCGGAACCATGAGACGATCCGTGTATGCTATTTATTCGGGGTGCGCTGAGCGCCCGCATTCAGCCGACTTGGATGGTCACGCAGGCGACTCCGCGATCAATGAATCTGCGTCCTTAACTTGTGTTTGCTCGCCGTGAGTTCAATTGCCGGTATCGTCTGCGCTCAGGGAAACCCTGACAGACAAGTGCAACTTGCCGAGATCTGCCATCGAATGTCCGCACGTTCACAGGGCGGCTTTGCGCATGTGACAGTCGGCAACGTGTCGCTCGCCCAGGGTTTTCGGCCGCTTCGATTCGACCGTGCTGACAACGCCAAGGGCGCCAGCGTGGCTTACATAGGCGGCCTGCATATTGTGTTCGATGGTCGCATCGACAATCGAGCCGATCTGTCGCGCTCGCTGGGCCTGGATCGGGTCGAGAGCGCTTCGGTGCCTGACAACTCGCTGGTTATTGCAGCTTACCGCCGCTGGGGACGGGACTTTGCATCGCGTTTGCTCGGTGACTTTGTCATTGCGATCCTGGATAGGGCCGCTGGCGAACTGGTCTGTGCGCGCGATCACATGGGCAACCGACCACTCTATTTTTTCTCCACACCCGAATATTTCGCGTTTGCCTCTGAGGACGAGGCCCTACTGGGATTGCCGGGGGCTTCCGCCAAGCCGAACCCGCACCTTGTTGCGGCACTGTTTTTTGACCCGCTTTGGGGGGGGATCGACAGCTACGACTGGTTGCTTGACGTTCGTTCGCTCGCACCTGCCACTATGACCGTGGTGCGGCTCTCAAGCGCCCGATATACATCGCAAACTTATTGGAATGCACGCGATCTGATCAGCCCTAGGGAACGACCGCTGCAAGAGGCAATCGAGGAGTTCGACGCCACGTTTGGCGCTGCTGTCGCGTCGCGGATTGACGTGCATAGCCGACCAGCGATGCTGATGAGTGGTGGATTGGACAGTGCCTCCATCGCGGACGCGCTGTCACGCATGAACGTCAGCGGCGGCATCGACGCATTTGACAGCATATCTGCCGTACGTCCGCCCGACATACCGTGCTTCGAGTCTGATCAGATTCGCCGCCTGCAGGCGCTTCCTGGGTGCCGGCCGCATGTAATTCAGGTGCCGAACGTCCCGCTTGCTGCCAGCAACGCCTATGAGACGCTGGCGCGCACGCGATCACATCCAGTTGTCCAGTCTTTGCCGCTAATCGTGCTTGGCACATGGATGGCGTCGCAGCAGGGGCATGACTATTTACTCAACGGGGGCGCAGGCGACGTCTGTAGCGAGACGCATGACAGCTACCTACGCCATTATCTGGCGGCTAGGGGTTGGCGAGCAACGGTTGCCGAGGCTCGGGCTGCCACTGGCCATCACACCTACCTGCGTGGCCGTCGGCTTGGTTCGTTGATGGCGCGCGCAGCGACCTCCAGAATGACGGTTCGCGCATTTGCATGGTTGCATGGCAAGTTCTCTGAATCAATAGTTCAACACCGCCTAGGGACGTCGGGACTCAATCCGGATTTCGTTCGTAACGCTGGCCTGTCCGACCTAATCCGCCAGCGCTTCTCGTATTTGCGGCAACGAGCCCCGCTGTCGTTTGCTGACGTCCGTTTCGACACGTTGTGGCCAGTTGGCGTAGTGCATGGTGTGGAAACGTATGACCGGATCGCAGGGAATTTCGGTGTAACCATGCTTGATCCTTATTCTGATCCCCGTGTGATCTCGTTTTTTTGCAGTCTGCCCGTTGACCTGTTGACGCACTGCGGTTGGACTAAGTACCTTGTTCGGAGCGCTTTGGACGACAGACTCAAAAAGGTCGTTTGGTCGAGCGATAAATCTCATCTGGGCGGAGTTTTAAGGTCGTGGCAGCGAGCCATGCTGACGCAACTAATTCGCGAACTGCCTATTGTGCGATCCGAGGCGCTGGTAAATTTGCGCACCATTTCTGCTCGCGCCGCAACCGCGCTCGGCGACGACACTGGCGACGGCGCGGTAGTTTCGCAGGTGGAACGGGAAGACTGGCGGTGGGCTAACTACGTGCTGCCGCTTGCACTGTGGCTAGCGCGCGGACGGATTGGCTCATGAACGCCGTCGCCTCGTTTGGCGCTTGCTCGCCGCCGATATTAGCGTGTACACTACCGTTATCAACGCCATTGACGCCATTGACAAGGCGACTTTCCTGACGGTGACTAGATCGATATTGGAGTGAGGGTAATTATGAAGACAGCGAATGAGGCGGGCTCGGAATCGAAGCTGGAAGAAACTGGGAATCGTGCACCGTATACCGCGCCGAAGCTTAGCGAATTCGGCACTGTCGCCAGTCATGTCCGCGGCACTGGCAGCGCCGCCAATGAAGGCGCCCCTGGGGGGGCGAGGATGGTAGGCATGTAGCACAGCGTCGGAAATATTCGTCAACGTGTCAGTGCCGAAATCGCTTCGATAATCTTCAATTTCGCCTATTTCTAGAATTCACTGTTTGTTTTTTCAGTCGCGAACAGCGATGTTGAATGATTCTGACGCACCGCAGAAGTAAGTAGCCAGCGAACGTGGCGCTTGTTGACTTGGTGCTGGTGTCATTGCGCTGACCGGAACTAACGCTGAGGCGTTTATTGACCTGTTTGCCGCCGCCCATCCAAGATTATGATCTGTGTGCAGAAATTAAAAGATCATTCGTTGATCGTCAATTCGACGGCTGTAGAAATGACAGAAGATCGCGCGCCGTGCCTTGTCATCAATGACTTTCTCGGGGTGGAACGTTCTGCAGCCCTGCTTCATCAGACGGTTGGCAACGTTGGGCAGTTTCATCCATCCGACGTCGGTTCCCGAGACAGAATTGTCAATCACAGTACGCGACTATCTGCGGTTGCCAGTGTTTCAACTCTCGTCGCAAGTTGGTTTGAGCAACGCCTGTCCGAGTTGTTGCCCGACATCTGGTCGGAGTTCGGTTTAGCGCCAATAGCTGTTCACTCGTACGAGTTGGAACTGGCTGTTCACAGCGACGGCGACTACTATCGCCGCCACGTTGACACCTTCATGGGGTCCGGGCGCACAGACACGGACCGCTATGTGAGTTGCGTCTATTACTTTCATCGCATGCCGCGTCAGTTCGATGGCGGCGATCTGCGTTTGTACCCGCTGCCCTTCGGCGCAGGCGTCGAACGCGCTCCCATCGTAATATCGCCAAAACATGATTCGATATTGCTGTTTCCGTCGTGGTTACCGCACGAAGTGTCGACCGTTCGCATCGCCGACAATGTTTGGGCCAACGCTCGTTTCAGTGTGAATTGTTGGATCCACCGCACCCGTCGTGCGACATCATCGTGACGGGCGATAGCCGACGCAGCACTGCTTTTTTTCTTGATCCACCCGTCACGAGTGGCCGCGAGCGGGTTGCTGCGCACTATCGGGCGCACGGAGCGGTCTTCGCCTCGGAATATGAATTTCCAGAGTTGCAAAACGTGCGGATTGAGTGTGACAGAGTTGATCCGGTGCCGACTTTTCGCATCATCCGCAGCGCGTATAGAGAACTTCCGAGGCCAGCAAAACGCGATTGGATATTTGGTGGCACGGCAGGCGTTAGCTTCGCACGCGGGCCGTACGGGTTGATTTTGCATTCATATTGTGGCGCGGTCTGCTGGGTTCCAGATCGTCAAAACGACAATGACCATTCCGAGACGCGCACCGAATCGTTGGGCTCAGTCGACACTCTTGTCGTTGCGCGGCCTTCGTCGATATCCACAACTCGCTTCAATCACACGCTGTTGCATGCTTTTTTGCCGCAATTCTTGGCGCTGCGGGGAGCGCTCATGCTTCATGCGGCGTGCGTTGTAATCAGTGATCGAGCTCACCTCTTCGCTGGAGCTAGCGGTATCGGAAAGTCCACCCTCGCGACCGGGTTCGCGCAACACGGGTTTCGTGTGCTTGCAGAAGACGTCGTGCGCGTTGAGCGACAAGTCGATGGCACTGTAATTGCCTTCCCCGGGTATCCTGGGTCTCGACTACGCAGCAGCAACTTTCTGCTCGATCCTCTGCGAAGCGTTAAGCGCGGTGGACGCTTTGGACTGCCAAAGCATCGAGTTGAATGGATCAACGTCGTTCGCGAAATCGAACCTGTCGTTGTCGGCTCACTTTGCTTTTTGGGGCGAAGCCGCCAAGTTCGACCAACTTTCGAAGCAGTTTCGCCGCCGTTGAGCGTTTCCCAAGTGCTGAAATCGACATTTATGCAAGCGCTGCCCGAATCGCTTAGGGCGCGAGAGGGTTTCCAACGAAGCGTCGATCTGGTGCGTTCCGTCCCCTGTTGTTCGCTCCGTTACTGTCGTTCACCTTCGCACTTCGCGGATCTCATTAGGGACATAGCTGCCAATGTCGTCGGTAAATGATCGCCGAGCCAAATTGGCCTGAAAATCTTCCAGAAATTCAAAATGTTCACTGCGTATGTTCGTTGGATCGTCGGCCCAAAACGGCTCCAAGCGAAGACGTTTTGCTGCGGCGATTGCGCGGTGATGCGCAGACTAATCCGCAGACAACAAAAATGAACAAAACGACGTCGAACCACCATTGCTTTCGATGCGTGCACTGCAAGGTTGCGATCTGAACGTCCCCAGTGTCAAGGTCGGTGCGACGAGGCTGTTGCATACGAGTAATTGCCCCTCAAACTCGGGTTGGTACACTCTATAAAAGAGGGCATTTACTGGATGAAATTACTAGTTACTGGAGTCGCAGGTTTCTGCGGCATGCACATAGCGCTCAGACTACTCCAACGCAACGACGAAGTGATCGGCATCGACAGTTGCAACGACTACTACGCGCCGAGCCTCAAGCGAGCCCGTCTGGATCAACTCGCACCGTATCCAAACTTCACGTTCCGTGGCATCGATATATGCGATCAGAGCGCGTTGAATGCGCTTTTCGCTGCGGAGCAATTTGATCGGGTTGTTCATCTTGCCGCGCAACCCGGCGTTCGCTACTCGCTACAAAATCCAGGTGCCTACATCCAGTCGAATATCGTGGGCTTCACGAATATTCTGGAAGCGTGCCGTGACCATGAGGTTCAACACCTCGTGTATGCAAGTTCGTCCAGCGTGTATGGGGCAAATACCAAAGTGCCGTTTTCTGAGCACGACAACGCGGATCACCCTGTCAGCCTCTACGCCGCGACAAAAAAAGCGAATGAGCTGCTCGCGCACTCTTACTCGCACTTGTTTGGTTTACCGACGACTGGTCTGCGTTATTTCACGGTTTACGGGCCGTGGGGGCGACCGGACATGTCTCCGTGGTTATTTACATCCGCGATTTTGGAGGGGCGACCTATTAAAGTGTTCAACCACGGTCGAATGCAGCGGGATTTCACATTCGTCGACGATATCGCGAAGGCAACAATCGCGGTGCTGGACACGATTCCGACGCCTGATGCCGGTTTCGACCCACAGCATCCTACGCCTGCCACAAGCCACGCGCGTTTCCGCGTTTACAACGTTGGTAACGAGCAGCCAGTTCAGCTGCTGCACTTTATTGAGACACTGGAAAAAGCGTTAGGGCACGAAGCAGTTAAAGACTTTCTTCCAATGCAACCAGGCGACATCGAAGTCACGCGCGCGAACGTGTCAGTGCTGCGCGCTGCGATTGGTTTTACGCCGTCTACGCCGATTGAAGTTGGCATTCCCCGATGGGTTGATTGGTATCGCACATACCATCGGCTGTAATGCTTGTCTCGCGTCGCGCGTTCCGCGCTGAGTTTGTGCTGTCGCTGATGGCACAGTCGCAGCACACCGAATCTTAAAAAATTTAGAATCAAGATCAAGATGAGAAATTACGAAGGCAGCCAGCGGGTTTTAGTCACGGGCGGCGCAGGCTTCCTTGGATCGCATCTGTGTGATCGCCTGTTGGCGGATGGCAATGAGGTAGTTTGCTTGGACAACCTTTTCACCGGTTCCAAGCGCAACATTTCCCACCTGCTTGGCAACCCCCGATTTGAGTTTGTACGCCACGATGTGACGTTCCCGTTGTTCATCGAGGTCGACGAAATTTACAACCTCGCGTGCCCCGCTTCGCCAGTGCATTATCAACATGACCCGGTGCAGACCACCAAAACTTCAGTGCATGGCGCGATCAACATGCTCGGGCTCGCCAAGCGGCTCAAGTGCCGCATTTTTCAGGCATCGACGAGCGAGGTCTACGGTGATCCGGTCGTTCATCCGCAAGTGGAGGGGTATTGGGGCAACGTCAACCCAATCGGCATCAGGTCTTGTTATGACGAAGGTAAACGCTGCGCCGAAACGCTTTTTTTCGATTATCACCGTCAACATCAGCTCGATATTAAGGTCGCCCGCATTTTCAATACGTACGGGCCGCGCATGCACCCAAATGACGGGCGCGTGGTCAGTAATTTCATCGTCCAGGCCCTGAAGGGGGAAGACATTACGATTTACGGCGAAGGTCAGCAGACGCGATCGTTTTGTTATGTCGACGACCTGATCGAAGGCTTCGTGCGCTTGATGGGTAGCGAGGCGGGTTACCCTGGGCCGGTGAATTTGGGCAACCCCGGCGAGTTCACCATTCGCCAACTTGCTGAACTGGTCATTGAGCTTACCGCTGCTAAATCGCAGCTGGTGTTTCGACCGCTACCCGCAGATGATCCGATGCAGCGCAAACCGGACATTGCACTGGCGGGCGTTAAGCTGGGCTGGACCCCCAAGGTTGAATTGCGCGTGGGCCTGCAGAGAACCATCGACTATTTCGATCATCTACTTTCTGTAGCCTAATGTGCGGCATCGTCGGGGCTTATTCGCACCATCCGTCGGCCCCGCCCGTCGATCCGCCCGCTTTGCGTGTGATGCGGGAACGCATGACCAGCCGTGGCCCGGACGGCGCGGGTGAGTGGTACAGCGAGGATCAACGCGTAGGTCTGTTGCATCGTCGGCTATCAATCATCGATCTTTCGGAGCGGGGCGCGCAGCCAATGTTCAGCGCCGACGGGCGGCTAGTGATCGTCTTCAATGGCGAAATCTACAACTACCGTGAATTGCGTCGCGAGCTTGAATCGACCGGTTGCGTTTTTTGCTCCGATTCGGACACGGAAGTATTGCTTCACTTGTACGCTCGTGACGGTGAAAAGATGCTGTCGCATTTGCGGGGCATGTTCGCTTTCTCGCTTTGGGACGCACCATCCAGGAAGCTTTTTCTGGCGCGGGACACATTCGGCATCAAGCCGCTCTACTACGCTGAGCAGCACGGCACCCTGTATTTCGCGTCGCAAGTCACCGCATTGCTCACCGCTGACATTGACACCCGATCCGACTCGGCTGGCATGGCCGGATTTCTACTTTGGGGTTCGGTGCCCGAGCCATGGACATTTTTTAAGGGCATCCAGGCGCTGCCAGCCGGTCACTTTTTAATCGTTGAACCGGGACGCGTGTCAGCGCCGCAGCCATTCAAAACGGTCTCAGGCATTCTCCGAGATGCTTGCGTGAAGCCGGCTACCTGTGATCGTGAAACCGCGGTTCTGGAAGTTGCCGAAGCCATTGGCACTTCAGTGCGTGCCCATCACATCGCAGATGTGCCGGTCGGCGTGTTTTTGTCAGCAGGTCTCGATTCGTCGATGATTGCGCTCACCACCGCTAGCCAGGCGAACCAGCGCCACGACCTTCGCACCGTCACCTTGGGGTTTCGCGAATATGCGGGGCGCGACGGAGACGAGGTGCCCAGCGCAGAGCACGTTGCCGCACTTTGTGACAGCCAGCAAGCAACACACTGGGTAGGACAGAGCGACTTTGAAGGTGATCGCGATGCCTTGTTGCGAGCGATGGATCAGCCGTCAATTGATGGCGTAAATACGTGGTTTGTGTCACGCGCTGCCCGCGCTGCCGGGCTAAAGGTAGCGCTTTCCGGGCTGGGTGGGGACGAGATTTTTGCCTCCTACCCGAGCTTTTCTGACGTACCAAAAATGGTGGATACGTTTCGCTTCGTTAAACACCCAGCCTGGTTTGGCCGCGCGTTGCGACGTATTTCTGCGCCCATCGTCAAGCGCTTTTCGTCGCCAAAATATGCCGGGCTTGCAGAATACGGCGGCACGCTGGCCGGTGCTTACCTGCTGCGGCGTGCGCTCTACATGCCTTGGGAACTGCCCGCCATCATGGGCAAAGCCGCCGCAGAAGAAGGACTGGAAGCGCTGCAAACGATGTCGCGCCTGAACGCCACCGTGGTGGATATTCCGGTGACTCGACTGGCTCTCTCCGCGCTTGAAATGGAGTGGTACATGCGCAATCAACCACTTCGCGATGCGGATTGGGCGGGTATGGCGCATTCCCTTGAAATACGCGTACCTTTCGTCGATGTTGCATTGCTCGAACGCGTCGCCCCCATTTTTGCCCGGTATCCCGGCATCTCGAAGGCAGAAGTCGCCAGGGCGACCGCGCCGACGCTTCCCGAATCGTTGCTGAATCGCCCGAAAACCGGTTTCACCATTCCCGTTCGGCAGTGGATGATGGGTGGCACCACGGATCCGTCGTCCGCGCGTGGTTTACGCGGCTGGGCACAGTTTTGCGGGCAGCATTATTCAGTTGCGAACCGGGTTGCTGAGTAAATGACGCTGGATCTCGTCCCTCGTGCCATGGTGCGCAACGGATTTCGTAGCGCTGTGACATCCAGATGAGAGTGTTGTTGCTGACGACCGACGCGTTCGGCGGGCACGGTGGCATTGCGCTCTACAACCGGGACATGGCCGAAGCAGTCGCGCAACTGTCCCACGTCACAGAAGTCGTGGTTCTGGTGCGCAATATGCCATTCGCGGCAGGCATCATTCCCGCAAAAGTAACGTTCGTGGCGACCGCAGCGGCGGGCAAATGGAGCTATGTTCGTGAGGCGTTTAAATGTGCGCTCAACGGGCGCTTCGGACTCGTGATTTGCGGACACATTAATCTGCTTCCGCTGGCTGCGCTTATCGCCATGTTGAAGCATGCGCCGCTTAGCCTGCTCGTTTACGGAATCGACGTGTGGAAGTCGGCTGGATCGTTGGCGCAACGTGCTTTACGGCGCGTGAATGCGGTCTGGTCGATTAGCGAGATCACGCGCGACCGTATGAATACGTGGGCAAAGCTTACGACATCAAGGTTCAGCATACTTCCCAACGCGATTCATCTTGACCGTTATGCGCCGGGGCCGAAAGCCATTGACCTGCAGGAACGCTTCGGGCTGCACGACAAGAAAGTCATGCTGACGTTGTCTCGCCTGTCTAGTTCGGAGCGCTACAAAGGCATCGACGAATTAATTGAGGTGATGCCCCAACTGATCGCTGAAGTGCCTGAATTGA
>JAYVPF010000328.1:0-3308 GCA_043757535.1 Burkholderiales bacterium
CCGCCGCAGCTACCGCCTGCTGCCCGACGATGCCACCCGCCCCCACTTTGTTCTCGACGATGAAATTCTGGCCCAGCATCGCTTGCAGCCTGGGCGCAAAGACGCGCACGACTGTGTCGACGCCCTGCCCGGGAGGAAAACCGACAACGATCTTGACCGGCTTGCTAGGGTAATCCACCTCCGCAGCGGTCGCCAAACCCGCGAGGCCCAATGCGAACGCAGCCGCAGCTGCTGATGCTTTTTGCTGATTCATATTCCTCAAAAGATGTGGATTCGGCTTTGACGGTTCATGCCGTAGCAAGCGTCTTCCCGCGTTGCTCTGCCGCCGCGAGGATGTCGTCGTCGGTGCCCATCGACAGCGGCGCCCGGTTCGTTGAGCACAAGTGGTCTGGCCGCGGCTTTTCGAGCGCCCGCGGCTTATTGGCTACAGCGTTGTAAACGACATAGATCTGACGGCGTTCGCCCGCGGACAAATTATGTCCCGAGGAATGCAGAACGTTGGCATGAAACAGCACGGCCGTGCCCGGCGGGCCGACGATAGCCACCGGTTTACGGCCGCTGCGCAATATTCGTTTCATGTCCTCTTTATGGACCGCGTAGGAATTGAGCGCGCCCAACCCCGGGTCATCGACGTGCGGCTGAACACCGAGCTTATGGGATCCGGGAATCACGTAGACCGCGCCGCTGATCTCCTCTGTCTCGTCGAGCATCAGCATCCACGTATACATGTCCTCGCGGGGCACTCCGTCGGTTTGCCAACGGCCATAATCCTGGTGCCACGACCAGATGCCGCCGGTGATTCCGGGTTTCACATTTATTTTCGTATGGAATATATAGACTTCGTCGTCTTCGAGCACCTGCTGCGCTGACTCAAGGAAGCGCGGCGAACGGGCGAGCGCCCGGCACTCGGCAGATTGGGTCGGACCATAATCTTCATGTACCCGATAAATTGCGCGCACGTCGCCCCCGGTCTCCCTGCCTGTGTAGTCGGCGGGCACTTCGATCAAGCGCGTCGTTTCCCTACGAAAAGCCTGCACTTCCGCTTCGGAAAAAAGACTCGTGATGACAGTGAAGCCGTCGCGATCGAGATCCTGAAGCTGCTCTTCTGTCAGTTTCATAACGACCCCTGTGGTTAAGAGTGGAGCAGCTTGCGACGCATAGACTCGTCACACCGAGCAATTTCGCTTGTTGTACTGTGACACCCGCTATAACTCGCCGTAACGGCGTTATGCTTCCAACAGCGGATCGACGCTCGTCCGCTGCTCGGGGGATAGGAAATTTAAAACCTCTTTGTCACTCTCTGGAATTATATCGCCGGCCGCTGCAAGCGGTCAATCCCCGGCAGTCCCGCAGCCAATCGCCTTCGTCTAAACAGCCCGCCAACCCCACCAAAACGAACACACTTAACTGCTTGTCCTGTCCGGGCTCACAATCGATGAAGCGATGCCGCACTTGGCAGTGTATCCCCATGCGCTCGGCGGGCTGGTGTGGAATGCCATATTGAGCGCAGCGGAAATGGCGTTGCCTTGCCCGACTTCTTGAGCGCGATGCCGCTCGCCTCGACCAGCCGCTCGACCGCGATTTCGCTCTACAGCCGTTCGATTTCTGCTTCAGGGGTGCGCGCATCGCCAAACTGCGCAAGGAGCAAAGCCTTTCGCAGCAAGCGCTTGCCGATGAGATCGGCATCGCCCAGCAAACTTTCGCGCACTATGAGGTGGGCCGCGCGCGTATGCCGGTGTCGCTGCTGCCGCAGCTTGCCCGTATCTTTGGCGTAGGCGTGGATGAACTTCTCGGTTTGCGCAACGGCACCGGCAAGCGTGGGCCTGCGCCCAAGTTTCAGAAGCAGTTGGAGCGTATCGGACAACTGCCGCGTGCCAAGCAGCGCGTGGTGATCGAGATGCTTGATGGCGTGCTCGCCCAGGCCGGGCGCTGATGGCCGCCAAGCCCGCGCCGCCCACCACCGAGATCGAGCGCACGATTCTCGTGCTGCGCGGGCATAAGGTGATGCTCGATTCGGACTTGGCGGCGCTCTACGGTACGACCACCAAGCGGCTCAATGAGCAGGTGCGCCGCAACGCTGAGCGCTTCCCGGCGGATTTTATGTTTCAGCTTACAAATCAAGAACTTGGCGTTTTGAGGTCGCAATTTGCGACCTCAAACGAGCGCCCCGACCGCGGCGGGCGGCGTTACCTGCCCTTCGTGTTCACGGAGCACGGGGCATTGATGGCGGCCAATGTGGTGAATACGCCGCGTGCTATTGCCGCCAGCGTGTTCGTGGTGCGCGCCTTTGTGCGGCTGCGCGAGGTGCTCGCCACGCAGACGGAATTGGCACGGCGGCTCGATCAACTGGAGCAGCAGACGGCGGCGCTCGTGTTCAAGCACGATACCCTCGCCAGCAATACGCGCGCGCAGTTCAAGCAGGTGATCGATGCGCTGCGTGAGTTGATGGCTACACCGGAGCCGAAGCGCCGACCTATCGGGTTTGTTTATCCAAAGGAGAAGCGCGCCAGAAAGGCTACTTTGCGGGTCTTTTTGCTGTGGGTGTCAAATCCACCGATGGCGAGTGTGCTTTGTGTCATCATCTGTCTTTAACGTCTGTGCCCGCTTGGGCGTGGACTTGTTCAGTGTTTCCTTAAGCATAAAGGGGTATCCAGATGTCAGAAGAATTTGAAGTCAGGGGTGTCCATGAGGACAGGCTCGACGAGGCTGCTGAACGGGAACCTACCAGTATGGCTGGACAACTGGCAGTTATGACAGCAGTGCTTGCGACGGTTGGCGCAATGTTTTCGTATATGGCGGGTGCTACTCAAGCCGATGCCGGCCTGTTTAAAAATGATGCCGCGATCAGGAAAACTGAGGCGGCTAATCAGTGGGCACTGTACCAGGCAAAAAGTGGAAAGCAAAACCTGAGCGAACTTGGCTTGCGTCTATCAGTGGCCAATGAAAAACCATTCTTCGAAAAGGAAGTGAAGCGGTACGAAGCAGAAAAAGCAGAGGTGATGAAGGAGGCTCAAAAGCTTGACAAAGCTTCGGAAGAATTTGATGCCAAGAGCGAAGCTCAAATGCATCAACATCATCGCTGGGCTCAGGCTACGACCGCGTTGCAAATCGCTATTGCAATGGCCGCAATCGCGCTTCTGACTAGACGGCGCTGGTTGGAAAAGGCGGTTTTCTTGGTAAGCGCCATAGGCTTGGTAGTGGGCTTTCTCGCCTACATGCACGTATGAACGCTGCTACGGGCTCTCGCGATTGAAAAATTGCGTGTGGATGCGGGAAAAGGATAGCCCTAGCCAGCCAGACGCGCTCCG
>JAYVPF010000329.1:0-12376 GCA_043757535.1 Burkholderiales bacterium
ACATCATCGTCACGCGACCGCCCAAAACGTCGGGGATGGCTGTGGCGCGGCCCTTGTACGGGATGTGAACCATGTCGATGCCAGTCATCGTTTTGAACAATTCGCCGGAGACGTGAATGGAGGTGCCCGAGCCTGACGAGGCGAAGGTCATCTTGCCTTCTTTCTTGCCGAGCGCGATGAAATCTTTCAAATTTTTTGCGGGCACCTCGTTGTTGATGACGAGCATGTTCGGGGTCGTCGCAAGCAGCGTGATCGGCGTGAAATCCTTCACCATGTCGTACGGCATCTTCGCATACAACGCGCCGTTGATCGAATGCGTGCCGACGGTGCCGACGACAATCGTGTAGCCATCCGGCGGCGCTTTCGCCACGAAATCAGCGCCGAGGTTTCCGCCCGCGCCGGGCTTGTTATCCACAATCACCGGCTGGCCCCATGCTGCCGTCAGCCGCTCGCCAATCAAGCGCGCCAGAATGTCCGGAGCGCCGCCGGTGGTGAAAGTCACCACGATTTTTATCGGCTTGTCCGGGAAGGTCGCGGTGCCGGTTTGGGCGAACGTGGAGCTCATCACCCCCGCGAGCGCCAGCGCTACGATGGCGGTCAAAGAAACGATGCGATGCGTCATGGGAATCTCCTTGGTTTCCCGAATGTTAATTGTGATGCAGTGGCGTGAACGCCTGACGGGTGTTCAAATGAAATGCCTGGGTGCGAAGTTCTTGTGCAAAAGCGGACAACGGATGCGATTTGTCGCACAATGGCGACTTTATTGCTATCGCAGAATTCATGATCTCCAAACCGCCATGTTGCAGCCGTTTTCCGTTGTGATTGACGCTATTCGTGCCCTGCCGATCTGGGCCGCTGGCGTGATTGTGCTGTTGTTAGCTTTGGTGATTGGGTTGTTGCGTCAACGCAAACGCGATTTGAAGCGTGTCCGCGCGGTGTCGCCGAGCCTGATGATCGCGCCGCTTAGCTCGTTGTCGCGAGCGCAATTTGACATGCTGCTCACACAGGCGTTTCGTCAGCGTGGCTTTGTGATTGGCGATGCGGCGTCGGGTGCGGGCACGGAGGCGGTCGATCTGGTGTTGCGCAAAGCCGGTGAATATTTTTTCGTGCACAGCAAAGCCTGGCGCGTGACGCTGGTGGAGATGAGCGCGGTGCGCGAGCTGGATCAGGCAATTCGCACGCAGCACGCGGCAGGCGGATTCGTGGTGACCAGCGGCAGCTTTACGCGCGAGGCGATGGGCTTCGCCAGTGGTCGCAAAATTCAACTCATCGATGGCCGCACACTGCGCGAAATGCTCAACGACACGACGGCGCTGCCGACGGGCGTGCCGAGCGTGATTTCAGTCGGCCCGAACACGATGAGCAAGCGAGCGTGAGCTGCCGCGGGTGCGATACTCACGCTTCAGCTTTTTCGTGAAATGGCGTTTTCATTAGGGCTACCGGCGTAAAAGTGAAAAAGTCGACAAATGACGTTTATCGCATCTAGCCCCGGATCAGTGGTTCTTTCAATAGAAAGCTGATACGTCGGCGATGCTCTGGATTCCCGCCCCTAGCGGTGGCAATGACGGCGGCTTCGTTGGGTGCGGAAAACTTTTTTTCCGCGTTTAACCCCTTTCTACCGGCCGACTCGTTTCAATCATCAGCCGCCTCATTTCGAGGCGACGGATTGAAGCTTGAAGGAGCCCACCATGTTGTTGCAGAAATCGCTTTTCACCGCTGTGGTGGCCGCTACGGCTATCGCCTCCATGAACGCATCGGCGATTGGCCGTCTGGCAGACGTCACGCTCACCGATCGCAGCACCGGGCAGACGCTGCCGGTTTACTTTGCCCGTGGCGAATACTGGGTCGCTGGCACCCCCGGAGCGAAATATTCGGTGTCGGTGGCAAACGCGTCCGGTGGCCGCGTGCTGGCGGTGATGTCGGTGGATGGCGTGAATGTGTTGAACGGCGAAACCGCTGGCATCGAGCAATCGGGCTATGTGTTCAACGCCTATCAGCGCTACGACGTGAACGGCTGGCGCAAGAGCAATCACGAGATCGCCGCGTTCGAATTTGTGGCGTCGCCAGAGTCCTATGCCGAGCGTACAGGACGTCCGGCGAACGTGGGTGTGATTGGAGTGGCGTTGTTCAAGGAGCGCGTGTATCGGCCGCCCGTGAGCGTGACGCCGCCGTATCGGCCTTATCCCTACTACGAGGGCCGCAAATCCGCGCCTTATGGTGCGAACGGGGCGAATGAAGGGGCGGGCGCTGCCGATTCAGCGACCGCACCGAGCCGACCGGCTCCGACCGGCGCAGCGCCTGCGGCTCCGGCACAAGCCGGTGAATTCGGAGGCTTGGCAAAACATGCGGAATCCCGCGCCGATGCACCCTTCGAAATGCGCGAAAAACTCGGCACCGGGCATGGCGAACGCGAATACTCGCAAGTGTCGAACAGCGCATTCAATCGGGCGCAGTCGACACCGAACGAGACGATCAGCATTCGCTACGACAGCCGCGAAAATCTGGTGTCGATGGGTGTGATTCACGAGCCATACTACGGCGGAAACCGGGGGCCCCGTCCGTTCCCGGAGAGCATGGGCTTCGTGCCGGATCCACCACGTCACTGGCGCTAGGTTGGGTTGATCTCGTGTCTTACGGGGAGTCGGATTTAGTCCCCTCTCCCCCGGTGGGAGAGGGCTAGGGAGAGGGGGCTGTGGCGCGAAGATCAACGGTTACACCCGAATCCTCCGACACCCTCTCCCCCGGAGCCAGAAGGCGACAAGCGTGTCACGTCTCCCCTCAAGGCAGAGGGGGCATTGCGGTGATAATTCATGCATGCCTGCCCACCCGTCTTCAACCGAGGAAATCACCGACGAAGCGCTGATGCAAGCGTTTGCGCGAGGCCACATGAGCGCGTTTGAGCAGCTCTATGACCGGCACGAAACAGGTGTCTGGCGCTTCGTCTACCGCAGCGTGCAGAACAACGCGGTGACTGATGATCTGGTGCAGGAGTTGTGGTTCTCGGTGACGCGTTCTGCAGCAAGCTACGTGCCGACGGCGAAGTTCAAGACGTGGCTGTTCACAATGGCACGCAACCGCGTCATCGACCATCTACGCACGGCGAAAAATCATGCCAGTATCGACGCAGAAAATGAGGAAGGTGAATCGATGTTCTCTGATCTTGCTGCTGATTCTCGCCTCGGGCCGTTGCGTCAGGTGAGCTCACGCGAGCAGGCGAAGGCGTTGCTGGATGCGATTGAGCAATTGCCCGAGGATCAGCGCGAAGCCTTCCTGTTGCAGGCGGAAGGTGACCTGAGTGTGGAGGAAATTGCCGCGGCCATCGGCGTCACCTTCGAAACCGCGAAGAGCCGGCTGCGCTATGCGCGCAGCAAATTGAAAATACTGCTCGCGGACTTTGCGGAGGTGTCGGCATGAACGCTGCACCAGGCGACAAGCGCGTTGATCCGTTGATCGATGCGTATCGACAAGCCAGCGAGCTTGACGCGCAGACTTCGGGCGCACGTCCGAGCGTCACCGTGCGCGCTGCCGTGCTGGCGCATGCACGCGTGGTCGCGCAATCCACCCGTAGCGGTGCCCCCGATGAATCCAAGCTCGCAGTGAGCGAGGCCGTGCGCGCCACGCCCGCCGCGAACGAATCGAAGCCAGTCTGGCGCATGATGGCCGGGGTAGTCCTCGGCCTGGCATTCATGTGGGTGTATCAACTCACTCGATCCGGAACCACGGGTGAGGCCAATGTGGCCGTGTTATCCGCGCCGCAGAGCGCCAAGTCGGCTGCGGCTGCGGTTGAAATGACGGCTACCACCACATCCCCCACCGTAGTGTCCTCCAAACCTGCGCCTGCGCAACCGGAAACCACCGTCGCAGTCGCCGCGCCGGCTGGCCGCGCACCCGATGGTGCGCCTGCTGCGCCTGCTGCGGCAACGGTACAAGCGATGCGAACCGCGCCTTTGCGAGAGCGCGCAGATTCGTCTGCCCGTGCGGGTGCCGCCAATTCGCCTCCAGTGGTTATCGGCGGTGCAGGACATGACACCTTGGCTGACGCAGCGCGAAGCGAGGTTAGCGTGGTGACATCGAAAGTTGCGACACCGCTGAAAAAAGCGGAGTCTCCCGCTCAGATGGCTGCACCCAACCCGTCAGTCGCGACGACCGCTGTCGCCACCGCCGCGCCAACCAAAGCAATCGGCGCAGCGACTTCAGCGATGCCCGAAGCGGCGACGTCCGAGCCGATGGGCGAGATCACCGTCGCCTCCGCAGGCACCCGCAAGCTCGCACGAGCAGCCGAGGCGGGCGCGCCCGCGGCCGCAGCAACTGCGCCTGCTGCTGCCCCGGAAGCCCCAGCGCTGGCAACAGCGCCGCCAGCAAACGCTTTTCCCGCCACCGCATCGGGAGTCATTGTCCAATCGGCGCCACCAGCCGCCGCGCCTGCCGCTAGCCCGTCGCCAGCTTTCGCTACAAGGGGTAATGCAGAAATGCGACGAGGCGCGGGCAGTGTTGGCGCTGCACCGGACGCGGCGATGTTCAGCGCCATTCGTCTGGGCAACATCAACGCGTTGCGCACAGCAATAGCGCGCGGTGCGAACGTCAATGCACGCGATGAAGCGGGCCGCAGCGCACTGCAAATTGCGCGAGAACGCAACGATGCTGAGATGATGAAGGCGCTCGATTTGGCGGGTGCGAAGTAGCGCATTTGACCGCTGCACTCTTGTGCCAAAGTCGTACCGGCATTGACCGCCATGTGATCTATCGGCGGATGCCGCTTTACTCGTGCTTGGCGAGAACTACAAGGCGGGCATTCCATTGCCCTACGCTGCTTGCCAGGCGACGAATCAAACCCGCTGAATCGTCACAAACATAGCCACCACCGCTATCGCCATTGCCGACGTCGCCAGCCACCCGAGCCAGCGCAGGCGCTTGCCGATGCGGAACTTGCCCATCACGCGCTCAGAGCTTCCGAGCAGCATCATCACAATCATGATCGGCAGCGCAATCACGCCGTTGATAACCGCGCTCCAGAACAGCGCCTTGATCGGATCAATCGGTGCGAAGTTGAGCGCCACACCACCGACGGTAGCGAGGGCGATGATGGCGTAGAACTCTTTGGCTTCAAGCAACTTTTTGTCGAGCCCGGAATGCCAGTTGAAGCTCTCGACCACAGCGTAGGCGGCCGATCCGGCGAGCACGGGCACCGCCAGCATGCCAGTGCCGATGATGCCCAGACTGAACAACAAGAACGCGAAGTTACCTGCGAGCGGACGCAGCGCTTCCGCCGCCTGCGCGGAGGTTTGAATATCGGTAATGCCCGCCTTGTGCAGCGTTGCCGCTGCGCTCAAAATAATAAAAAAAGCGACCAGATTCGAGAAGCCCATTCCGATGTAAGTATCGAGCCGAATTCGCCGTAAATGTGAGCGCGCAGCCTCCGGAGAAATCTTCTCGCCTGCGTCATGTGAGCTGCGCAAATCCTCCATCTCCTGCGCCGCTTGCCAGAAGAAAAGATATGGGCTGATGGTGGTGCCAAACACGGCAACGATCATCATGATGCTTTCGCGATTCAAGGTCAGCGCGGGCCAAACAACGCGCGCGCCCACCTCTATCCACGGCACAGCGATAGTGAACGCAACCGCGACATACGCGAGCAGCGCAAGCGTCAGCCACTTCAGATAGCGGACGTAGTTTTGATACGGAATGAACACTTGTAACAAGAGGCACAACAGACCAAAGGTCACCGAATAAACATGCGCCGAACCACCCAGCAGCAAGCGCAAAGCCTCGCCCATGGCCGCGATGTCGGCCGCGATATTGATGGTGTTCGCCAGCAGCAAAAGTCCGACGATGGAATACAGGACCACCTTTGAGTATTCAGCCTTGATGTTCGCCGCCAAACCGCGCCCGGTAAGGCAGCCCAGCCGTGCGCTCACCATCTGAATTCCCACCATCAGCGGATAAGTGAATACCACTGTCCACAACATGCTGAAGCCGAATTGCGCGCCCGCCTGCGAGTAAGTCGCGATGCCACTCGGATCATCATCTGCAGCGCCGGTAATCAGGCCGGGGCCAAGTTCTTTCAGCATGAGGCCTTTACTTTAGCCCAGAGTTAGTCTGGCCCGATTGTGATCCATGACGACTGACCGCACTCTGACCTGATTTCTCTGCACACCAACTGAGTGGTGCGAGGCAGAAGGGACGTGTTCAATTCGGCAATCTAAACGCTAGCGTCGCTAGCTCCCCTGCAACGCCTTGGCGCAAAGAGCGATGATCGCGCCAGGAAGCGCACCGAGTATGAGGATAGCCAACGCATTCGCTGAGATCAACACGGTTTCGGCGCGACTTGGCATGGCGAGCGGGGTCTCCGATGCTTCAGAGAAGTACATGACACGGACGACGCGCAAGTAGTAGAACGCACCGACCAGCGACGCGAGCACGGCGATTACAGCGATCATGGTGTAGCCCGCGTTTACGATGGATTCGATGACAGAGAGTTTCGCCCAAAAGCCAATCGTCGGCGGAATGCCCGCCAGCGAGAACATGGCGAGCAGCATGAGGAATGCGTACCACGGCGAGCGGCTGTTGAGTCCTTTCAGGTCGTCAATGTTGTCGAACTCAACGCCGCGTCCCGACAGCAACACGAGGATGCCGAACGAAACGAGGCCCGTAATCGCATAGGCGATTGCGTAGAACATTGCAGCCGCGTAGCCGTCCTTGCCGCCGCCGACGAAGCCGAGCAGCAGGAAACCCATGTTGGCAATCGCCGAGTACGCGAGCATGCGTTTGATGTTGGTTTGCGCAATGGCGATCAGGTTGCCGAGCACGACGGAGAGCGTCGCGATCACTGCGAAGATGATCGACCAGTCGGCTGCTGCTGGCGTTAGCGCTGCACCAAAAAGTCGGTAGGCCAGAGCAAAGGCAGCGAGCTTCGCTGCCGTGCCGAGGAACAACGTGACGGCTGTCGGCGCGCCGTTGTAAACGTCGGGCACCCACATGTGGAATGGCACGACACCGAGCTTGAACGCCACGCCTGCCGCGATGAAGATGAGGCTTAGCGCGATGGCGGTTGGGTTCGCCTTTGCAAGCGCGGCGGAGATGCCTGCGAGGCTGATGCTGCCCGTTGCGCCATAGAGAATCGACATGCCGAACAGCAGCAAACCCGAAGCCAGCGCGCCGAGCACGAAATACTTCATGGCAGCTTCGGTCGCGATGCGGTCATCGCGTTTGAGCGCGACCAGTGCATACATCGACAAACTCAAAAGCTCAAGGCCGAGGTAGGCCGTCAACATACTTGCGGCGCTGGCAATCACCATCATGCCAAGCGTGCCGAAGAGCACCAGCGCGACGTATTCACCGTTGTCGAGGTCGTGCTTTTTGAGGTAACTCCACGAGTAAGCCAGCGCAACGGCAGCCGAGAGCAGTATCGCGAGTTTCAATATGGTGGCAACAGAGTCGGCGACGAACAGGCCCGAGAACGCGGATTCGCTGACCATGCCAGCAATCGGTGTGAACGGAACGAACACATAGAGCGCAGTCCACAACAATGCGCCGATAGCACAGGCGTAGGTGAACCATTTTTGACCGCGAGTCACGAACAAGTCGGCAACTAGGATGATGCCCGCGAGGCAGAGCAACACGATTTCAGGGAGAACGAGCAGGATGTCTTTCATACGCGGTTATCCTGAGCCACAAGCGAAGGATCACGCGGCATATCAACGACGGTTGGGGTGAGCGACCATGGCGCGACCGCCGCCTGATTCTTCGCTGCGCTCAGAATGACAGACATGAGGGATTTAGCTTTCGGAGATGAATTCATGGCGTTTACAGCTTGCTGTGCGACACATGCGTGATAAGCGCTTCGACGCTCTTGTGCATCACGTCGGTGAACGGTGCAGGGTAGATGCCCATGCCTAAAACGCAAGCCGCGACGAGCATCAACATCCAGAATTCGCGCGGCGACACGTCTAACATTCCCCGAACGTGATCGTTGCCGATGTCGCCGAAGATTACGCGCTTGTACATCCACAAGGTGTACGCCGCACCGAGGATCAACGCGAGCCCGGCGCAAGCTGCGGTCCAGAACATGCCCTGCCTCACGGCGGCGAGCGTGACAGTAAATTCACCAATGAAGCCGGACGTGCCGGGCAAGCCCGCGTTCGCCATGCCGAAAAACATCATCAGCGCAGCGAACTTGGGCATGACGTTCACGACACCGCCGTAGTCCGCAATATTGCGGCTATGCAATCGGTCGTACATCACGCCGATGCACAGGAACATCGCAGCGGATACGAAGCCGTGCGAGATCATTTGCATGAGCCCGCCCTCGATACCGAGCGCACTACCCTGCCCGCCCACAAAGAGGAAGAACCCAAGTGTGACAAAGCCCATGTGCGAGATCGACGAATAGGCGACTAGCTTTTTCATATCGGTCTGGATCAGCGCGATGAAACCGATGTACACGATGGCGATCAGCGAGATGACGATCACAAACGGGGCCATCATGTGCGATGCATCGGGCACGATCGGCAGGATGAAACGCAAGAAACCGTACGCACCGAGCTTAAGCGTGATCGCCGCCAAAATCACCGAACCGCCGGTGGGCGCTTCAACGTGGGCGTCTGGCAGCCATGTATGCACGGGCCACATGGGTACCTTCACGGCGAACGCGAGGAAGAACGCGACGAAAATCAAAATCTGCGGTGTTTTGCCGAGCGGTACTTTGTGGAAATCAGAAATTGTGAAGCTGCCACCGGTGACGTTGTAGAGATACAAAAACGCAACCAGCATCAACAGCGAACCGAGCAGTGTGTAGAGGAAAAACTTGATCGCTGCATACAGACGATTCGGCCCGCCCCAGATGCCGATAATCAGATACATCGGGATCAACATGGCTTCGAAGAAGACGTAGAACAGCATCGCATCGGCCGCAGCAAATGCGCCGTTGATGAGGCCCGACATGATGAGGAAAGCCGCGAAATATTGCGCGGGCTGCTTATCGATCACGACCCAACCGGCAATCACAACGAGGATCGTCGTGAAGCTGTTGAGCATCACAAACCACATCGACAGGCCGTCAACACCGAGGTAGTAGCCGATCTTGTAGCGCTCAATCCACGGTACGTTCTCAACGAATTGCAGCGCGGCGGTAGACGGGTCGAAACCCGTGTAGAGCGGGATGGTGACGAGGAAGCCTGTGACGGCAGTGATCAACGCGGCCCAGCGCGTGACGTCGGCGCCGGAGCCACGTTCGGCCATGTCGGCCTTGTCGCGCGCCGTGGTCATCACGGCGAGGCCGCCGAGAATGGGGATCCAGATGGAGAGTGAGAGCAGCATGTTTTTTGTTAGGTCTTGTGTCGCAGCGGCTCTAGCGCAGCAGCAGCCAGGTGAGGAAGACGAGCACGCCCGCCACCATCACAAAGGCGTAGTGATAGATATAGCCCGTTTGCAAACGACGCATCACGCCTGACAGTGCGCCGATGCCCTTGGCGGAGCCGTTCACCATGATGCCGTCAATCAACGTGCGGTCGCCGGCTTTAAAGAACAGCTCGCCTAACTTGCGAGCGCCACCGGCAAAGAAAAAATCGTTGAACCGGTCGAAGTAGTATTTTTCTTCGAGGATTTTTACGATGAAGCTAAATTGCTTGCGCAACTTTGCCGGCAAGGCGGGATTGATCACGTACAGGTAGAAAGCAAGCGCCACGCCGAGCATTGCGAGCACAAACGGCAAGCTGGTCAGGCCGTGAATCGCCATCGACATGGCACCGTGGAACTCTTCGGTTAGTGGCTTGATCGTGTTGTGTTGGTCAGCGACCGCGATCACACCTTTAAACCAATCGCCATGAACGATTTGGCCGATACCGAAGTAGCCGAGGATGGCAGATGGAATCGCGAGCAGTATCAACGGAACAGTCACAACCCATGGCGATTCATGAGGCTTGGAGTCGTGGCTCTGATCGTGGTGATGGTCGTCTTGCGCATGCTCATCGTGCGGTGTCTGGTCGTAGCGCTCTTTGCCGTGGAAAACTAGGAAATACATGCGGAACGAATAGAACGCCGTGATAAATACGCCCGACAATACCGCGAAATTCGCGTAACCATGACCGAAGATCTTGCTCTCGTGAACCGCTTCGATGATCGTATCTTTCGAGTAGAAGCCGGACAACAACGGGAAGCCAATTAACGCCAACGACCCGATCAAGGACGTGATCCAGGTGATCTTCATGTACTTGCGCACGCCGCCCATGTAGCGGATGTCCTGATTGTGGTGCATGCCGATGATCACCGAGCCTGCGGCGAGAAACAGCAACGCTTTAAAGAAAGCGTGCGTGACCAGATGGAACATGGCGGCGCTGTAGGCCGATACACCCAGCGCGACCGTCATGTAGCCCAACTGCGAGAGCGTGGAATACGCGACCACACGCTTGATGTCGTACTGGATGATGCCGAGAAAACCCATGAACAACGCTGTGGTCGCGCCGATGATCAGAACGAATGACAGTGCCGTCGTGGACATCTCAAACAGTGGCGACATGCGCGATACCATGAAGATGCCCGCCGTGACCATCGTTGCGGCGTGGATCAAGGCAGAGATCGGGGTTGGGCCTTCCATCGAATCCGGCAACCAAACGTGCAAAGGCACTTGTGCCGATTTGCCCATCGCGCCAATGAACAGCAGGATGCAGGTGGCAGTTGCCCACATCGGAACACCAAACGGCCCCATGTTCACGGCGATATTAGCCAGCGACGGTGCAGTCTTGAATACGGTGGCGTAGTCGAGACTGCCCGTGTAAGCAACAACCAATGCGATGCCAAGAAGGAAACCCAAGTCACCCACGCGGTTAACCAGAAACGCCTTCATGTTGGCGAAAATCGCGGTTGGCTTGGTGTACCAGAAGCCGATCAGCAGATACGACACGAGGCCCACCGCCTCCCAGCCGAAGAACAGTTGCAAGAAGTTGTTGCTCATCACGAGCATCAGCATCGAGAACGTGAACAGCGAGATGTAGCTGAAGAAGCGCTGATAACCGGGGTCATCAATCATGTAGCCGATGGTGTAGATGTGCACCATGAGTGAGACTGAGGTGACAACAAGCATCATTGTCACGGTCAGTGTGTCGATCAGAAAGCCTACTTCAAAACTAACGCCTCCGGACACCATCCATGTGTACAGGTTACCGTTAAACGTGTTGCCATTGAGCACGTCCGCAAACACGACGCACGAAGCGATGAACGAGATCAGGACGCCAAGAATCGTGACCCAATGCGCACCGCTACGACCAATCTGTTTTCCGAACAGGCCCGCGAGTATTGCGCCAATCAGTGGCGCAAATGGGACGATGAGATAGGACAGTTTCATCTCTAGCTTATCCCTTCAACTTGCCGATTTGGTTCACGTCAATCGAACCCACGTTGCGGAACAGCACGACGAGAATGGCGAGGCCGATGGCCGATTCAGCAGCAGCCACCGTCAGGATAAAGAAGACAAATACTTGTCCGCTCAAATCGCCAAGATAGCTTGAAAACGCGATGAAGTTCAGGTTAACGGCAAGCAGCATCAACTCAATCGCCATGAGCAAAATGATCACGTTGCGGCGATTCAAAAAGATGCCGATGATGCTGATGGTAAACAGCAGCGCCGCAACTACTAGGTAGCTGTTAAGGGTTGGAACGGGCAACATTTATTTCTTCGCCTCCACGACAGCGGCCACAACAGGTGTTTCGGCTGACGTTGGCTTTTCGCTAGGCATTTTGAGAATACGAAGGCGATCATTGCGCTTGACCAACACTTGCTCACCCGGATTCTGGTAGCGCGTTTCGCGACGCTCACGCAGCGTCAAGGCAATTGCCGCGACGATGGCGACCAGCAGCAAAACGCCCGCGACCTCTACCGCATAAATGTACTTGGTGAAAAGCTCAATGCCGAGCGCCTTGGTATTGCTGCCGTCTAGCAGAATCGCATTGGTGCTTCCTGTCGCACCGACCTGCTTCTTGAACGACAGGCTCAGCACCAAAAACAATTCGACAAATATCGCCGCACCGACCAACAAGCCGACCGGCAAATAGCTGCGGAATTGCGTGCGCAATTCTTCGAAATTGATGTCGAGCATCATCACCACAAACAGGAAGAGCACCATTACGGCACCGACGTAGACAAGCACCAGTGCGATAGCAAGGAATTCCGCTTTGAGGAGAATCCATAACGCAGACGCCGAGAAGAATGCGAGCACCAGAAACAACGCGGCGTGCACCGGATTTTTGACGCTGATGACGCGGCTTGCGGAGAGCAAAAGCACTCCAGAGAACACGTAAAAGACGAGTGTGGCTAGATCAGGCATAAGTGAACTGATGTCATTCTGAGCGCAGCGAAGAATCGCGCAACATGACAAAAATGTTC
>JAYVPF010000330.1:0-3307 GCA_043757535.1 Burkholderiales bacterium
GAGATTCGGCAGTACTTTATCGAGAGCGAAAACGAGGCGCATCCGTTCTCGCGGGCATCGCGATCGCTCGTCTATCAGCGCGCGAAAAAAGACTCTGACAAGCGCCCCTTCGGCACGCTGCTCGATGTGTATGAGCCGGGCTACGAATGGATGAACCACTCGATTTCACCCACCGTCGTGCCGACGTCCGACTTTCGCATCATCATCGGCGAGCAGACGGCGAAGCCTTATTCCGCCTCGGTCTTCAACGTCTCCGCAATGAGCTTCGGCGCGCTATCCGCCAACGCCATTCGCGCGCTGAATCTCGGCGCAAGGACAGGCGGTTTCGCCCACGACACGGGCGAGGGTTCGATCTCGCGCTATCACCGCGAACACGGCGGCGATCTGATTTGGGAACTCGGCAGTGGCTACTTTGGATGCCGCACTTCCGATGGGAGCTTCGACGCCGCCCGCTTTGCCGATCAGGCGCAGGACCCGCAGGTAAAGATGGTGGAACTGAAGCTTTCGCAGGGCGCAAAACCGGGGCACGGTGGCGTGTTGCCCGGACCAAAAGTGACGCCAGAAATCGCCGAAGCGCGAGGCGTTGAGATTGGCGTTGATTGCGTTTCTCCTGCCAAACACAGCGTGTTTTCCACACCCATCGAGATGCTCGAATTCATCGCAAAGATGCGCGAACTCTCAGGTGGAAAACCAGCGGGCATGAAGCTCGCCATCGGTCATCCGTGGGAATTTTTTGCGCTTGCCAAGGCGATGGTGAAGACCGGCATCACGCCGGATTTCATCGTGGTTGATGGCTCTGAAGGTGGCACCGGCGCGGCACCCGTTGAGTTCACCGATCACGTCGGCGTGCCGCTGCGTGAAGCGCTCATGTTGGTTCACAACACGCTGGTTGGCGTGGGCCTTCGCGATCGCATCAAAGTCGGCGCGAGCGGAAAAATCATCACTGCATTTGACATTGCAAAGACGATGGCGATGGGCGCGGACTGGTGCAATTCAGCGCGCGGTTTCATGTTCGCGCTCGGCTGCATTCAGGCACAGAGCTGCCACACCGGCAACTGCCCGACGGGAGTGACGACGCAGGATCCGCTGCGCCAACGTGCGCTCGTGGTGCCGACCAAAGCCGAGCGTGTGCACCAGTTTCATCACAGCACACTGCGGGCGCTCTCGGAGCTGATCGCCGCGGCTGGGCTGCAGCATCCGCAGGACTTAAAGCCCGAGCACATCATTCGTCGCATCAGCTCAACCGAAGTTGCGTCGCTGGCGGGACTCTACAAATTCCTGAAACCGGGCGAACTGCTCAACGGCACCGCCGAACACAAGGTATTTGCGTACTACTGGGGCAAAGCGCAAGCGGAGTCGTTTGCAATGGCGAACTAGGCGAAAACGCTGATTGTTTTGATAGCAGCTTTTCGCTGCCTCCGCCAATGCAATGGGGTTAGCACACCAAAAAGCTATTTATCGACTTGGCCTGTAATTTCGCTTCAGCCCTCATTCGGACTGGCTTTCAGCGAAAAGTTGCCCGATTGAAGTCCTCGGAAATTGACCACGCTGCGACCTTTTTTGAGCGTCGAGCGCTCGCTACAGCAACCGAACCCGCACCGTCTTGCCCTTGATCTTGCCCGCTTGCAAGCGTTGCAACGCGGCCTTCGCAACGTCGCGGCTCACGGCAACGTAAGTCGAAAACGCAGCAATCGAAATCTTGCCCACCTTGTCGCCTGCAATGCCGCCTTCGCCGGTAAGCGCACCCAGCACATCTCCCGCACGAATTTTTTCTTTGCGCTCAATCTGCAATTGCAGCGTCGCCATCGGCGGCACCAGCGGCTCGTCACTCGCGGGTTTGAGTGACGCCAGGTCATGCCATTCCATCGGGCGGCCCTGCTCGTCTTCGATGTTCGTCACACGAAGCATCTCTTTCGGGCTCGCGAGGCTCAACGCCCAGCCTTCATGCTCACCACGGCCGGTGCGGCCGATGCGGTGAATGTGCAGTTCGGGCTCTTGTGTCACGTCCACGTTGATCACGGCCTCTAACTGCGCGATGTCAAGGCCACGCGCGGCAACGTCGGTCGCTACGAGCACCGAACAACTGCGATTGGCGAACTGCACGAGCACCTGATCGCGATCACGTTGCTCCAGCTCGCCGTGCAGCGCCTGCGCGCTAAATCCGCTCGCCTGCAACAGCGTCACCAAGTCCTTGCAGCGCTGTTTCGTATTGCAAAACGCAAGGGTGCTGATCGGGCGATAGTGATTCAGGAGTTTGGTCACTGCGATCAGCCGTTCGCTGTCTTCAATCTCATAAAAGCGCTGGCGAATCTTGTCGCTTTCGTGTTGCGCCTGCACCGTGATGCGCTGAGGATTTTTCAGGAATTGTGCGGCGAGTTTGGCGATGCCTTCAGGGTAGGTCGCGGAGAACAACAGCGTTTGCCGCTCGGTCGGCACCTTCTTCGCCACGTACGCAATGTCATCGTAAAAGCCCATGTCGAGCATGCGATCCGCCTCGTCAAGCACCAGCGTATTCACCGCGCTCAAATCGAGATTGCCGCGATCCAGCAAGTCCATGATGCGACCCGGCGTACCCACGGCGATGTGTGCGCCATGTTCAAGGCTCGTGCGCTGGCCGCGCATCATCACGCCACCAGCGAGCGTCAAAATTTTGATGTTGTCTTCGGCGCGCGCGAGGCGACGTAATTCCTGCGTCACCTGCTCGGCCAGTTCACGCGTCGGGCAGAGCACCAGCGCCTGTACATCGAAGCGAGCGGCGTCGATTTTCGCCAGCAGCGGAATGGCGAACGCAGCCGTCTTGCCGCTGCCGGTTTTCGCTTGCGCAATCAGGTCTTTACCAATGAGCGCGACCGGCAGGCTCGCAGCCTGAATCAGCGTCATCGTGTGGTAGCCCAGACGATCTAAATTCGCGAGCATCGCGGCGGAGAGCGGGAGCGCAGAAAAGCCAGCTTCGTAAGCGGCCATTGGCGCATCTTTGGGTGCGCCGTTGGGTGCTTGAATAGTCGATATTTGCTTCATTTATAGGTATGTTAGGGCTACCGGGGTTACCAACCGTCGCAACAACATGGAAAATAGAGGATGACAAAAAAATCAATATTCATCGCCCCCGCCCAGTTTGACGACCCCGTAGCCGCGCTCGCGCAAGTCAAACATATCTACGACACCTCCATCGCGCACTTGCGCGAGGCGCTGCAACGCTTCGTTGCGGGCGAGGAATTAGGCGGCCATGTCCGCGCCTGTTACCCCTTCGTTCGCATCCACACGCGTACCGTCGCGCGCGCCGATTCGCGTCTCTCGTACGGCTTTG
>JAYVPF010000331.1:0-41076 GCA_043757535.1 Burkholderiales bacterium
GATCGAGAAGTACGGTGCCGACACGTCGCGCCTGTACATGATGTTCACCGCGCCGCCCGAAGCTTCGCTTGAATGGAATGATGCGGCGGTTGAAGGTTCTTGGAAATTTTTGCGCCGCGTGTGGAACTTCGCAAACAAGCATGAAGCTCTGGTGCGCGCTGGCATTGCCGGGCCGCGTGACGAGTCGAAGTTCAACGACGCCTCGAAAAACTTGCGTCGTGAAATTCACACTACGCTCAAGCAGATCAATTTCGACTTCGAGCGCATTCAATACAACACGGTGGTGTCAGGCTGCATGAAGGTGTTGAACGCGCTGGAAGCGGCGGACGCAGCGGCGATCAATCCTCCTGCGCTTGCAGAATGTCTGTCGATTTTGTTGCGCGTGCTCTATCCGGTTTGCCCGCACATCACGCAGGCTTTGTGGGACGATCTGGGCTACGCCGCATGCTGCGGCGAATTGCTCAATGTGGCGTGGGCCGAGGTCGACGAAAAAGCATTGGTTAGCGACACGGTGAAGCTTGTATTGCAAATCAACGGTAAGACACGTGGATACATTGTCGTAGCGTCAAACGCAGACAAAGCGTCTATCGAAGCGGCGGTCGCTGTGGCGCCCGATGTCGCGAAATTCGGCGAAGGCCGCGCGCCGAAGAAGATAATCGTCGTACTTGGAAGGCTTGTTAATGTGGTCGTTTAAGCTCGACGCACGCAACGTAGGGCAATGGACACTGCCCGCCTCGTATGCGTTGCGCGGTAGCCGCATTCTCTCTAGCGCGTCCCGCAGGATGACGACGGCGGGCAGTGCCCGCCCTACGCTGCTAGCGATGATTGCAGCAATCGTGTTGAGCGCGTGCGGCTTCCAGCTAAAGGGTGCGGCCACGTATCCGTTCGCCAGCGTATACGTGCAACGGCCCACCTACTTCGGCGTCACGACGATCAACGTCGCCGGAACTGCTGCGCCCGTTATACCCGATGTCATTTTGAGTCTGGCGACCAACGGCATCGCAATCAAAGACAAGATCGAGGACGCAGACTTTGCAATTCGCTTTTTGCAGGTGTTTTTCGACAAACGCGTGCTCTCGTTGTCCGGCGGCGGTCGTGCGCGAGAGTTCGAACTCGAATATCGCGTTCGCTACGAGTTCGTCGATGCCAAAGGTCGTGCCTGGGGCGAGCCGGGCGAGATCACCATTCGTCGTGATTTCTCGTTCGCCGAATCGCAAGCGCTCGCGAAAGAGGCTGAAGAGACACAACTGATTCGCGATATGCAGCTCGATGCGGCGGCGCAGATTTTGCGGCGGTTGCAGGCTGTGAAGCGCCCTGCCTAGTGCAAGTTTCTCCCGATCAACTCATGACTCGTTTAAGCGAATCGCTCAAACCCGTCTACCTGATCCACGGTGAAGAAATCCTCACCAAGATCGAGGCCGCCGACGCTGTTCGCGCGGCCGCGCGCAAAGCGGGTTACAGCGAGCGTGAGCACTTTATCGTTGAAGCGCATTTTGACTGGAGTCTGATCACGCAATCGAGTGACAACCTGTCGCTTTTCTCAACGCTGCGCATCATTGAAATCAGCATCAACACAGCAAAACCGTCCGCCGATGCGGGCGCATTTTTTGCAAACATTGCGAACAACCCACCGCCCGACACGCTGTTCATTTTGAACCTGCCTAAGCTTGATCGCACTGCGACCGATTCCGCGTGGTTTCTGGCATGTGATCGTGCGGGCGTGACAGTAGCGGCACCATTGGTAGACCGCGATCAATTGCCACGCTGGGTGAAGTCGAGGCTCACGCTTGCGGGGTTTGACGCGAGCCGTGAAGTCATTGAACTCATCAGCGAACGCTGCGAAGGAAACCTGCTCGCCGCAAAACAGGAAATCGAAAAACTCGCGCTTTTAACCCCGCCGGGAAAGTTAA
Organism: Burkholderiales bacterium; assembly: GCA_043757535.1. Taxonomy (GTDB): domain Bacteria; phylum Pseudomonadota; class Gammaproteobacteria; order Burkholderiales; family Casimicrobiaceae; genus Casimicrobium. Next base: position 1,911 of record JAYVPF010000331.1, read on the forward strand.
GCGTTGAGGCGGTTCTCGATGCGGTTACCGATGTGGCCCGCTACGATCCGTCCGAGCTGTCCGAGGCGTTTTTGCGTGGAGACCTCGCCCGATACAGCCGCGTGCTGGCAGGGCTAGAGGCGGAGGGCGAAGCCGCGCCTCGATTGTCATGGCAATTGGCGGAAGACGTGCATGCGCTGGGCAGCATTTTCATGGCACGCCGCGACGGTACGCCGATGATGCAGGCACTGCGTAACGCGCGAGTTTGGGGCAAACGGCAGAAGGCAATGGAAGTCGCAGCAGGCCAGATCAACCCGCGACAGATCGCGCCGCTACTCAAGTCCTGCGCGACGCTTGATGCGCAGAGTAAGGGGCAGGCGGCGGGGGATGCGTGGTTAACACTGGCGGGGCTGGCGGCGCTGGCGCATGGACAACTCTCACTGTAGGAGCGGCTCTGCCGCGACCGCCGTTGGAGTGCAGCAAGCAGGTCGCGGCGGAGCCGCTCCTACAAAATAGTTTCCTTATGTGCCGCCTCTGCAACGACCCGAATCACGTCAGCGATGCGAGCGACGCCAACGCCGCAATCGCTGCGGTCTCCGCCCGCAAGACCGTACGCCCAATGCGCAACTTATGGTCACAGCGATTTCGCAGCAATTCGAGTTCGGTTGGCGTGAAGCCACCTTCCGGCCCAACAAATATCGATACCGAATCTGCGGCGATTGAAGACGCAGCCGCATCACCGTCGGCATCCAGCAAGATGGTCGATTGATCCGCTAGCAACGACAGTGTCTCCGCGAGCATGTCCGGCTCATATATTTCTGGAATCTGATTGCGACCACACTGCTCGCAAGCAGCAATCAACACGCCTCGCCAATGTTCGACGCGTTTTCCCACATCGCCGGGGATGCGCTGCGAACGCTCGGTAAACATCGGGCGGATTGTTGAAACGCCCAGCTCGCAAGCCTTCTGAATCATCCAGTCCATGCGGTCGTTGGCGATGAGCGCCGCATAAATCGTAATCTGGCGGTCCAATTCACGCTCGACGGCGATGTGCGTGTGGGTCGTTACTTCGACCGCACGTTTATCGATTAGCGAGAGCGTTGCAGATATTTCGCCGCCACTGCCATCGAACAGCGTGATCGCTTCGCCCTCACGCAGACGCAACACGCGAACGTGTTGCGCTACACGGGCATCGAGTTCGAAGTGGCTATTTGGCTGAACCGATTCAGCGCAGAAAAATCGCGGCATGACGTGTCTACTGGAGGTAGGGTGGGCACCCCGTGCCCGCGCGGTTCATCGCAGCAAAGCGACGGTGGGCAGAGGCTGCCCACCCTACGTAGCAAACACTACGCATTCGCAAACTTCCACAACACATCGAGCACCTGCCCCGGCGCTTCCGACAGCATGCTGTGCCCCGCATCAGGCAGCGTCGCAACGCGAACGTCGGGCAGCGCAGCAATGACCCCCTGTGCGCCTTTCGGCGAGGTCATCATGTCACGAGCGCCGATCACAACTAGCGCTGGAACCGAGACCGTTTTCGCAGCATCGAGGCCCTGTGAAAACGCTTTGCAAGCCGCGAGGTCCGTGTGCAACACACCCTTTGCCATACGCCGCATGAGCGCAAGTCCATTGCCCGGCAGCCACATGCCCGGCACGGCGTGGTTGTTGCCTAGCTGCGACGCTGGCGCGAAGGACCATTCAACGATCATGCGACGCGCTTTGTCCTCATCATCTCTCGCCGCATCAAGCAGCACGTCGCCAACTACCATTGGAACTGCAGTGCCAACGAGCGCCAGTTTGCGAACCAGATCGGGCCTGCGTGCCGACAGCTCAAGCGCTATGAGGGAGCCCATGCTGTGTCCGACCACCACTGCGGCGCGTACGCCCAGCGCATCCAGGAACGCCGCAACCCTGTTCGCGTAATCGCCAACCGTTGCGCACGGCGGGCCGTCGCTCTGGCCATGTCCAGGCAGATCGAGCGCGAGTACGTTCCAGCCGTGAAACGCGAAGTAGCGCGATTGCAGCGACCACACGCTGTGGTCGTCGGCCGCGCCGTGGATGAATACAGCGGTCTCAAGCATCGTGTTGAATTCGCGCGTACCGGTGTAGGCGAAGGCTGTTTTGCCGTCAACGGTAAGCTTCATTTCGCCTTCTCCGCAGCCTTCAGCGCGCGCGCCAAATCCTCGATCAAATCCTTTGCATCTTCCAATCCAATCGATAGCCGAATCGTGCCTTCAGTGATGCCCGCTTGAGCGAGCGCATCAACGCTCATGCGCGAATGCGTCGTGCTTGCCGGATGAATCACGAGTGACTTCGCGTCGCCGACGTTGGCCAGATGCGAGAACAGTCGCAGGGTGTCGATGAAGGCTTTGCCCTGCGCCCGCGTTCCCTTGAGATCAAACGAGAACACGGCGCCGGCGCCCTTTGGAAAGTACTTCTTCGCAAGTTCATGATCGCGATGCTCTGGCAATTCCGGATGGGCAATCACGCCGATGAATGAATGCGAGCGCAGAAATTCCAGCACTTTTCGCGTGTTGGCAATGTGCCGATCCATGCGCACCGGCAGCGTCTCGATGCCCTGCAATATTTGCCACGCCGTCATTGGTGCCATGCACGCGCCGAAGTCACGCAGTCCTTCGCGACGACAGCGCAGCAGGAACGCGGCGGTGGACGATTCCTCCGCGAACACCATGTTGTGAAAGCCGCGATACGGAGCGGAGAGCGTGGGGAATTTTTCGCGCGCCTTGTCCGATAACCAATCGAATCGCCCGCTATCCACCAGCAACCCGCCGATCACCACGCCATGCCCTTGCAGAAATTTGGTCGCGGAATGAAACACGATATCGGCACCGTGTTCGAACGGGCGGATCAGATACGGTGTGGTCAGCGTCGAATCGAGCATCAGCGGCACGCCTGCCTGATGCGCGATGTCCGCAACCTTCTCAATATCAATCAGCAGATTGCCCGGATTGCCCAGCGTTTCGCCAAAAAAGAGCCGCGTGTTCGGACGCACCGCCACGCGCCACGCGTCCACGTCGCCCGGATCTACGAACGTCGTCTCAATGCCAAATCGCGGCAAGGTGTAATCGAGCAGGTTGTGCGAGCCACCATACAGCGCGCGACTCGCCACGATATGACTACCCGTGCCCATGAGCGTGACGATGGCTAGATGCAGCGCCGCCTGACCGGACGCAACCGCAATCGCGCCAATGCCGCCGTCAAGCGCAGCGATCCGCTCCTCCAGCACGGCATTGGTTGGATTCGAAAGCCGCGAGTACACATGCCCCGCGCGCTCCATGTTGAAAAGCGCCGCCGCGTAGTCCGAATCTTCGAACACGAAAGACGAGGTTTGGTAGATCGGCGTGGCCCGCGCACCCGTCGTCGGGTCGGGCCGAGCGCCTGCATGCAAAGAAAGTGTGTCGAACTCAAACATAAACAATACCTGAACAAACAGACTCGTCAGAGCCGGATGGGTCTCAGTTTACGTGCGGTGGTCAAATCCTGACTTTGAAGACGTAGGGCAGACAGACTCTGCCCAACCTATGCGCATTTTTAAGCTCAAAAAAGAACCAAGGACAACAAAATATTTGCGTGTAGTTAATTAATTCGACCGATATTTGAGTCCGGCAACTGCCGAAAATTGGCGTTTTGTGACTAAAAACGGCAAATTTGTGTTGTAAAAATACAACAAATTCCGATCAACTTTTTACTTAAACGACGGCTGTATTGGGGCTAGCAGGGTGATTCATCAAAAGTCGGGTAGTTGAAAGTACGTACCTCAGGCCCTAAGCAGCCGTCTTTTCAGCGCGAAAGCTGATAGCGAAAAAAAAGGCTAAAGCGACTGAAAAAGCGCCTACAAAAGCTCGCCGGGAAGCAACGGTTCCATCTCATTCAACATCTGATGCATCTGATCGCGGGCCTGAATAAACGTGGAATGTTTGCCGCCTTCGGACAAGTAATCGTCAAATCCATCGCCTTGCGAGCGGCGCAAATGATTCACCAAAGCGACGAACGCTGTAACCATGCGCGGCTCGAAATGGCTGCCCGACGTGCGCTCGATTTCGACCACCGCTTCGCTGTGCGTCCATGCGTGTTTGTACGAGCGCACATGGGTGAGCGCATCGTACACATCGGCGAGCGCCGCAATGCGCGCGACCTCGGGAATCGCGTCGCCTTTAAGCCCCTTCGGATAGCCCGATCCGTCCCATTTTTCATGGTGGTTCAACGCGATCACCTCGGCCAGTCGAAACGCCGGATGCGTGCACTGTTTGAGGATTTGCGCGCCGATGGTGGTGTGCCTTTCCATCACGCTGAATTCAGCAACTGTCAGCTTGCCCGGCTTCATCAGCAGCCCATCCGGAATGCCCAATTTACCGACGTCATGAAGCCGCGCCGCGAGCTCAACCTCCTGCATGTATTTGTGGCCGTAACCCAGCGAATTCGCGAGTAAACCGGTGAGCCGCCCGACGCGATACGCATGGCGTCCCAACGTGTCTTCACGCAGCTCTGCGGCCACTGCCAGACGCTCCATGGCATCGCGATAAAGCGCCTCAGGAACTTCAATTTCCTCTCGATGTGCGGAAGGTGTTTTCTGGATCGCCATGATCACCGCGCGGACGTCATCCTTGCCAGGCATCGGCGTCTGAACGCGCTCACGAATCAACTCAAGCTGCTTTGCCACTGCTGCGACCTGCGACTTACCCAAGAACTCAACCAGCTCGCCCAGATACAAGAGTGCGCCAGCATGGTCGTTGCCTTTTTCATAGGCGCGCACCAACAGCGCCAAGTTGTCACGATAAAGCCCTGGTACGGCCTTTGAATGCTTCAATAATTCGAGCAATTTCGCCACTGCTACCGCCAGATGTCCAGCATAAATTTCGTACGCAGCTTCGGCCAGTTCACGACTCAATTGCAAGCGCGGCGATTTGTATGCGTCAGAGAGTCCACGAATCAATTGCAGGCGCGCAGCAATCGCTTCATCGTCTTTAAGACCAATAGCGCTTTTGAGCCACGTACCTTCGGTCGCAACACGATTCAAGACGCCATGCGCATCACGCGGCAATCCCATCAACTCGCAAGCTTCCTTCGCTGATTCCGCACTCAGTGCGAAGTGCTGCAAAGCCAGAGCTGCGCTGGCAAGATTAGCTCGGGCAATTGCCACGAACGGCGTACAACTGGGATTGCCTTTGAACCGCTTGATCACTCGCAACGCGACCGAAATTGCTTCTCGGTACAGACCCATTGTGTAGAGAGCTGCCGTCATATTGGCAAAGGCAGAGGCCACGCCTATTTGATCGTCCAGCTCATGAGCGAGCACAGCAGACCGTAGCGCGAATTCAACACCGCGAGCGGGCACGCCAGCGTCCGTACTCATGGCTGAATAGAAGTTGCAGGCCCTGCGCAGTTCCGGCTTCAGGTCGTGATCATCAGCTAAATCCATCGCGCGTTCAGCGAGCGGTATCGCCTCTTGCGTACGTGCTTTGGCAATGTGAGCACCTGCAACATCAAGAAGGATGCTTATGCATGTCGCAACAGGTTTCGGATCGCGGCTGAACGCAATGAGCCGCGCGCTTTGAACCACAAGCTTGAAGCTCTCTTCGTCCTGCGACTTAAGTAGCGATGGCAAATCTGTGCTGAGCTGAGTAACCAGGTCTTCAAGACCTTCGTTATCAAAGCTCATCACACACGCATCAATCAATCCAACCAGCGCTTGCGTTTCCACTTGCATTTCTCCCGATGCCAATGGCATAGTTCAATCCAGATTCTCCTATAACTCACAGCAAAAACCAAACCACCTAAGGATCCATCATGGAAAAGCAAATCGAAACCACCGTTGAACTCACACAAGGCCAATTTGATTTTCGTGCTCTGCTCGACATTGAAATTCTGTCAGTAGGCGGCGGCGAAGCCGTGGTCGGACTCTACTAACTTAGTCGAACAACAAAGGAATCGTCATGGACAAGCAAATCGAAACCACCGTTGAACTCACACAAGACCAATTTGATTTTCGTGCTCTTCTCGACATCGAAATTCTCGCAGTGGGCGGCGGCGAAGCCGTGGTCGGCCTGTACTAGTCCTGCTCGCCAAGTTTCACCCGCTTTCCCGCCATTGCCACCGTCGATTCGCGGTGCGCGATGAGTAGCGTGGTGATAACGAGGTTTTTGACGACTTGATTGACGGCTTGCTCGCGCTCGGTATCGAGCGCGCTGGTGGCTTCGTCTAGCAGCAGAAACTTTGGTTGGCGGTAGAGCGCCCGCGCCAGCAACAGCCGCTGGCGCTGTCCGCCGGACAAGGCACTGCCCGTGTTGCCGACCAGCGAGTCAACGCCCATCGGCATACGGGCGACCTCATCCGACAAAGCGGCACCGTTGAGCGATTCATTGACTCTTGCGGCATCCGCCTCGGTGTCGAACAGGCTTACGTTGTCAGAAATCGATCCTGCGAACACGTAATCGTCCTGCATCACTGCAGAGAGCTGCGCCCGCAACGACGTGGGTTCAATTTCGCGGATGTCCAGCCCGTCAATCAGCACGCGGCCTTCGGTGGCGGGCAAAAGTCCGACGACGACCTTGGCCAGAGTGGTCTTTCCCGCCCCGGAACGTCCCGTCAGCGCCACGCTGTCGCCCGGTTCCACGGTGAAGCTCACGTTTCTGAAGATAAACGGGTCATGCGGGCCGTAGCGAAAGCCGAGGTTTTCCACGACCCAGGTCGCTTTCGACAGATCGGGCGCGGGGGCCTGACCACGGGCCTCGATCCCGGCCAGCGCGACGTCAGCGACGCGTTCGGCGTGCAAATCAAGCAATTTGAACTCGGTGAACTTGTCGATCAGGTTGGACAAACGCGTCACGAACACGATTTTGTAGGCGATAAAGGCGAGCAACATGCCGACGCTAAATCCGCCGGAAATCACCTCGCGCGCGCCGAGCCAGAGGATTAAAACGTTCTCCAGCCCGAACAGCGCGAAGCTCGCGGTCTTGTAAGTCAGCGTGAGGCTTTGCGCGCGAATGCTGGCGTTCACGGTGTCGACGACGGCGTTTTGCCAGCGCGACAGGCGATCGGCCTCGCCCATGTGCAGCTTGATCGCCTGCATGCCGCGCAGGCTCTCGATGAAATGCGTTTGTTGCTGGGCAGCGAAGATGAGTTGCTCGTTCACCGCTTCGCGCATGGGGCGGAACAGGGCCCAGCGCAGCAGCGCATAAACGACGGCTACCGCGAGCACGACCAGCGTCAGCGGTACACTGTAAATCGCCATCACGATAAACATGCTGATCGCGAGTACTCCATCGATCAAAACTTCCAGCGAGCTGCCGGTCAGCGTGCGCTGAATCGCGTCCATCGAGGCGAATCGCGACAGCAAATCGCCGACGTGGCGCTTTTCGAAAAACGCCAGTGGCAAGCGTAGAAGATGCGAGAACAGCTGCGTCAAGACTTGAAGCGACAGCGTACTCGTGAGGTGCAACAACACCCAGCCCCGCAATGCCGAAATCGCTGTCTGGATGAGGATCAGCAGCGCGAAACCGAGCGCGAGCACGGTCATCAAATCACGATCAGCAGAAACGATCACTTCGTCCACCGTGAGCTGGGTGAGCCACGGCATCGCGAGCGCGAACACTTCAAATGCGAGCGCCAGCGCAACGAGCCGTAATAGCGCGCCACGAAATCCGCGCGCGCTGCCAATGATCGACCAGATCGAGAAACGCTCAACGCTCTTGCGCTTACTGAAGCTCGGCGTCGGTGTCAACTCCAGCACGATACCGGTGAAATGTTTCGAGAATTCGGCGAACGGCACCGTTCGCGCGCCGCGTGCGGGATCGTGCAGCGTGACGGCGTCTTTCGCGACACCAGTGATTACGACGAAGTGATTGAAATCAACATGGGCGATGGCGGGCAGTCGAACCTGCGCGAGCGCGGGCAACTCAACCCGCAGCGGACGCGCGGCGAGATTCATGCTGTCGGCGATGTCGATCAGGCTCTTGAGCGTAGAGCCCTTGAGCGATACCGAATGATCGCGCCGCATCGATTGCAAATCAGTTTCGATGCCGTGATACCCCGCGATCATCGTCAAGCACGCGAGTCCACATTCGGCTGACTCCGTTTGCATGATGAGCGGCACGCTACGACGGAAAAAGTTGAGAGTGGGGCGGCGAGCGCTTGCCGATTCGCTCATACGGTGCCCTTGTTAGAAATTTGCGTACAAGTTCGCGCATAGACAGGCGAAAAAAACCATCCCCACCCCAGCCCTCCCCTTGAAGGGGAGGGGGCATCAGTCCCTCCCCCTTCAAGGGGGAGGTTAGGTGGGGGATGGTTTTCGATCAAACTCACAACCGCCCCCGCAAGCGCAACACCGGCTCAATTACCCAACGATACAAAGGCCGCTCGTCGAGCGCAATATCAGCCTGTGCGCTGAGTCCACTTTTGAGCGGATAGGTTTCGCCGTACGCTGTAACCATGGGCGTTGCCAGCGAGGCGCGGACGCGGAAGACGGGCTCTTTTACGAAGCCCGGCATTCCTGCATCGCCGGGAGCCATGACGGCACGACCGACGTCGACGACAGTGGCTGTCGCGTGGCCAAATCGCTCCATCGGAAACGCATCAATGGCGAGTCGCACAGTTTGTCCTTCGCGCAAAAAACCCGCGGATCGCGTCGGTACATAAATGTCGGCCATCAATACGCGAGGCCCGGTTTGAACTTGAATCAAAGGCGCACCGATGGCTACGGTTTGCCCGGCCAATGCGATCACGCGCTCGACGGTGCCCTCGCCTGCAGCGGTCACCTCATAGGCACGGCGCGCAAGATTCTCGCGCGACGATTGTGTGAGCGTGGACTCGTCGCGCGATAGTGCGGCGAGCTTACCCTCCATCGTGGCACGCAGCGTTGGCAGCTCGGTGCGGGCTACGGCGAGTTCACGATCAATGCCCGCTCGCGTTCGCTTCAACGATTCAAGTTTGACCGCCTGCTCGGCCAGATCGTCCTGCTTTTGTTGCACCTGTAATTCGGGAGCGAATTTGTCACGTGCGAGTTGACGATAGCGCTCGACCTGAACTTTGAGTTGCGTCACGCGATCACTTTGTGCATCAGTTTCTCGACCCAATTGTGCGTCCTCTGCCAGCAGTGATTTGATGCGCGAGTCGAGTTGGATTTGCTGCGCGGCGAGCAGTGCCTGCGCCTGTTTGCGCTCGCTGGCGATGGCGGCGCGGCGCATGTCGGCGTCGCGCGCGCCGGCTGCGAACACGGCTTCACCGCCTGCTGTCCGCTCGGTAGAAATCGTCGCCAGGCGTTGGCCCGCTTTGACCTGTTCACCGCTTTTCACATCGATGCCGGTCACCATACCGGCCTCAGTAGCGGCGACCAGCATGGGGTCGTTTGCGTAGGCGAGCACAGCCGGCGCACGGGCCTTTCGCGTGTAGTGCGCGGTGGCTAGAAAGGCGATGAAGGCGGCGGCGAGTAACATGCCGACCCACGCGAAAACACGGGCGACGCGCGGCGTGGAAACGACCAGTTCACCCCAGGCACGCTCGCGTTGATGCGCGATGGCTTGCTTGCGGTAGAGGTTGGTGCGCGAGGATGGTGGCGCTGCGTCACTCATAGGTCGTGATCGCTGGTGCCACGTTTGTTGCAAAGCGGCGTCAGCGCCCCTCTCCCTTGAGGGGAGAGGGGTTGGGGAGTGCGCGATGGCGGTGCGACAAAATCCAGCGGCAAAACAGCGACCGCCCCCTCTCCCCCAACCCCTCCCCCACGCGGGGGGAGGGGAGAATAGTGGGCTCCACTCACCCTACATCACCGCGCCGATATACCAGGGCACGAACTCATCGGCACCATAACCCCAGCGCTCGCTCTTGCTCGCATTGCCTGACGCGGTCGCAAGAATCATTTCGAAAATCTCGCGGCCTTTGTCGGCAATCGAAACTCCGCCGTCGACGATATCGCCGCAATTAATGTCGATGTCTTCTTCCTGCCGATTCCACAGCATAGTGTTGGTCGCGAGTTTCAGCGAGGGCGAGGGTTTGCAGCCGTAGGCCGAGCCGCGTCCGGTGGTGAAGCAGATCAGGTTGGCACCGCCTGCGACCTGGCCCGTTGCGCTCACTGGATCGTAGCCCGGTGTGTCCATGTAAACGAAGCCATGTTTGTCCACAGTTTGTGCGTATTCGTAAACATCAACCAGTGGCGTGGTGCCGCCTTTCGCGACGGCACCGAGGGATTTTTCGAGAATCGTGGTGAGCCCACCCGCCTTGTTGCCGGGGCTGGGGTTGTTGTTCATCTCGCCTTTGAGGCGCGCGGTGTATTCCTCCCACCATTTGATGCGGGCGACGATTTTCTCGCCGACTTCGCGGGTGACGGCGCGGCGTGTGAGCAGGTGTTCTGCACCGTAAATTTCCGGCGTCTCGGAGAGGATCGCGGTGCCGCCGTGAGCGACCAATAAATCAACCGCCGCACCCAGCGCCGGGTTCGCGCTGATACCGCTGTAACCATCGCTGCCGCCGCATTGCAGGCCGATAGTGATGTGCGAGGCAGGAGCGGATTCGCGAACGGCCTGGTTGGCATCAACCAGCATCGATTCAACCAGTGCGATTCCTTTAGCGACCGCTTTGCCGGTGCCACCCACATCCTGCATGTTGAAGCTGTGCAATTTCGGCCCGTCATCAAGCCCTTCCGCCGCCTTGAACGAACTGATTTGATTGGCTTCACAGCCGAGGCCAATCACCAGAATCGAATGGAAATTCACATGCCGCGCATAGCCTGCGAGCGTGCGGCGCAGCAGCGTCATTCCCTCGCCATGCACATCCATGCCACACCCGACCGAATGAGTGACAGCGACCACGCCGTCTACATTCGGGTAGTCCTTCAATGCATCACCGCGAAAGTGATCGGCGATCAATTTGCAAACGGTCGCCGAGCAGTTCACTGTGGATAGCAAGCCGATGTAGTTGCGGGTGGCGACGCGCCCATCGGAGCGTTTGATTCCCATGAAAGTCGCCTGTGGATTCGCGGGTATGACCGGTCGCACATCCACACCGAACGCGTAGTCGCGCTCGAACGTATCGCCCATTGCGAGGTTATTCACATGCACATGCTCGCCGGGCGCGATGGCCTTGCTGGCGAAGCCGATGATCTGGTTGTAGCGGCGCACTGGCGCACCTTGCGCGATGGCTTTGGTGGCGATCTTATGACCCGGCGGCACCATGCCCTTAACGGTCACGTTCTCGGCTTGAAGCTGAGTGCCGGAAATGAGTTGCACACGGGCGATGACCACATCGTCGTTCGGGTGCAGGCGGATCGTGAGTTGAGCGGCGGTGAGCATGAGCTTGCTTTGAAACGCAAAGGATTCCTAATGCTACGTCGTTCTTATAATGGGTCAAAGCTAAAGCGCATCGCGCAAAGGAAGAACATGGGAGAGCGTCTCAAAGGCAAGGTTTGCCTGATCACTGCGGCGGGTCAGGGCATCGGTCGCGCGACAGCGATTGCGATGGCGGCGGAGGGTGCGACGGTCTACGCCACCGACGTTAATTTGAAGCTGCTGGAAACGCTGAAAACCTACCCCGGCATCATCACGCAAAAGCTGGATGTATTGAACGATCTGGAGATCAAGTTCACGATGGAGGGCCTGCCGCCGCTCAACGTGTTGTTCAACTGCGCGGGCTTTGTGCATCAGGGCACCATCATGGAGACGGGCGACGAGGACTGGGAGTTCTCGTTCAATCTCAATGTGCGCGCCCCGTTCAAGGTGATTCAGGCGGCGCTGCCACGCATGATCGCCAACGGCGGCGGCTCGATCATCAACATGGCGAGCGTCTGCTCAAGCGTAAAGGGCTTGCCGAATCGCTTCGTTTACGGCGCGACCAAAGCGGCCGTGATCGGCATGACCAAGAGCGTCGCGGCCGACTACGTGAAGGGCGGCATTCGCTGCAATTGCGTTTGCCCTGGCACCGTGGACACGCCGTCGCTGCATGACCGTATGGCCGCGCTCGGCGATATCGACGAAGCACGCAAAATGTTTGTATCGCGGCAGCCGATGGGCCGCTTGGCGAAGGCCGAAGAGATCGCGCCAACGGTGGTGTTTTTAGCGTCGGACGAATCAGCCTTTGCGACAGGCAATGCCTACATGATTGACGGCGGCATCACAATTTAGCTCCGTAGGGTGGGCACCCTGTGCCCACCGGGCGCATTGGTGGGCACGGGGTGCCCACCCTACAAATTTTTTTCAAAAGGAAGACTATGAAACTCATCCGCTACGGCAAACCCGGCCAGGAAAAACCGGGCATCATTGACGCTGAGGGCAACGCCCGCTCGGTCGTCGATCTCATTGACGATTGGAACGGCGAGCATCTCACGGCCAAAGTGCTGGCAAAGATCGCGAAGATCAACCCGGCCAAACTTCCGCTCGTGAAGCCGAAAACGCGCCTCGGCTCACCCGTCGCGCGCCCGCAAAAATTCATCGCGATCGGGCTCAACTTCACCGACCACGCGATGGAAACAGGCAATCCGATTCCGAAAGAACCGGTCGTTTTCAACAAGTGGACGAGCTGCATTGTTGGCCCGAATGATGACGTGATGTTGCCGAAGAATTCGGTGAAATCGGACTGGGAAGTGGAGCTTGGCGTCGTCATCGGCACGCAAGCGAGGAACGTCAGCAAGAAGGACGCGCTCAATCACGTCGTCGGCTATTGCCTGATCAACGACGTTTCCGAGCGCGAATTTCAGATGGAGCGTGGTCAGACCTGGGACAAGGGCAAAGGCTTCGACACCTTCGGTCCCATTGGCCCGTGGCTGGTCACAGCCGACGAAGTCGGCAATCCCGGCAAGCTCGACATGTGGCTGGACGTGAACGGCGTGCGCCAGCAAACCGGCAGCACCAAGACCATGATCTTCGACGTGGCGAGCATCGTGTCGTACTGCTCGATGCTCATGACGCTGGAGCCCGGCGACATCATCACCACGGGAACCCCACCGGGCGTCGGACTCGGCAAGAAGCCGAATCCTGTCTTCCTGAAGCCGGGCGACGTGATGACGCTGGGCATCGAAAAGCTCGGCGAACAGAAGCAAACCGTCGTGAAATTCAAAACGACAACGGTATAAGCTTTTTACTGAAACGACGTCTGCATCGGGGCTAGCTAGCGATTTTAGCACTTATCGACTTCGGCGATAAATTGAGCCTAGCCCCCGTAGAGCGGAGATTTCAGCGCAAAGTTAAATGCTTCCGTAGGGCGCTCATTTGCGTAAAAGCGTGCCCGCGTACTGAACGCCGCGAAGCGCTTGAAAACGCGGGCAAATCCCGAACGGACTACGAGACGGGCAATGCCACGCCCTACGCCGCTACACCTGACCGCGCAGCAAAATCAGTGTCGCCAGCCCCAAGAAAATAAAAAACCCGCCGGTGTCGGTGACGGCTGTCAACAGCACGCTGGAGCCCGCTGCCGGATCTTTGCCGTGACGGTAACGCCACATCGGGATCACCACGCCCATGATCGCGGCCAGCATCAGGTTCATCGTCATCGCCAGCGTGAGCACGAGACCCAGCGCGATATTTTTTTCCATCAACCCGATCACCAAGCCAATCACGCCACCAAAAATCAGCCCGTTGATGATGGCCACCGACATCTCTTTTTTCACGAGACGGCGAAAGTGCTCCGTGCCGATTTGGCCAAGCGCAATGGCACGCGCGATCATGGTCAACGTTTGGTTGCCGGAATTGCCGCCGATGCCAGCGACGATGGTTTGCAGCACTGCAAGCACCGCCAGTTTGGCAATCGAGCCCTGAAACAAATCGGTCGCACGCGACGCGACGAATGCTGTGATCAGGTTGAGCCCCAGCCACTGCCAGCGGTTCTGCACGCTCTTCCAGACGCTGGCGAAAATGTCTTCTTCGTCGCGCAAACCGGCCTGTTGCCGCATGTCCTCTTCGGCGCTTTCACGCACGAAATCGAGCACCTCGGCGACCGTCACACGGCCTACCAATTCGCCTTCGGCATCGACTACCGGTGCGGAAACGAGGTCATAGCGCTCAAACGCTGCCGCCGCTGAATCGGCATGATCCATCGGTTCGAACACGATGTTCGGCTCGATCATCACGTCTTTAACCAGCGTATCTTCGTGCGTCACAAGAATAATGTTGGTCGGCAACACACCCAGCAACTTGTCCTCTCGATCGACGACGAACACCTGATCGGTGTTGGCTGGCAATTCGTCGAAGCGGCGCAGATAGCGCATCACCACCTCGATCGTCACGTCCGCGCGCACTTCAACCATCTCGAAATCCATCAGCGCCCCGACCATGTCCTCTTCATACGACATGGCCTGACGCAATTGCTCGCGCTCTTCCGGATCGAGCGTGCGCTTGACCGCTTCAACCACCTCATTTGGCAAGTCGGGCGCGAGCTCGGCGAGTTCATCCGTGTCAAGTGTGGCAGCCGCAGCCAAAAGCTCCGGCGCGTCCATGCTCGCGATGAGGCTTTCGCGAACTGAATCCGACGCCTCCACCAGAATGTCGCCGTCACGATCCGCCTTCACCAGATCCCAAACGAACAGGCGCTCGTCGAGCGGCAACGCCTCAAGAATGTGCGCCACGTCCGCCGGGTGCAGTGCTTCGAGCTTTTCGCGCAGGCGCGTGAGCACGCCTTGCACGACGGGGCTTTGCGAGGGATTGTCGAGCGTATCGGCGAGGCTCTCGGCAAAGCCGGAGAGCAGCCGGTACTGACGTACCAGCGCCGTGACGTCGGCTAGGGCAACGGTTAACGCATCATCGACGCTCGCGCTGTTCGCAACAAGCGACTCTTTTTCGAGGGCGTCAGGCATGAAGAAGGAGGATCCAGGGAGAGATTTTGCGAATGCAGTGACCCAATTCTAATGGGGCAAGCGCCGATCGGCGGGTCGGATGTCATCGGTCGGAAGCAACGCCGAACGAGCGCTTTTGTCGGCATTTGCATACCGGATACCATGTGGCCCAAGGAGATCACTATGCGACTAAAAAATAAAGTCGCCATCATCACCGGTGGCGCTCAGGGATTTGGGTACGGCATTGCCGTGCGCTTTGTGCAGGAGGGCTGCGGCGTGATGCTGGTGGACGTCAAGGGCGCTGCGGCTGAGCATGCGACTACGCAGCTTCAATTGGTGGCTCAGGCGGCGGGCGCGCCGCCGGTTGTTGCGCAGCAGGCGGACGTGTCGAAGGCCGAGGATTGGGACGAGCTGGTGAGTGCGGCGCTCGTTGCGTTTGGGCGCATTGATATCGTGGTGAACAACGCGGGTGTGTCGCACAAAAATCAACCCATGCTTGAGGTGGATGAGGCCGAGTTTGATCGCGTTTATGCGACCAATGTGAAGTCGATTTATCTCTCGGCGAAATATGTCGTGCCAGTGTTTCGATCACAGCACGGCGGCTGCTTCGTGCAGGTCGCATCGACGGCTGGCGTGCGGCCCCGCCCCGGTTTGACCTGGTACAACGGCTCGAAAGGTGCGGTGATTGTGACCAGCAAATCGATGGCGGTCGAACTGGCGAAAGACAAAATCCGCGTGAATTGCATCAATCCCGTGGCGGGCGAAACGCCGTTGCTGGCGACGTTCATGGGCGAGGACACGCCGGAGAAGCGGGCACTGTTCACGGCGTCGATTCCGCTCGGGCGCTTGTCGACGCCGAGGGACATTGCCAATGCGGCACTCTTCCTTGCCAGCGACGAGGCGGAATTTATTACAGGTGCTTGCCTTGAGGTCGACGGCGGGCGCTGCGTATAGAGACGTCCGTTCAGCGCTGTCAATCGTCTATCCTCACGGCGAGGAGGAAAGCACTATGGCAAAGTCCCTGTCCGGGCTTGATGCGTCGTTTCTTTATCTGGAGACGCCGGAGCAGCCGATGCATGTGGCGAGTTTGTGCGTATACGAAGTGCCGCCGGAACTCAAGCACGAATTTGACGCCGAGATCGTCGCGCATTTGAAGAAGCGGCTGCATCTCGCACCCATCTTCACCAATGTGTTGGCGCATCAGAAGTATGGCTTGGGGCATCCGCACTGGGAGCATGTGGATGAGGTCGATTTCGACTATCACGTGCAGCACATCAAGGTGCCGAAACCGGGCACGATGCGCCAGCTTGAGGCCGCAGTCGCCAAAGAGCATGCGCGCCTGCTGGATCGCTCGCAGCCGTTGTGGCAGTTCAGCGTGTTCTCAGGGTTGAAGACGGGCGAGATCGGTTTTTACGGCAAAGTGCATCACGCGGCGCTTGATGGCAAGGGCGGCATCGTGCTCGCCAATTCGATTCTCGATTTATCGGCGACGCCGCGCGACGTGCCAGCGGCCGTAGCGCGCGCCGTCCCACCCAAAACCAGCATGAAAATCGGCGAGATGATTGGGGCAGCATTCTCAAATTCGCTCGCGCAATACGCAAAGATCGCCAAGTCGCTGCCCAGCCTGGCAGGTGCGGTGGCGCAGGCCGCATCGCCGATGCTCAAGAAGGCGCTGTCGAACCGCAAGGTGCCGTTCAATTTCGCGCCGCGCACGCCGTTCAATGTAAACATTTCGGCGAAGCGAAATTTTTCGACCGCGACGTTGTCATTTGCCGAAACGCGCGCCGCAGCGAAGGTGCTAGGCGGCTCCGTGAACGACGGCGTGCTGTTCGTCTGCGCCTCGGCGTTGCGCACCTATCTCAAGTCGCACAACGCGTTACCGAAGAAAACGCTGGTCGCCGCGATGCCTGTGAGCCTGCGCGAAGAGAGCAACAAGGAGCTGAACAATCAGGCGTCGATGGTGCTTGCAGAACTCGGCACCCATCACGGCGATGCGGCTAAGCGCTGGACGGCGATTGTCACCTCGACCAACAAGATCAAGGAGTCACTCAAGCGTTTGAAGAGCGTGTTGCCGACCGACTATCCCGGGCTGCTGGCGCCACTGATGGTGTCGCGACTCAATGCGGCGGTGGCGAGCACCAAGCTCATGGAGCGCCTGCCGCCGGTCGCGAACGTGGCGATCAGCAACGTGCCGGGGCCACAGGTGCCGCTATACCTGGCGGGTGCGCAGATGAAAACGTTCTTTCCGGTGTCGATAATCACTCATGGCCTGGCGTTGAATATCACGGTGCAAACGTATTGTGGGCGTATCGATTTCGGCATCATCGCCTGCAAAGAGGCGGTTCCGGATCTGCACGATTTCGCGATGGCGATTGCGGGCGGATTCGATGAACTGATCGCACTCGCCGAAGCCAAAGTAGCGCTGGAGAAAGAGCGCGGTGAGGTGATTGCAATTGCCGCCAATGCCGCGCTGTCCGTGACCAAAGCCAAACCGAAGGCGGCTATCAGGACGGCGACGAAAACGCCCGCAGCGCGCAAGAAGGTCGCTGCAACGGTGGAATCCGCAGCGAAAAGTTTGAGCAAAGGCTCGATAAGCGCCCGCTAGCATCGTGTAACTTTTATCCTGCGGATGTCGCAAGGAATTCGTGTTGAATCAATTCGCTAACGAAAAAGCTCCGAATCCGTTTCTGATGGCACTTGAAGCACGCGCGCCTTGGGAGTGGGGCACCGCGCTTCTGGCGTGGCCCATGCTCAATATGATGGGTTCGTGGCCGCGTCCGATACCCGGCACCGTGCAGCACGTCATCGTGTATCCCGGTCTCGCTGCGGGCGATACGTCAACGCGTCCGTTGCGTGCGTTCCTGAAAGACCTGGGTTACGAAGTTCATGGCTGGTATCAGGGCATGAATCGTGGGCCGCGCAAGGGTGTGCTGGCGCGCATGCAGGAGCAGCTTGAGGCGGTCTACAAGGACACGCAGCAACCGGTGTCGCTGATCGGCTGGAGCCTCGGCGGCGTGTACGCGCGCGAAATGTCTAAGCTGGCACCGAAAGCCGTGCGCACCGTAATCACGCTCGGTACGCCGTTCGCGCAGAGCCCACGCTCGACCCATGCGTGGCGTGTCTATTCAATGCTGTCGGGCGAGACTTTGCCGGATGAGGTAATGCTGCGCGCGATTGCCGAAGCGCCGCCGGTTCCCTACACCAGCCTGTACTCGAAAACTGATGGCGTGGTGGCCTGGCCCGCTAGTATTCAAAAGCCTGTCGCGAGTAATTCTGCGATTGAGAACATTGAA
Organism: Burkholderiales bacterium; assembly: GCA_043757535.1. Taxonomy (GTDB): domain Bacteria; phylum Pseudomonadota; class Gammaproteobacteria; order Burkholderiales; family Casimicrobiaceae; genus Casimicrobium. The sequence continues at coordinate 19,953 of JAYVPF010000331.1, forward strand.
ATTTTCGCCAGCCATTTAGGTATCGGCGCGAACCCTGCGGCGTGGTACGTGATCGCTGATCGTCTGGCGCAGCGGGCCGGTACGTGGCAAGCGTTTACGCCGCCGACGGCTGCGCGGTTCTTGTTCGGTTAGCACGAGGCGCTGATGAAAGTTAAAGCAAACGGCCTCGATTTTGAGGTTGAGCTCAACGAGCCCGGTCGGCCCGACGGCGCACCCACGGTGCTGCTCATTATGGGCCTCGGCATGCAGTTAGTGGCATGGCCACCGGCCTTCGTGAAAGCCTTGACCGATGCGGGTTACCGCGTGCTGCGACTGGACAATCGCGACATCGGTTTGTCGCACAAGAGCACAGTAAAAGTGCCGAATCTCGCATGGATGGGCATCAAATTTCGACTCGGCCTGCCGGTTCGTACCGAGTACACGCTGCGCGACATGGTCGAGGACACGCGGGGCGTGCTCGACGCGCTGAGCATCACCCGCTGCCACGTGATCGGCGTGTCGATGGGCGGCATGATCGCGCAGGGGCTCGCGAGTCACCATCCGGATCGCGTGCTCTCGCTGACCAGTATCATGAGTACAACCGGCGCGCGCGGATTACCGCAGGCCACGCCCGCAGCAACGATGGCCTTGTTAAAGCGCCCGAAGAGCCGCCAGCGCGAAGACATCATCGAGCATTTCGTGAAAGTGCTCGCTGTGATCGGCAGCCCGAAATATCCGATGATCGAGGCGGAGGTGCGCCAGCGCATCGGCGAAGCGTTCGACCGCTCGTTTTATCCCGCTGGCACAATCAAGCAAATGGGCGCCATCATGGCCTCCGGCGATCGCAGCAACGAGGTGCGAAAGATCAGTGCGCCGACCCTCGTGATTCACGGCAAAGACGATCCACTGGTGCCCTTGAAGAACGGTGAAGACACCGCAAAAAAGATTGCTGGCAGCGAGTACACCGAGATTGATGGCATGGGTCATGACCTCGGTGTGCTGCCCGATTTGATCGAGCGAATACTGCCATTTCTACGGAAACATACGCCGATCTAACTGCAATCGAAAGTAGCAACTGGTACGAAGAATCGCCAGTGAAGCTAGGCCGCAACCACGCCATCAGCCTGTTTGTCGGCGTGATACGAAGAACGCACCATCGCACCAACGGCGGCGTGCTTGAAGCCCATTGCATAGGCCTCGCGCTCGAACATGGCGAAGGTGTCGGGATGCACGTAACGGAGCACCGGCAGGTGGCCCTGTGACGGTTGCAGATACTGGCCGATGGTCAGCATGTCGATGTGATGTACACGCATGTCGCGCATGACTTGCAAGATTTCTTCGTCGGTTTCACCGAGACCAACCATCAAGCCGCTCTTGGTCGGAACGTTGGGAAATTTTGCCTTGAAATCGCGCAGCAGCGCCAGCGAATGGGTGTAGTCGGAACCGGGGCGCGCTTGTTTGTAAAGGCGCGGCACGGTTTCCATGTTGTGATTCATGATGTCCGGCGGCGCAGATTCGAGAATCGCCAGAGCTTTATCGACACGACCCCGGAAATCAGGCACCAGCACTTCGACGGTAGTTTTCGGCGATTGCGCGCGAACCTGTTTGATGCATTCCACGAAATGCGCCGCTCCGCCGTCACGCAAATCATCACGATCCACGCTGGTGATCACCACGTATTTCAGGCGCAGCGCGGCGATCGTTTTCGCGAGATTTTTTGGCTCGTCAACGTCGAGCGGGTTTGGGCGGCCGTGGCCGACATCGCAAAATGGACAGCGCCGCGTGCAGATATCACCCATGATCATGAAGGTGGCGGTGCCCTTGCCGAAACACTCGCCGATGTTCGGACAGCTCGCCTCTTCGCAGACCGAATGCAGATTGTGTTCGCGCAGGATTTTTTTGATTTCACCAAAGCGTGCAGCGGCCGCACCGGTCGGCGTTTTCACGCGAATCCAGTCCGGCTTGCGCAGCATGGGTGCAGCGACCACCTTGATCGGAATGCGCGCGGTTTTGCCTTCACCTTTGTGCTTAACGCCTGCGGCGTTGCTGAGGTTCGCGCCTGCGGCGTTGCTGAGGTTCGCGCCTGCGGCGTTACTCGGTGTCGCGCCTACGGCGTTGGAAGGCGTGACGGATTCGGGGGCGAATGTTGCGATGTCCATCCCTCTATTTTGTCACTTGGCGGGTGCGCTTAGCTGTCGTTCGAGTTGGCGGGCCAACGCCATGGCAGCCGCATCCAGTGGTGCTTTCACGCCTAACTCATGTAGATGAGTGACCCGCAAGCCCTCAAATCCACACGGATTGATGAAGGAAAACGGCGTCAAGTCCATGTCCACGTTGAACGCGACACCGTGATAGCAGCAGCCGTTTCTTATCTTCAGGCCGAGCGAAGCAATTTTGGCTTCATCACGCGCTTTCAACTTGACGTAAACCCCTGGTGCATCTCGCTTTCCATACGCTTTGATGCCATAGCTCGCGAGCGCCGCGATCACTGCATTCTCAATCCGAATGACCAACTCACGCACGCCAAAACCAGCGCGCTTGAGATCAAGCAGTACATAGAGCATCGCCTGTCCCGGCCCGTGATAGGTGATCTGCCCACCTCGATCAGTTTTGACAACGCGGATATTGGGCGGGGTGAACAGCAGGTGTTCGGGCTTGCCAGCGACGCCTTGCGTGAACACGGGCGGGTGCTCGACGATCCAGAGCTCGTCTTCCGTTTCTTTCGTGCGCGCGTTGGTGAAGGCGCGCATGTCGGCCCAAGCTACTTCATAGTCAACACAGCCCAGCGCCCGGATTTTCACGGCGATTGCTCTAACTAAAGCGCCCAGACGACGTCGACGTGATCTGTCAAATCCTGATACAGCGAATCCAGTTGCGCTTTCGACTGCGCAACAAAATTCACTGATACGGCGAGGTATTTACCACCGCTGGATTCGCGAACTGTTACCGTTGTTGGATCAAAATCCTTGACGTGACGACTCACAATTTCGACCACCGTCGCTTCCAGTCCGGGTGTATTTTTACCCGCGACTTTTAGCGGATAGTCAGTGGGGAATTCGAACAGTGTGTCTTTGTACGCCGCGACCTTGGCGGGGGTCTGCACGGGATGCGTGGGTTCAGTCATGGCCGTATAAATCGGCTTGAACCAGCGCAAACATTTTCCTGAACACCGGCCCCGGTTTTCCCCTATGCGCGGCGTTGCCAATCGGCTTGTCGTCGAGCGTGGTGATCGCGAGTACGCCTTTGCTGGACGACGACAACCACATCTCGTCCGCCGACCACATCTGCGCCGCCGATACCGGTCGGACTTCAAGTTTCATACCTGCTTTTTTCGCAAGATCGGACACTGCATCCAGCGTAATGCCGCCCAGAATGTGATTGTCTTTCGGTGCCGAGACGATGGTGTCACCGAACACGCAGAATACATTTGATGCCGACGCTTCGGTAAGGAAGCCATCACGCAACATCACGACCTCAGCGCCGCCCTGCTCGCTGGCATGCTGCTTGGCAAGCACGTTGCCCAAGAGCGAAATGCTCTTGATATGACAACGATGCCAGCGCGTGTCCGGGAAGGTGAAGCAGGGCACGCCGTTGTCGATTTGCGCCTGTGTGAGCTTCGGCAACGGGTTCGACATCATGAATACGGTGGGTGTCACCCCGACCGGAAAACTGTGATCGCGCTTGGCCACACCGCGCGTGATCTGCCAGTACACACCCTGATCATGTCTGCCGTTTTTTTCTACGATGTCATGAACGAGCTTCGTCCATTCGGCGTTCGAATACGGATTGGTCAGGCCGATTTCCTTGCATGAATTGTTGAGGCGAACCAGATGTCCCTCCAGTCGATATGGCTTGCCGTTGATCACGGGCACATATTCGTAAACGCCATCGCCATAAATAAAACCACGGTCAAGCACACTGACTTTCGCGTCTTCAATCGGCATCCAGGCACCGTTAAGAAAAATCATTTCACTAACCCTTTAAAGAAGAGCACCACGGAATGCCACATGCGCTTCCATATGGGGGCAGCGGGGGCGGATTCCATGGCGATCACGTTACGCTCGTAAATCAGACTGCCCGCGCGTTTCACCTTGAGCAAGCCAACCGTGTCGCCCGCCGCGATGGGGCCGAATTTCGGCTCAACAATGGTCAGTTCAGTGGTGATATCCCAGCTCCTGCCGGTCGTGGTGACTGCGGTCACGTCGTCGTTGAAGCCAACAGGAATCGAGTCGACGGTGGCTTTCCACACGGTCAATTGCTGGATCGGTTTTTTCGCCTCGTATAGCCGTTTACCCTCGAACGCCGTGAACGCCCAGTCGATCAATTTGCGTGATTCATTGAGGCGCGCGGATTCATTGGGCGCACCAAGCACGACAGTCAACAATTTGCGCGGCGAACGATTGACCGTTGTGATCAGACACCAGCCAGCCGCGTCGGTGTGGCCCGTTTTCAGTCCGTCGACCGTGGGGTCAAGAAACAGCAGGCGATTGCGATTTTCCTGCGTGATTTTATTGAATGTAAACGACTTTTCAGCATAGAACTTCGTGTATTGCGGAAAGTCGCGCATCAACGCCAATGACAGAACGGCGAGATCACGCGCTGTGGAATAGTGACCCTGTTGCGTGAGGCCGGTTGGGTTCAGAAACTGGGTATCTGTCATGCCGAGTTTCTTCGCTTCGCGATTCATTTTCGTCACGAATTCGCCTTCGTTTCCGGCGACCGCAATCGCCAGCGCAATCGCGGCATCGTTGCCTGACTGGATGATCAGACCGCGAATCATGTCCTCGGCTGTCACTGGCGCGCCCGGTGCGATGAACATGCGCGAACCTTCAGCTTTCCATGCACGCTCGGGCACGCGCACGCGCTGGCCGAGGCTGATCTGCTTTTGATGCAGCGCGTCGAATACGAGATACGCCGTCATCAATTTGGTGAGCGACGCGGGATCGCGCTTTTGTCGCGTGTTTTGCTCGGCCAAAACTTGACCGCTGGTCGCTTCGACCACCAGATACGCCGCGGCGTTGACAGCGGGAACGGGGATTTCGACGATGGCAGGCACCGCAGGCGCGGGCGCAGCCGTCTGCGCAAGCGCGAAAAGCGTTGAAGCGGCGACGATGGCGGCAGTCGCCGAGAAAACAATGGGGCGTAGATTCACTTGGGCGCGGTCAGTGGCGAGGAAGCCATGATTTTACGTTTCGGCAACCCGTTGGCTACGCACGGGGCTGGCCAAGGAATTCATAGTCCACCTCGGGTTTGGTTCCCGCGATGATGTCGACCAACGCTTTTGCCGAACCGGGGCCTTCGGTCCAGCCCAAGGTGCCGTGACCGGTATTGAGATAAAGGTTCTTCAATTTTGACTGCCCGATGATCGGAAGATTCGATGGCGTTGCCGGGCGCAGGCCGGTCCAGTAGGTGACTGAGTCCCAATCGCAGAGTTCGGGGAAGTGATGCTTCGCGCGTCGGGTCAATGCTTCGCAGCGCACCGGATTTAGCGTGGTGTCGAACCCATTCAACTCCGCTGTTCCGGCGATGCGCAGACGATCCCCAATCGTGGTGAATACGATTTTCATTTCGTCGTCAGTAATGCTGCCAAGCGGCGCACCGGGTTGATTCACGATGGGCAGGGTTGCGCTGTAGCCTTTGGCTGGGTAGATGAGTGCGTCGACACCGACGCCTGCTAGCAACGCTGAGGAATATGAGCCGAGGGCAACGACATAGGCGTCTGCCTGAAGCGTGATCTCAGTAGTAGGGCGGGAGCTGCCCGCCTCGTCACCCAAGGCGGGCACGTTTTTGTGTAACTCGCGCCCTACGCAAACTATGCCGGTAACTTCACCCCCTTCACGGTCGATGCGTTTGATCGTGGTGCCATAGCGAAATTCAACGCCCATGTGCGTCGCGCGCTCCGCCAGCGCAATGGTGAATTTGTAAGCATCGCCCGATTCATCGTTAGGCGCGTAAATCGCCCCGGCCAGTGTGGGCGCGGTGTGGGTTAAGGCGGGCTCAATTTTCACCGCTTCCGCGACCGTCAACACATCCCGTCGCTCGCCATTGCGAATCAGCAATTGCGCAGCTTCTGCCGCATCATCAAAGCTCTTCCGATTCGAGTGAATCATCATGATGCCAGCTTCGGAATGATCGTACTGGATGCCGGTTTCGAGGCGCAGCGCTTGCAGCGTGCGGCGGCTGTATTCGGACAGCCGCATCGCCTGCAGCGTGTTGTGCTCGGCGCGACTAGGCAGACATTCGTAGAGAAAACGCAGTCCCCAGCGCCACTGGTTCACGTCCATACGCAGCCGGAACAGCAAAGGCGCGTCTTCCTTGCCCAACCACTTCAAGATTTTTAACGGTGCGTGCGGGCTCGCCCACGGATCAGACTGGCTCACCGAAATCTGGCTGCCGTTGGCAAAACTTGTTTCTAGCGCCGGTCCGGGCTGACGATCCACAACTGTGACGTCGTAGCCACGCTGCCGCAAAAAATATGCCGTGTGAACACCGAGAATCCCGGCACCTAAAACTAGAACGCGCTGCATGAGTTTTTTGACCGCAAAATAGGTCGCGAGTGGCGACTGATACGCTGGATGTTAAAAAGATTCGTGCCAGAATGCCAGCGACTGCCGATGCAAAGCTTGCATCAATGCGAAGTGCGCATGACCCTAAAACTCCGCATGCAGTCGAAGCGTGCCGATTTTCACCGGGCCGCGATCTGCGTTGTACGCCGGGTTTCGGATGTATTGTGCGTTGGCGCTGAGCCATACGCCCTTGACCAAGTTCAAGCTGTAGAAAGATTCCACGATCATTTCCGGTCGATAATTTAGCGCGCCGTCACCGATGAAAAAGCCGATGCCGCCCCGCTCCAGATACCGCCGATGTGGCCCGGACAAGCCGTTGACAGCGAGCGCAACGCCTGTCGTATCTTGCGCGCGGTCCCATGCGCTGCCTTTGGCAAGAGCACCCATCGAGTACGATCGATCAATCTCGGTGTAGGCATACGTTTCGGTGTTGCCGTCGGCCCACATCGCACGTGCAAAGACGCCGACATCAGCTGTGATCGCATGCTCAACGTTGACGCCAAATCCGTACTTTACGCGCTGACTCGTGCGGACCGCGTTGAGATCGGGCGTCGACCGAGCTTGGGACGCAAGCACAAGCGCATCGCTGTAGCGCGACATCTTCGCCACGTTACGAAACGCGAGCAAACGAAGTTTTCCCGGTTGCTGCATGAACGTGTGAGCGCGCTCCACCTCAATCTGATCGCCATAGTTTTTGAAGAGCCGGGCGTCCAGCGCCTGTTGATTGGGTTCCTTGGGCATGGCGAAGCGGCCGAATCGAACGGCCCAGTCTCCGTGGAAATACTCAAGCGCCCCACCCGTCGTATACCCGCGCGCGTCGGCGGCGAAGTCATACGCGCCGTGCGTAATCAGGGCCCAATTCAAAAATTGGGTGCGCGGGTCGTGACTGTAGGTGTTAGCGTCAAAAATATCCTGAATCGACACCGTGCCCAGGGTTAAAACGACTCGCCGTTTGTCCGCGATGCCGACCAGCTGATTGAAGTCACTGTCGATTCTTTCCGTTTCGCCGCCGAGCCCCCAAGTCTGCCGAAGAAACGAGCGGGCGCGGTACAGCTTAAGCGTAGGGCCCGAGGTTCGCGCCAATTCGCCGTTGGGAAAGCCGCCAAGCCCCGTCAAGCCCGAAAGCGGTACGCCCTGCGAAAGCTCGGGATTCAGGTAAATTTCCGCGCCTGACCACGGTCGAAAGCCAAGTGCAGCGGTCGCGGTGAACGAATAGCTGAATTCCTTTTCCGGAATCAGGCTGTTCGGTCCCGTGTAGACCGCAGCGAACGGGCGTTTGCTCTGCGCAACGTAAGTGCTCTGGAATTTAGCCCCCCAGTCCTCCGTCTCCTGTGCCCCGGCCATAGATAGGGGCAACATCCATAGCGTCGGCGCAATCAGAAAGGTGCAGCCACGAAAAGCGATGGATACCAAATAAGTTTTCATAGGACTTGCAGCTGAGTGCGGCCATTGCGAGTTTTAAATCGCCGCGAAACAGGTTGAGGGCAGATCAGCCGGATGTTAGCTTTGTGACGGAAGGCGCTCGCGTAACTGCCGTTTGCCGCAACTTCCAGAACACCCGCAGCCCGAGCAGCACCGCGAACACGCCAGCATAAATAATCGGCTGAGTCAGATCCTTTTTCACCAGCCACCAGTAGTGAACGACGCCGAGAATGGCGATTAAATAGACGAGGTAATGAATGCGCTGCCAGAGCGTGGCGCCGAGCTTTTTGATGATCGCGTTGTTAGATGTCACGGCCAGCGGGATGAACAGCAAAAACGCCGCGAATCCGACGGTAATAAACGGCCGCTTGATCACGTCCTTGATGATGTCCTGCACATCAAAAAAGCGGTCAAACCAGATGTAGGTCGTGAAGTGCAGACAGACGTAGAAAAACGCCAGCAGCCCCGCTGTGCGACGCAGACGGACGAGCCACGGCCAGTTCAGGAGCTTGCGCAAGGGCGTGATCGAGAGCGTAACGGCGAGCCCGATTAGCGTCCACGTTCCGGTGGAACGCGTAATCAATTCGATAGGATTCGCGCCGAGTTGATTGGTGAAATAACCGATGACCAGCCGCATCAGCGGCAGCATGCCGAGGATGATCAGTGCCCACTTGACGCGCTGGACGGTGGTCGTGCTGGGGGCTCGCCCGTCGCGCGCGCCGAGAACCGAATTTGAGCTTGCGAAATGAAGGGCCATGGATAGAGCGAAGGGTGTCAGCGGCTTGTTGACAAAGCTGGGCTGCTTCGGAAAATCGCAGCGTCGTCAGAAAAACTTCTTCAAATCCATCCCGGCATACATCGACGCGACCTGATCGCCGTAGCCGTTGTACATCAGCGTCTTGCGCTTGCCAAATTCGCCAAGGCGACGCTCACTGGCCTGGCTCCAGCGCGCATGATCGACTGTTGGATTCACGTTGGAATAAAAACCATACTCGCTTGGGCCTGCCTTAACCCAGGCGGTGCGCGGCTCTTTCTCGACGAAACGGATTTTGACAATCGATTTGCCGCCTTTAAAGCCATATTTCCACGGCACAATCATGCGCACCGGCGCGCCGTTCTGGTTCGGCAGCATTTCGCCGAACGCGCCGAGCGTCAACAGCGTCAGCGGATGCATCGCCTCGTCCATGCGCAGGCCCTCGGTGTACGGCCAGTCGAGCACGCCAGCGCGCAGGCCCGGCATCTGCGCCTTGTCCGCGAGGGTGACGAATTCGACGTATTTCGCGTTGCCTTTGGGCTGAACGCGTTTGATCAGCTCTGCGAGCGGAAAACCGACCCACGGAATCACCATCGACCACGCCTCGACGCAACGAAAGCGATAAATGCGCTCTTCCAATGGCGCGAGTTTGTACAGCGAATCGATGTCAAACACCTGAGGTTTCAACACTTCGCCTTCAACCGCGACCGTCCACGGACGCGTCTTGAGCGATTTTGCCATCGCCGGGGGGTCGGTTTTGTCAGTGCCAAATTCGTAGAAATTACAGTAGCCCTTCAGTTCGTCAAATTTATTGAGCTTTTCATCGGGCAGCACGAAAGTGGGGTTCGGCTTCACGCCCATGAGCTTCGCGCCTTGTGCCTGGGCGTCACATGCAGCTAGCACAGGCAAGCCCGCAATCAGCCCAAGACCCGCAGCTTGCTTGAGCCAGTCGCGGCGAGCGTTGAACTCGGACATCGAATTGATCTCGGAGGGCAAAATGTCGGAAGGACGGCGAATCAACATAACGAATTCCTGACTGTGTTGCAGTTGTGTCGTTCAATCAAGGAGAAACCTTTCATGCGTCGACTCTGGTTTAACGCTATCAACATATTGGTGCCCAGTTTAGTTTTTATTGCACTCGCAAACGTCGCTTATGCTCAAAAAGCACCGCCCGAGCTCGCTCAATTTTTTGACTACACCAGGGCCACAACCGTTCCCGCGATCGCCAGTGGCGTGGTTCGCAAGGCCAAATGCTGCGATGTGACCGAATGGAAGCTCTCTCGCAACGACGACGCGCTAAGCGACGAGGTCGAACTAACGGTCATCGTACCGCTCAAGAAAGGCAAGCACCCGACCGTGCTCTGGCTGCACCGGGAGGGCCAGGAGGTCAAGCGCGCCATGTTTGTGCAGGAGGCGCAAGCGCTCGCCGCGAGCGGGATTGCCTCCATTCTGGTGGAACTGCCGTTCAAGCAACCGTACTTTGCGCGCGGCAACAGCACGGCGAGCGACGCCGACAGCATCGTTGCCGCCGTTGTTGATTCGCGCCGCACGCTCGACTGGGCGGCCAGCCGACCAGAATTCAACATCGAAAAAGTGGCCGTCGTCGGCCAGCGCTACGGCGCTTGGGCGGGCACGCTGCTCGCCGCAATCGAGCCGCGTGTCGACGCGCTGCTGCTCATGAGCCCGCCAGGCAAGCCGAGCGGCTGGCTGCAGGTAACCGATCAACCGAAAGCCAAGCGCTTCCGCGACGCGTTCAACAAAACCGAATGGATCAGCTATCTGGCCGCCATCGAACCGCTCGACCCGGAACGGTGGATCAAATACGCCGCACCTGCGAAGGTGTATTTTCAGTTCGCCAGCGGCGATGAATGGGTGCAAACGCTGGAGCAGGTGGACTTGTACCGCGCCGCATTGCAACCGAAAACGAGGCAAATGTTTGACTCGGATGAACTGCTAAACGAAGAGGCGCGCAAGGATCGCGGGCTTTGGTTGAAGAAGGTATTGCTGGGAAAGTAAAACTCATCAGCTTTATCGTGAATTAACCGTTGCACCGGGGCTATATCGATAAATTCATCAGAGTCGATAAATAGGCAATCTCGCGTTCAGCCCCGATAAAAAGGCGTTTTCAGTAAAAAGCTGATAGCTCGCCGGATCGTCGATCACAGAAACAAAAACGCCCGCATGGAGCGGGCGCTTCGAGCCAGAACACGGGCTTGTCGTTACGGCTTTTTCTGGAAGTCGTCGTGGCAGGCTTTGCAGGTGCCACCGACGACACCAAACTGCTTCTTGAAGCCATCGACATCGCCCGCTGCGGCGACTGCTGCGAGTTTGTCGGTTTCCACGCCAATTTTGCTGGCGAGCTCTTTGAACTTCGCGTTGTCGCTCCAGACGCTGGGCAGCGCACGCGTATTGCCAACGTTTTCAGTGCCTGCAACAAAGCTGTCGTACGGCAGCTTGGCCAGCGTGGCAACGAGCGCGGTGGCTTTGATGGCCTCTTCTTTGTTGAAGGGCCTTTCGCCTTTGGCGACCGGCCCAAGCGAGCCGAAATACCACCCCATCAATGACAAAGCCGATTGACGATGTTTAACGAAGGCTTCCGGCTTCGGTTGCGCGAAAGCGGAGCTGGCGACAGCGACGGCAGCCGTCACGAGAGCGATTTTGGTGAGATTTTTCATATGAACTCCAGAAAGAGACAAGGACAATAAAAAGCAGGGACAAACGCAATCAGGACTTGAATAACGCGGGCCAGTTGACCGCGATGACGACAGCGGCAATGGCCAGGGACAGGACAACGAAACCAAGCGGCAGTGAGGCTTTGCGCGCACCGTGCGCCTCGCTCGCGAGTGCCGGCGGCAACGCCTTGCGCCCCGAGATCATGGCACGCACGATACCTTCTTTTTTTACAAATACGTGAAAAAGCACCGCAGCAATATGCACGCCGACCAGAACCAGCAGAATGTCGCCAATCAGGCGGTGCCGCCCCATCAAGGTGATTGAAGTGGCGTCCGACACGTAGCGCGCGAGCGGCCCGGTGGTGGCGATTTCGTCATTACTGAACAGGCCGAGCCCAGCCTGCACACCGAGCAGCAGCAGCAGCGCGACGACCATCCAGCCGCCCACCGGGTTGTGCCCGATCACGTACTCATGCGTCTTTCCGAGCAAACCTTTCGCGAATTTGAAGCCGCGCACCGGCCCTGCGAGGAATGAGCCGTAGCGCGCATATTCGCCGCCGACGAACCCCCAGATCAGGCGGAAAACGACGAGCGTGAGGATGGCGTAGCCGCTTCGCATGTGCCAGACGATCCATTCGCCGCCGACTTTGCCGCTGGTCACCGAAATCACGAACAACGTCACTAGCGACCAGTGAAAGCAGCGTACAAAGCCGTCCCAGACGGGCGCGGAAATCAGATCAGTTGCCGGTTTTGTCATGCTAGAGCCTCTTCAAATGCCAAACGCAAATCACCCAGATGGTTTTGCAGCGAAATAAGTTCTGCTGGAGGAATGCGGTCAAACACGCGCTGCAAATGTTGCATGTGCGCAGGAAAAGCGTCGTCAAATAAGAGCGCGCCCTTTCGCGTGAGCGAGATGTGTGTGCGCCGTGCATCGTCGGCGTCCGCCTTCCGCGAAACGAGACCGCGCGCGGCCATGCGGTCGAGCACGCCGGTCAATGTGCCCTTGGTGATTAGTGTGCGTTCACCCAATTCTTTGCAGATCATGCCTTGGGTGTTGCCCAACGTTGCGATCACGTCAAATTGCGATTCGGTCAGCCCCATCTTTTTGACGTGTGCGCCGGAAAAGCGCTCGAACGCTTGAGTGCAGCGAATCAATTGGCGCAGCGTGGGCATGAAGGTTGGAACCAAGGCATCGGAATTCATTAGTCCGTATTAGAACAATTATTGTGATCTGGAGCAAGACGCGCACTCGCTGCTTCGGGTAACCGATAATTTCGCCATGTCCAGATTCATTGTTGACGCGGCCGGTGCCGCTGTTTTGCTTGCTTCACTGGTGGCCCACGCGACGCTACCCGAGCCTGTGACGAAATCGATGCGTGACGCTGGTGTGCCGGTGAACGCAATCAGCATTTACGTGCGCGAAGTCGGCAACATCGAACCGCTGATCGCGCATCGCAGCACGGTGCCGATGAATCCGGCGTCCACCATGAAAATCGTCACGACGCTCGTTGGCCTCGACGTGTTGACGCCGAATTACACCTGGAAGACGACGTTTTCCACCACATCCCGCATCGAAGGCGGCGTGCTGCAAGGGCCGCTTTACCTGCGCGGCAGCGGTGACCCGAAGTTCGTTGCGGATCATTTGCAGACGGCGATCAAGTCGTTGCGGGATCGCGGCGTTCGTGAAATCGCTGGTGACATCCTGCTCGACCGCACACGCTTTGCCGGGGCTGCGCACGATCCGGCGCTGTTCGACGGTCAGGCGCTTCGCCCCTACAACGTCGGGCCCGACGCGCTGCTCTTCAATTTCAAATCGGTCGGCTTCAGATTTGCGCCGCAGCCCGACAATTCGGTCGCAGTCACGATTGATGGCCCGCCGCCTGATGGGCTGACGGTGACCAACCGATTGCGCGTCACAGGCGGCAGTTGCGGCGATTGGCGCAGCCTCGTCACACCGAGCTTTGCCAGCAACGGCAACAGTGCCTCAGCGAGCTTCACTGGCACCTACGCGCGCGATTGCGCCGACAAGGATTGGTACGTCAGCCTGTTCGATCACAACGGCTTGCTGGCGGGCACGTTCGCGCGCATGTGGCGCGACGCAGGCGGCATCTGGACGGGCATCATGAAGGACGGCGCAGCGCCGAAGAACGCGCGCGTGCTGCACACCCACACGTCCGCGCCGCTCGCCTCGATGGTTACCGACATCAATAAATTCAGCAACAACGTGATGGCGCGACAGTTGTTGTTGAGCATCGACGCCGAACTCAGCAAGAAGCCCGCGCAGACGAAGCGCGCGGGTCGCAGCATTCAGGATTGGGCGAAGAGTCGCGGTTTCGATATCAACGATCTGGTGATCGAAAACGGCTCCGGGCTCTCTCGCGTCGAGCGCATTTCTACGCAGAGCATGGCGAAGCTGCTGGAGTACGGATTAACCGCGCCGTTCGCGAGTGACTTTGTCTCGTCGCTGCCGCTCGCCGCCACTGACGGTACGCTGGTCAAGCGCTTCGTCAATAGTCAGGCCGAGGGCTCGGCGTACCTGAAAACTGGCACGCTAACTGGCGTTAAAGCACTGGCGGGTTATCTGCTGCTGCCCAATGATCGCAAGATGATTTTTGTAGGAATGATCAATCACGGCAACGCCGAGGCCGGACAAAGGGCGCTCGACGCTCTGGTGGATTGGGTCTATCAGACGCAGTCGCAGCTTCCGTCTCAGGCCCCTCAGCACGAAACCTTGAAGACGAGCCAGATGAACTAGGCAATCTCACGGCGGAGAACGTTACGCGACCTCGCGCTTTTCGGTCAGTCGCAGCCAGCCCTTGATGATGCGGTAAACCCACCAGATCCAGACCACGGCGAGCACGATAAATCCGACGGCGACGATGGCCAGAATGATGCCGATGGTGGTCCACAGCGCGCCCCACCAGAAAGTGCGAATCAGCCAGCTATAGTGCGAGGTGAGGTAGCTGCCTACTGCGTCGTCACGCTTGATGTAGGCCACGATTAGCCCGGCGATGGCGAAGATGCCGGTCACCATCCCGAGCGCATAAAGCGCATAGGTGATGTGCGTGATCTGGATCGTCGCCTCGCTGGGCTGCCCGTCGTTCGGTGGGTTCGGTACGTTGATGACATCAGACATTTTTATTTCTCCCGGTGGCGTAAATTGTGACCGTCAATGAGCGGACGGCAGCGCATACCCTCAATATCGCTATGATTGTCTGCAAATGCAAGTGCCGCGCAAGACTCAATGGATGCGTCGCCGAGGCGTTCGACCGGACGCGGCGGGCATAGACGAACCGGAGCTAACTTTTGTCACAACCCCTTGACCCACACCGCCAGCTTCATCAGGACGAGAGCGAAGCCAATCGACTGGTCATTATCGAGGGCTCGCCGCTCGGTATGCCTGTTGCCAAATCGTTTGCCAACATTGATGACGCCGAAACTTTCGTGCTGGGGCGAATTCGCGCCAACGTTGCGCCCGCACTGCGTGAGCGTTTTGAGAAGGCGGTCGCGGATAAGATTGTCAGCGAAGATGGCATCAAAGCCGTGTCCGAGGTGATCGCAGGCAAACTCACCTACATTCGTGCGCTAGCCACAGCGTACGCGCCAAAAATCGCGATCACCACGCGCCGCTACGATGCTGAGGATGATGCGCGGCGTTGATCGGTTCGTTTGGAAGCGTCTGTGGGAGCGGTTTCACCGCGATAGTGCGACGCTTCTGCTCGCGGCAACTGCACTCCTGGCCAGCGGCTGCGCCAGCATCGACCCGTACAACATTATCGGTCGCCGCGTGCCAATTTCATCAGTCGAGCAAAGCGCGAATGCCACGCCCGCCGTGCGCATCGCCGCGATTGAGGCGGTGTGGAACACGGTCAACGATCACTATTACCGCGCCGATTTGAACGGCGTTAATTGGCGTGCAGCTCGCGACAAATGGCAGCCGCTCGCGCTGGCAGCCCAGACCGATGATGAGTTCTGGGATCGCCTTGATCAGATGGCGGGCGAACTCGCAGACGTGCATACCCGCGTCGAATCACCCAAAGCTGTGGTGCAGCGAAAAGAGCAACAGGTTCTCTCGCTCGGGCTCAATATCCGGCTGATTGAGGGCGCGCTCGTCGTGTTGTCGGTAAATCCTGAATCTGACGCATATTGGTCTGGCGTGCGCGCGGGAATGCGCTTGCTGCGCATCGATGGAACGGATGCGCAGGCGCAGTGGCAAACATGGGCGCAGGCAGCGCGAAAAACCTCGTCACCACAGGCGGCGTTGCGCATGCCATTGCGCCGAATGAACGTGGTTTCCAGTGCGGCGATTCGTGACTCCAGAAGCGCGACATTCGGACTGTCGTTCGCACGCGTCGACGGAACTGAATTCGACGTGCGGCTGCGTCCCAAATCGCTGTCGACACGACCGCTCGTAACCAGCCGTGTCTTGCCCTCTGGCATCGGTTACGTGCGCTTCACGTCGTTTCAGGAATCGTTGCGCAGCAACGTGCTGAGCGCAATCGATGCCTTGAAAGACACACCCGCGCTGGTGCTCGATTTGCGCGGCAATGGCGGTGGCTCGGGCGCGATGGCCGAAGCAATCGTCGGCAGCTTCTTGAAGACAAAAACAGTCATCGGTCGCACCGAAACGCGCACCGGAAAACCGGTCACGATAGCATTTGGTTTCGTCAAGATTTCTTCCCCTGAGGCCAGCGTTCCCGGCAAACCGGATGCCTACGCAGGCAAGGTCGCCGTGCTCATGGACGCCGACAGCGCGAGCGCGTCTGAGGCCACGGCCGCAGCGCTGCAATCGACCGGCCGCGCCATCGTCGTTGGCGAAGTTTCGTGCGGCTGTTTGCTCGCGTTTTTGGGCTACGCCGCGCTACCCGGCGGCGGCGAACTCGCATTCAGCGAAATAGGATTTACCAACGCCAAAGGTGAGCGCATCGAGGGGCGCGGCGTGATTCCTGACGTTGCCGTTGAGCGCAAACGCGCTGATTTTGTCGAGCAACGGGATCGGATTCTGGAAGCGGCTCAGGCGGCGCTGTTGAAGTAGTTTTGACTGATCAGCTTTGTCGTGAAATGGCGTTTACACTGGGGCTAGAAACGCATTTTAACTATTATCGACTTGTAAACTAATCTGTATCCAGCCCGCGTAAAAGCGTCATTGCAGCGAAAAGCTGCTGAGGTCAGGAACAACCAAAACGTCTCTGTTTTCCCTCTACGGCGTAACTTTCGCCGCCAGCTCCGGAACCAGCGTTTTCACCGAGTTTCCGGAGAAATGCAGCAGCAGATTCTCGACGCAGAGATCGGCCATCGCCTGCCGCGTTTCGTGCGTCGCGCTCGCCACATGCGGCAATAAAATCACGTTCGGGCGATTGAACAAAGCTGCTGGCACTTTTGGTTCATCATCGAACACATCAAGGCCCGCGCCCGCAATCCCGCCGCTTTCAATCGCCGCCACCAGCGCCACTTCATCGACCACCGTGCCGCGCGCGACGTTGATGAAATAGCCCGTTGGGCCGAGCGCTTCGAGCACTTCGGCGTTCACCATGTGTTTGGTTGCAGCGCCGCCCGGCGTGATCGCGATCAACACGTCCACCTCGCCTGCCATCTCGACCAGATTGCCGTAGTAGGTGTAGGGCACATCCTGTTTGTTACGTCCGAAATAGGCGATGGTCATCTTGTGTGCACGCAACCGATCTGCGATCTCTTTGCCGATGCGACCGAGCCCGATGATGCCCACGGTTTTGTTCCACAGCGAATGCTGGAGCGGATACTGGCCGTTGAGCCAGCTGCCCGCTTCGATAAATTTTTGCGCGCTGACAAACTGACGGCAGGTCATGAGCGTAAGTGCGACCGCTGTGTCCGCGACTTCGTCATTGAGCACGTCAGGCGTGTTGGTGACCTTCACTTTCGCCTCCGCGCAGGCAGTGAGCGGCATGCCGTCATAGCCCACGCCCAACACACTGATGATCTCGACACGCGGAAATTTTGCGAGCTGATCGGGTGTGAGCTGCGAGCCGCCGAACGCGACCATGCCGCGCGTGGTCGGCGCGATCTTTGCGATCAGTGCGCGCCGCGCTTCGGGGTTGGCTGCGCCGTGCAGATCGTGGACGGTAAAGTTTTCATGCAGCGGTTTGGCCAGGAATCCGGGCAGCGGGGCGATGGCGACGATTTCGGGTTTCATAGTGTTGTCATCCTGAGCGGAAGCGTTGGATCAGGCAGCCAAAGAGTTTGCCGTGATCGGATATTGTTGGTGTGCGACGTGATTCTTCGCCTAGGGCTCAGAATGACACTGAGTGAGCAATGCTGTAATTAAGCCAGCGTCGCCAGCCTCTGTTTCGATGACGTTTCGGAAACCGAGCGCGCGGGCACGCTCGACGATGCGTGCATGACTCGCATACACAGCGATTGCGAACAGAATTTTTTCGCGCTCCAACGCGGGAATCAATGGCACAAGGTTAGTGATCGCATCCCTGCTCATCGCAGAGATTGCGTTGACTTTTCCAGCGCGCAGAAGCTCCAGCAGACCAGTCGCTGGAGTGTTCGGCGCGCGGCGGTGATACGCTGTGATTGCATCGACGATTGCGCCACGTTTCAGCAATTCTTCCCGCAACAATTCACGCCCATCATTGCCGCGAAAAATCACGATGCGAGTATCTTTCACCGCCGCCGTTTGCAACGATGGCAACGCAAGCAAACCTTCGCTATCAAACGACGACTCGGGCATATCAATGTTCTCAACACCCAGTCGAGAAAGCGCTTCCGCCGTGCCGGGGCCGGGCGCGAAGACGTGCAGCGCAGCAGGTAATTTGAACGGCGTCGACGACATCGGAGCTAGCGCCATTTCAGCGGCGCTCGGGCTGACAAACAGGGCGGCGTAGTAGTCGCCGATCTTCGCCAGCGCGGCTTTCAGCGGCGCGCTGTCGGCGGGCGGTTCGATGATGATTGTCGGGAAAATCAACGGCGTCGCGCCGAGCGCCGCGGCGCGAGTCGCCGTGCGTGAGGCGGGCATCACCGGCCTCGTGATGAGCAAGTTCACGGCAGCAAGCGGCCCGCCGGTTTCCGCCTTCGTTGCGCCCAAATGAAAGTCTAAATTTACCGCGTTCATTTGAGGCTCGCAATAATCTTGTCGGCCCCTTGCACCTTGAGCTTATCCGCCACGATTTCCCCGAGGGCTTCAGGCGAGTCCGGCGTACCAAACGCCTCGGCAGTCAGGTACACACTGCCATCCAGATTCGCCACAAACGCACGCAAACGCAGCGGTTTATCACCCGCCACAAAGTCGGCGTACGCCGCCAGCGGCAATGCACAACTGCCACCCAGCAAGCGGCTCACCGTGCGCTCAGCGATGCAAGCAATTGCGGTTGGCGCATGATCCAGCTCCGAGACTATTTCAGCAGTGTCCTCGTCATCACTCACGATTTCGATTCCGATCGCGGCCTGTCCCGGCGCGGGAAGCGAATCTTCAATGGAAATCCGGTTCGTGATGCGTGACGTAAATCCCAATCGAATCAGCCCGGCTGCCGCGAGGATGATGCCGTCGAATTCACCGCCATCGAGCTTCGCCAGCCGCGTGTTCACATTGCCGCGTACCGGCTGAAAATTGAGTCCCGGATAAGCACGCTTGAGCACCGACGCGCGACGCAAACTTGACGTCCCCACCACCGCGCCCGCTGGCATTTCGGCAAACGTTGCAAAGCGATTGGAGACGAATGCATCGCGCGCATCCTCACGCTTCAAAATCGCGGCCAGCACAAAACCCTTCGGCAGCACCATTGGCACGTCTTTCAGCGAATGCACGGCCAGATGCGCGCGGCCTTCCTGCAAGGCGAGCTCAAGCTCCTTGATGAAAAGCCCTTTGCCGCCGACTTTTGCGAGCGGTTTATCGAGAATCTGGTCGCCGCGTGTGGTCATTGCCAACAGCTTGACCGTGATGCCGGAGACTACACTCTCCAATTCGGCTTTGACGTGATTGGCCTGGGCAAGTGCCAACGGGCTTTCGCGGGTGGCAATGATGAGGGATTCGCTCATGCGGTGTGTTTTATTTGGGTTGCGTGGGTTAATCTTTTTGATTATCGCACTGGAATTTTCATCGGCGTTCGCGGCGTCACCTTCAGCCACCGGTGCCGAGGCTACGAAGCAGCTAGAACCCGGTAGCCGTGAATGGGAGCGCATCCTGCCCGTCGCGCAAAATTTCGAAACCGACGGCGTAGCCGCCGCCGTAGCGCACAAACCGATCCTGATTTTTTTCAACCTTACGGGTTGTCATTATTGCCGTGGCGCGTTGCGCGAAGTCATCGTGCCGATGTTTCGAAATGCCGAATGGCGGGCGGCGATGGAGTTTCGCCAGATCACCGTCGACGACGGAAAATCGCTCGTCGATTTTGATGGCAAGACCATAGAAAACATCGCGTTCGCACGTAATCGCAACGGCACTTTCACGCCCACTGTGATGCTTGTCGATAACAAAGGCCAGTCGCTCGGCGACCCTATCGTTGGCGTTTCCAACTTTGATTTTTATGGTGCCTACGTTGATGCGTTGGCAAAGAAGGCGATTGAAGAAATGCGGTCGCGCAAGTGAGCGGTTTTCTCTATTTCTCCTGCATCCTCACCGGCATGCTCTCCGGCGGCGCGCTCGGTATGGTTGGCGGCGTATTGCTCACGCGAGAGCCTTGGGGCAAATGGGCGGGCGCCGCGGTCGGCGCGCTTATTCTCACTGGAATTCTTTTGTACTACGGTCGCAAGTTGCAAAAAATGATGAACGAGAAATGAGAGCGTCGTGGCTAGAGAAAAAGTAGTCGGTCTGGGCGGTGTCTTCATCCGCGCCAAAAACGCAGAAGCCCTGCGCAAATGGTATTTCCGCCACTTGGGCGTCGACATCACCGAGTGGGGCGGAGCCGCTTTCCCGCAAAAGACGGGCGACGAAACCCACTGGAGCGTGTTCGAGGAAAAGAGCGACTACATGCCGCGTCGCCAATACATGATGCTCAACTGGCGGGTACTTAATCTCGACAAAATGCTCGATCAACTGCGTCTCGCCGATGTGCGCGTTGACGACAAATTAGAAGTTTCCGAGCAAGGCCGATTCGGGTGGGCGTACGACCTTGAGGGCAACAAGTTTGAGCTGTGGGAGCCGCTGAAGAACGGCTGAACCTGCTGAAAATGGGCATCGCGATCTTCGGCTCAAGCGGTTCCAGAAAGTCCACGCTAGCCGCCAGTCTGGCTGTGACATTGCAAATTCCGCCTACCGAACTCGACAACCTGCACTGGTTGCCGGAGTGGCAGGAACGCGCGGATGCCGAATTTCGCGAGCTGCCTGATGTCGCGACGAGGCAATCGGTGTGGATCATCGATGGCGGCTACTTAGTGGTGCGCGATCGCGTGTGGGGACGCGCTGACGCAATCGTCTGGCTCAGCTATTCCTTTGTAACGACGGCCTGGCAACTGCTGCGGCGAACAGTTCGTCGCAATACGCAAAAAGTGCCGTGTTGCAACGGCAACTACGAATCAGTCAAACGTTTGCTGATCACGATTCGATTCTGCTTCCTGATTAGTTACATGCCTCAGAAAGCAAAATGTCATCCTGAGCATCGCGAAGGATTAGTATGCCCGCAGATGTGATCACCACGAGCTTTTGCGCATGCCACCAGATGTTTCGACTCGCTCAACATGACAGCGTGGGCGTCAGGGCTGCGGTCTGAGGCACGTAACTAGTCAGGACTAAATATGTCCTATCGCAACCGGTA
>JAYVPF010000332.1:0-3291 GCA_043757535.1 Burkholderiales bacterium
GGACTGATCGATCGCTTTGCTTAGAAAGCGTAACGCGGCTTTACGATCGCGCTTGGCAGTCAGCAGAAAGTCGACGGTCAGGCCGGTTTTATCGACGGCCCGATACAAATACTTCCACTGGCTGTACTCACGCTTGCCGCAACTATCAAAGCAAACCTTGCACGCCTATACGGATCTGCTGCTGCACGACATGGGCGAGGCGCTGTCGGATGGACGCCCCGACTTTGACGCGGGCGCGCGCGATTGGCGCACGTCGCCGTTGTGGGGATTAGGCTTATCCGAAGTGGTTAACGGTCACGCTGCCCTGCTGCATGATGGACGCGCGCGTAACGCCACTTAGGCAATTTTGTGGCACTACGGTGAAGCGTTCGCCGCGCGCGAAGCGTTCAGGCATATGTCGAAGGCCGAGCGTGAAGCATTGATCAAGTTCCTGCAGGCGATTTGAGCGGCGCTCTTGTACTGGTGAATCAGTGCGGAGGACTGCAACGCGGACGTTTAGGTGCTACGGCCATCCAACCGTCGCAGCACGCAACCGTTGATACGCCATGATCCCTGCGCAATCCGTTGCATCGCATAAACGGCGAGCCATAATTGACCGCGGTTATCACTCAACTGCACGGGCTGTAGCGTTGCGTCGTTTTCATACGCGAGCTTGAGAAACACGATCGAGGCCGGTGCGATCATCACTGAGTATTGGCTGCGGACCATGGCGATAAAGTTTTCCGGCGTGCCAAAGATGTCTCGTATTTGGTCAGAGGCGAACGAAAACGCGCGTTGCGCATCGCCGATCCTAAATGCCTCTAACTGGGCTTCGATCGAGCTTTGTATTACCGCGGCGTCGTCTTCTGCCTTTGCCGTGAGGTTCAGGA
This sequence comes from Burkholderiales bacterium, assembly GCA_043757535.1. Classification (GTDB taxonomy): domain Bacteria; phylum Pseudomonadota; class Gammaproteobacteria; order Burkholderiales; family Casimicrobiaceae; genus Casimicrobium. The sequence goes on from JAYVPF010000332.1 coordinate 870, forward strand.
GAGACAAAAAAACGCAGATCGTACACAGGGCGATTCGCCACACTGGGGTCATGGGTCTGTTTGCACCTGCCGTGGCGATAGGTCGGGTGAATGCCAACACGGTATCGTTAGAGATAAAGTAAACGTCCGGAATGAATGAGCAAGTTTGACTTCCTGGCCAGCTTTATGCAAATTTTATATCCGATACTGAGCGGCGTTTTTCGCTGCACGTCGTTCTCCACTAGAGAATCTCGAAGACTTCGTATCCCGCGCGCTCCGCTTGTCGCCAGCCCAGCCCTACCGCAACGATTCGGTTGAGCCATGCGTATTTCGGCGAAGATGTCTCGAAGTACGGTGTGCTGCGATGGTAGTACTCGGACGCATCGACGATCTCGCCAGCGGCGATCCTGGCCATCACTTCCGGCGGGCCGCAGCGAATGCCGGTGTAGTGCATGAAAATGAGCGCATCGTCATCCGTTTTCAATACCAGGCGAACGTTGGGGATGACGGCTCCGTCGGAGCGGATCGTCTTCGTGTCAACGCCGCCGGAGAGCAGCTCGCCGCGCAGTCGCGGCCCCTCGAACGTACCGGGACCCAGAAGATCAACGTGGCGTGTACCGGATGGCACGGGCCCCACATCGAGTAGGCAGGTGACTGAAGCGCTCAGGGTGAACAAGAAATCGGATTTTAGTGCGGACATGATTAGACCTCCGTTCAGCTCGATCTCCCTCGCATTAGGCTCTCGGTTTAGTGAGTTGATGAGTGAGGTGCCCTTTTACGGTTGGCCATTCACGATCGATGATACTGTATACGCAAGTGTCGCGAAGGGTGCCGTTGCGCGACACTTGATGTTGGCGCAGAACACCATCCAATTTGGCCCCCAGTCGCTCAATGCCGGCGCGGCTCTGGTGGTTGAAGAAGTGAGTGCGAAACTCGACCGCGATACACTTCAACTGTTCAAATGCATGGGTCAAGAGCATGAGCTTGCACTCGGTATTTAGCGCAGTACGCTGTACGCGTTTGCGATACCAGGTTGCGCCAATTTCCAGCCGTTTATTTGTGGCGTCGATGTTGAAGTAAGTCGTCATGCCAACTGCTTTACCAGTGGATTTCTCGATAACGGCAAATGGCAGCATCGATCCCTGATTCTGCAACCCAAGGCGCCTGTCAATTTCAGCCTGCATTTGATCCGGCGTCGGAATAGTCGTGTACCACAAGTTCCACAGTTCGCCATCCTTCACCGCCTCGGCCAAATCGGCACAGTGGACACGGGATAAGGGAACCAGCGAACCATACTGTCCATTCAATGTTACAGAATCTGCAAAACTCATCAGCTCTCCTCTACCTGCGCACTCACACTGCGAAGAACCCTATGTAGCCGAGGGCACATCGTTTCACTCGGAGTTGCCAATGCGCCCAGTAAACCATGTATATCAACCACGAAAGAGCGCTCAGAAGCGGGCAGCTTAACATTTCGAGTGTCGCTTCGCGGCCGTTGCTAAATGAAAAGCGTGGTACTCGTTACCCAGTCCGTCAGCATGGGTACTTGGAAGCATCAAATATTTGTCAATCTCCAACATCAGTTAAAGCTCTATCAATACGGAAGGAAATTAAGCGGCAAGCCGGGACAATGCCATTGCATTTCATATAACCGCCCCAGCCCGGACGAGGTGATATACGCCGTTCTCAAATCCGGTCCGCCGAAGCAGATGTTCGTGACCATGAGATCGAATTCCGGGACCGGTATGGTTGCGCGCACGGTTCCGTCCGGTGCGATCGCGGTCACGCAGCCCGTGCCGAGCGTGGCAACAACGACGTTGCCTTCAGAATCGACTGCCAGTGAATCGAGGCGTTCGTAGCCGCTAAATTTATACAGTAGGCGACCCGGCCAGAACAGATGAGGACCTGGCGCGAGTTTGCCCGGACGCTCGATATCAAAGGCCCACACTCTGGCGGCACCCGTCTCGGTGACATAGAGGGTCTTCTCGTCTGCTGAAAGGCCGATGCCGTTTGGCGCGTCGATTGGATGGACGATCTCGACGATAGCGCTGCCGTCCGGCTGAGCGTAGTAAACCGCCCCGCGGTCCATGATGCGCCCACGGCGTTTTCCGAGATCGGTGAAATAAAATCCACCATGGGCATCAAATACTAAATCGTTCGGCCCCTTCAGCGGTACACCGTTACACTCGGTGTATAGGGTATCGACTTTCCCGGAAGCGATGTCGACTGCCTGGATGCTTCCACCGACGTAACCGGGCGCCAGCCCATCACCGGCGCGTCGGAATGGGCCTTGCTGGATCCATTCAAATCCACCGTTGTTGCACACGTAGACGCGACCGTCAGGCCCCATTGCCGCGCCATTCGGCCCGCCGCCGCATTCGGCGATGACGCTGATTTGGCCATTCGGGCTCACCCGACTAAGTGTGCCGCGCTCAATCTCGAC
>JAYVPF010000333.1:0-3287 GCA_043757535.1 Burkholderiales bacterium
TTGATGCCTGAATATTAAGCAACAACAGCCGCAAGTACAGCGTAGCGAAGCGGCTTGAAGCTTAAGTCCGACAGGCTGCTAGCACTGCATCCCCAAAAACGAATTATTAGAGGTGCCCATAAGTATCAAACTGACTCAGAAAAACGACGACCCGCAGGCCCGTCATGTTGAGCGGAGCGAAATATCACGTGAAGTCGCGTCGAACTCCGTTGGGACTGAAATAAGGCCCATAACGATCCTTCGCTACGCTTAGGATGACAAAAATTTACCTGAGTCAGCTTGAAAATCAGGAGCCCACTGTGTGGTTAATTCTCGATGGTCGTCGGCTGGGGAGTCTCCGCCTTGTGCTCAGCACGTAGCACTGAAATCCGGATCTCGACGTCATGATCCTGCCGATCATCGACGAGTGTGATGACCGCCTCGGGCTGCTCGATGCCATCAATCGTCACGCCGGTCGCGCCCACCTCAGTTTGCGCCACTTCAAGTTGCCGCACCACGATCAAATAGAAAGTTTCGCGATATCGATAACGCAGCGTAAACTGCTTCCAGGAAGGTGGCAGGCACGGCGTAAAGTGCAGCTTGTTCGCTTGAATGCGTAGGCCCAGAAGCGATTCAAGGATGAACCGATACATCCAGCCCGCCGAGCCGGTGTACCAGGTCCAGCCACCGCGCCCGGTGTGAGGTGCGACGCCATACACATCCGCAGCGATGACATACGGCTCGACCTTGTAGGTGGCTATAGATGACTCGGAGTCGCCATGATTGATCGGGTTGATCATGTTGAACAATTCCCAGGCTCGGGTCGTGTCACCCAAAGCGGCAAACGCCATCGCCGCCCAGATTGCACCATGCGTGTACTGTCCGCCATTTTCTCGCACACCGGGCACATAGCCTTTGATGTAACCGGGGTTCAGCGCGGATTTGTCAAACGGTGGATCAAGCAATTGAATCAGTGAGGCGTCGCGACGAACCAGCCGTTGATTGAGTGAAGCCATCGCCGTATGCGAGCGAGCCGTTTCGCCCGCGCCGGAAAGCACTGACCAGCTTTGCGAAATTGAATCGATATGGCACTCGGCATTGGTATGTGATCCCAGCGGTGTTCCGTCATCAAAGTAGGCGCGTCGATACCACTGCCCGTCCCAGCCGTGCTGTTCTATGTTCTTTTGCAACCGATCAGCTTCTGATTTGCAGCGATTAGCGAAGTCAACACCGCCATAATCGTGTGCCAACTCACTGAATTGAGTGAGCGTGTCGTAGAGGAAGAACGCCAGCCACACACTTTCGCCTTTGCCCTGCATGCCGACCAGATTCATGCCGTCGTTCCAGTCGCCGGAGCCCATCAGTGGCAGGCCATGTTCGCCAAATCGCAAGCCTCGCAATATCGCACGTACACAGTGTTGATACAGGCTCGTTTTCGTCTCGGAACGAATGGGAAGATCGTAGTAGGAGTCATCGTCCGGATTGACCGCTCGCCCCTCAAGCGACGAGACCATTTCGTCCAGCACGCCCGTGTCGCCGGTGCTGCGAACATAGCGACAGGTTGCCTGCACGAGCCACAGGAAATCGTCGGAGCAATGCGTCCGCACACCGCGCCCGGAAGGCGGATGCCACCAGTGCTGAACATCACCTTCGGCAAATTGACGTGAAGCACAGAGCAGGATTTGCGCCCGCAGCATCACCGGTTCGGCATGCACAAGCGCCATCGTGTCTTGCAGCTGATCGCGAAAACCGTAAGCGCCGCCCGATTGATAGAAGCCGCTGCGCGCCCAGAGGCGACAACTGATGACCTGATAGAGCAACCAGCCGTTCGCGAGTACATTGATTGCTGGGTCGGGCGTATCGACCCGTACCGCTCCGAGCGTATCAGACCAGTAATCGCGAACGGTTGCCAGCGAGTTGTGAGCGGCACCGGGGCCGCGTAAGTGCAACACGCGCTCGCCGGTGTCATCCCTGGCGCGTCGGCCCGCAGCACCGAGTCGGAATACGACCTCGCGGTCGTGTCCAGCGGCCAGCGTGAATGGAATCTGAATCGCAGCGCAGGGATCGAGCCCGGCGCCCACCTTATTGGATAGTCGCAATCGACCCAAGGCCGCTGGCGATTGAAGCGTGCCGTTGCGCCCGATAAATTCACTGCGGTCGCCGGTCACCGTGACGTTGATGGCCTTGCTCGCGTCGTCGGCATCGAAGAACACCATGCGATCCGCGAACTCGGTGCTGTAGGGGTTTCTCGCGCAGATAGCGCCGCTCGCCGAATCAATTTCGGTGACGACATACATGGCCGACTTGGCGCGTAAGTCCCCCAGCACCCATTCCACGTAGCCAGTGGTGGATAGCTGCCGTACCCGACCCGAGCCATTGAAAATTTTCAACACCGAGAATTTGACTGCGGCCTCGGTGTCGACATAGACGGTGAGATCGGATTTAATACCGTCCTCCTCGTGCTCGAACACGCTGTAGCCGAATCCATGCCGCGTCACATTGGTGGCACCCACATTGCCGCCACATGGGAGCAGTGTCGGCGACCAGAAGTGACCACTTTCTTCATCGCGAATGTAGATCGCCTCTCCGGTCGAATCACTGACCGGATCGTTGCTCCACGGCGTTAACCGAAATTCATGCGCGTTTTCGCTCCAGGTGTACGCCGCGCCGCTCTCCGAGATAATGGTGCCGAATTGAGCATTGGCGATCACGTTGACCCACGGCGCAGGTGTGGGCCGATCTGGGGTGCTGGTCACGATGTATTCGCGACCATCAGGGGCGAAGCCGCCGTATCCGTTAAAGAATTGCAGTTCATTTAGGCGTGGCTTTGCCGCAGCATCCTTCTCATCAGGTCGCGTTGGCGTTGGTCGTGGAGCCAGTCGCGGCGGCAGTGTGCTGCGCAAATCGACCGAGCCCCGACGACTCATCTGATCGGCCAGCGTGCCGCGCTTGTCGCTCAGTACGACGCGTGCCACGGTCTGGAACAGGATGCGATCTTCTGCCGAAATCTGATCGGCGACGCGCAGGAAAATCCCGCCGGGACGATCTGTGAGATTCGCTTCAATGCCAGCGGCAATGAGGCCAAGAATCTGCTCCTGGAGCAGTTGCCGGTACCCGGCGTGGTCTTCGTTCCAGATGACAAGATCGACGGCAAGCCCTTTGAGTCGCCAGTAGGCATGCGCCTGTACCAATTGCCGCACCAGTTCGATGTTGTCAAGGTCTCCGATCTGCAGCAGCACGATTGGTAAGTCGCCCGAGATAGCGTAGCCCCACAGGCTAGACTGACCGCGTTGATTGCGGATGAGAAC
>JAYVPF010000334.1:0-12290 GCA_043757535.1 Burkholderiales bacterium
CTCGCAACTGTACGCGCCATACGTGGGTTGCCCGTCTCGAAAGATCACAGAATAACTCAATTCGATACTTAAGTGACGTGTATTGGGGCTAGAGGCACATAGTGCAGTAAGTCGACTTATGCACAAAATTGACTCCAGCCCCAGTGCAACGAGCATTTCAGAGAAAAGCTGCTTCGCCATTACACCGCGTAAAGCTTCGCCAACTGCGCCGCCAACCCGGTGTAGCGCGCAGGTGTCAATGCCGCTAATTGTGCGCGCGCTTCCGCTGGAATTTTTAGCGTAGCGATGAACGCAGCCATCGCTTCCGGCGTGATGCGTTGACCGCGCGTCAATGCTTTCAATTGTTCGTAGGCACCTTCGACGCCGTAGCGCCGCATGACGGTCTGAATCGGCTCAGCGAGCACTTCCCAGTTCGTATTCAAGTCCGCGAGCATGCTGTCAGAATTCACTTCAAGCTTGCCTATACCCTGCATCGCGGACCTCACGCCAAGCAGGCTGTAACCGACGGCCACACCGATGTTGCGCAACACGGTGGAATCGGTCAAATCGCGCTGCCAGCGCGAAATCGGCAGCTTCTCGGCAAGATGACGCAATAGCGCGTTCGCGAGGCCGAAATTGCCCTCAGCATTTTCAAAATCAATCGGGTTGACTTTGTGTGGCATGGTGCTGGAGCCAACCTCGCCGTCGTTCAAACGCTGCTTGAAAAAGCCAAGCGAAATGTAGCCCCAGGTATCGCGGCAGAAATCAATCAGGATCGTGTTCACGCGGGCAATCGCATCGAACAATTCCGCCATGTAATCATGCGGCTCAATCTGCGCGCTCATCGGCTGCCAGGTCAAGCCCAGTGATTCAATCGTCTGCTTCGAAACTGCGGGCCAATCGACGTTGGGATAAGCCGACAAGTGGGCGTTGTAATTGCCCACCGCGCCGTTCATCTTGGCGCGCAGCGGCACTTCGGAAATCTTCGATCGCGCATGGCGCAGACGATCAACGAAGAGCGCCATTTCCTTGCCCATCGTAGTCGGCGTCGCCGCTTGTCCGTGGGTGCGCGACAACATCGGCATTTCGGCGGTATTGATCGCGACGTTGACGAGCCCCGCGATCAGCGCGTCAAGCTGCGGCAACAACACGCCATGCACGCCGAGCCGCAACATCAACGCATGCGAAACGTTATTAATGTCCTCGGAAGTACACGCAAAATGCACGAACTCGCTGTGTGGCGCGAGCTCTGGTAGCGCTTTGACTTTGTCCTTGATCCAGTATTCGACGGCTTTTACATCGTGATTGGTGATCGCTTCAATTGCTTTCACCGCTGCCGCATCATTGACCGAAAACTTTAACACTAGTCCGTCAAGAAATGCGACCGCTGACGCAGAAAGCGGCGGCAATTCGTCTATACCGGGATGGACTGCGAGCGACTTCAACCACGCAAATTCGACACGTACGCGCTCGCGGGTGAGTGCATACTCGCTGAACGCGTCAGACAGGGCGGACACTTTAGTTTGATAGCGACCGTCGAGCGGGGAAATGGCAGTAAGGCTGTCGAAAGTTGGCATACGTGTCGGGGAAAGAATCGGGTGAGATCGCGCTCGGATTGCGCTGAAAAAGTGGAAGCTTTGGCCCGTATTATCAACGCTGGTCGGTTTTCGTTTGACGGGTCGCGCGAACGTGCTAAATTCTCCTTGGAAAATCTAAAAGTTAGCGCATGAAACTCCTCCATTCCCCTAGCAGCCCCTTCGCTCGCAAAGTGCGTATCGTCGCCGCCGAAAAGAAGCTTGAGCTGGAGCTTGAATTTGCCGATCCGTGGAAGCCCAATCTGGAACTGGCGCGAGTCAACCCGCTGGGCAAAGTACCCGCGCTTATCATGGACGACGGCAGCAGCGTGTTCGATTCGCGCGTGATCGTGGAATATCTGGACGGCCTGTCGCCGGTGCATCGGTTGATTCCCGACACCTCGCGTGATCGCATTTCGGTCAAACGCTGGGAAGCAATTGCCGATGGTCTATGCGACGCGGCGATTCTGGCGCGGCTGGAAGCCGTCAGGCCCGATCAAAATGAATCGAGCGCCGGACAAATAGCACGTCAGCGTCACAAAGTAGGCGCTTGCATCGACGAGATGGCACGCGAGTTGGGTGATCGCGAATTTTGCGTGGGCAATGCGTTGAGCCTTGCAGATATTGCTACGGGTTGCGCGTTGGGCTACCTTAAATTTCGCTACCCGGACATCACATGGGAGACAGCGCACCCGAGCCTCGCGCGGCTCTACAAAAAATTGTCAGCGCGGCCTTCGTTCAAGGCGACCGAACCCGCTACCGCGTAGAAGTCTGGTGCATCAACGGCATAAAAAAGGCCCGCCAATTCAGCGGGCTTTTTGTTGCTTGGTCTCTACATTGCGTTCGTGTTCAGCGTGTCCCCCTTGATGCTTGGGTAGCGCACATGCTCAACCAGATCCTGCACGCCGCGTTTCGGCGGAGGCGTGATCAGACTGACAATGATGATGATCAGGAAACCCAGCGGCACACCGAAGATGCCCGCAGAAATCGGATCAATGTCCCACCATTTGTTATCCGCAATCGGGCTGGTAACCCCGAACAATCCACGCATCCATGGCTGCGTCTTTGCCATGTAATAGAACGTGATGCTCACCCCCGACACCATGCCGAGCACCGCCGCGATTGCGGTAGCGCGCTTCCAGAAAATACCGAGCACCAGCGCCGGGAAGAAGCCTCCAGCCGCCAGCGAGAACGCCGCCGAAACGAGAAACAAAATGTCCGCCGTCTTGAGTGATGCGACGTAGGCCGCGAATAGTGCCACAAATAGCAACAACGCTTTCGACACCGCAATTCGCGTCGACGTTGACGCATTCGGGTTAATCATTTTGTAATAAAGATCGTGCGAGAGCGCGTTTGCAATCGTCAGCAACAAGCCGTCGGCCGTGGATAAGGCTGCGGCCAGACCACCCGCTGCGACGAGACCAGAAATCACGTAAGGTAGCCCGGCGATTTCCGGCGTCGCCAGTACGACGATGTCGGCCCCAATAGAAATCTCGGCAAGTTGCACGATGCCGTCCTTGTTAACGTCAACAATCGAGAGCAAGGACGGATCAACCCGTTGCCACGAGTTCACCCATGACGGGAGCTTGGCAAATTCGCTGCCCACCAACAACGTGTAAATGTCGAACTTCACCAGCACCGCGAGCGCAGGGGCCGTGAAGTACAAAAGAAAAATGAAGAACAGTGACCAGAACACCGATTCGCGCGCCGATTTCACACTCGGGGTGGTGTAGTAGCGCATGAGAATGTGCGGCAGCGCAGCCGTGCCCACCATCAGGCAAAGGATAAGGGCGAGGAAGTTCTTACGGGCGATGTTGCGGGCAGTTTCGCTGGCGCCGGGATAGGCCTCGCCGTGGCGCATCGGTGCGGCGGCACGCCCCTTCAAGCCCATCTCTTTCGTCCATGCGTTTTTCGCCGCTGCAACGTCTTTCGGATAGGTATCGACTGCCTTTTGTGCGGCTGTCAATTGATCGCCAAAAACGTTGGCCGCTTTGGCGTCTTGCAACACTTTTTGGACGTCCGCCTTACCGCTGGCAAACGATCCCGGCAGGGCTTTTAGCTTGACTTCTGCCGCCGCCGCGCGGTCCGCGAAAATCTTTCGTACTTCCAATTCTTTGGGATCTTTCAGTAGCTGCGCTTCGCGAACCGTAACTTTTTCGAGCACCGAGCCGTAGACGAGTTGCGGCAACGGGATGTGGGTGTGCTTAACCGACAACCACACCACAGGAATCATGTAGGCCACGATCAAAATGATGTATTGAGCGACCTGCGTCCACGTCACCGCGCGCATGCCGCCCAGAAACGAGCATACGAGAATGCCCGCGAGACCAACAAACACACCCACCTCAAATGACAGTCCGCTCAACCTCGCGGTGATTAAACCGACCCCATAAATCTGCGCGACAACATAGACAAACGAGCAGAGAATCGCGATGACCACACCGACAAAGCGCGCCACATTGCCACCGTAGCGCGCGCCCAAAAAATCAGGGATCGTGAATTGCCCAAACTTGCGCAAGTACGGCGCAAGAAACAGCGCTACCAGTACATAGCCGCCGGTCCAGCCCATGATGAACGCGAGTCCGGAATAACCTTGCAGGTAGAGCGTGCCTGCCATGCCGATAAATGACGCCGCCGACATCCAGTCCGCGCCCGTTGCCATGCCGTTGAACACAGCCGGAACGCGTCGTCCTGCGACGTAATATTCCGACGCATCCGAGGTTCGGCTCATGACGCCGATTGCGGCATAGAGAAGCACTGTGGCGATGAGGAAGACGTAACCAATCCAGGCGCGCGGCATGCCCAGTTGCTCAAGAATCGCGAGTACAACAAGGAAGATCAGGAAGCCTCCGGTGTACAGCGTATAAACCCGTTTTAGCTGCGCAGTAAATGCCTTTTGCGTGGTGATGACACTCATTCTTCGTCCGCCTCATCGACGCCGTATTCGCGGTCGAGATTGTTCATGTAGCGCGCGTAGTACCAGATGATGATGACGTAAACAATGAGCGAGCCCTGGGCCCCCATCCAGAACGAGAACGGCCAGCCGAAGAAATTGAAACTGAAAACGTCGCGTGCAAAAAAAACGACTACAAAAGTTACGACGAACCAGATGGCCAACAAAACAGCCGTGATGCGTAGATTTCGGCTCCAGTATTCGCGATGCCGATCAGTCAATTGCATTTTTCCGCCTCCCTTGATGACGCGCCCGTCGCACACCTCGCCGGTAGGTAGCGATCAGCCGAACCTGACTCGACGCTGACGGAGCGTATCCGACTTTTCTGATTAGTCAAAGTAATAGCGCTGCGACAACTAAAGGGCACCTCTAATAATTTCTTTTTGGGGATGCAGTGCCAGGAGCCCGGAGCGCAGCAACCAGAGCGTACGCCCTGGTACGTGATCTCATTTGCCAAAAGCGCGAGCACCGCGCGACAAGGCAATGCGCCCCACAAATGCATTATTAGAGGTGCCCTTAAGTTTCTTAGCTGCGCCGCAGCATGCCGGATCTATCGCGTGTTCCACCAGCGATCAACTCCGATCCGAATACCCGTTTCGTCTTCGAGCAGCGCAGCGTTCTTGGGATCAAACGACTGCAAGCGACGCATACGCTTTTCACAGCGTTCAACGTCGCCCAATCTGAAATAAATACGCGCCAATGCCATCTGTCCAAACGGGCTCATCGGCTGCAGCGCGACATTTTTTTTGAGCGGCGCAATCGCCTCGGCGTGCTGGCTCAATGCGATCAACGACAGCGCCTTGCCGTACCAGGCACGATCATGGTTGCCGTTGATCGCGACGGCGTGATCAAAGGCATCAATCGCCGCTGCGTGATCTTGCGCTTCCTGACGCAAAAAACCCAAATTAAACCAGCTATTCGCGTCTTTCGGATTGACTGCAACCACACGCTCAAAATCGGCAACGGCGTGGGCGCGATCACCAGCTTCGTGATGCAGAAACGCGACGCGCGACAACGTTAACGTGTGATCCGGCTGCAGAACAAGAATTTTTCTATAGTACGCGAGCGCAACGCCGCGTCGCTTGAACAGCAATGCAAGCGTCGCGACTTGCGTGAAATACCAGGCGCGGATGAATTGCATCATGATGACGAGGCGGTTTCCGCTATTGAAACAACTCGGGACGCTTCTCGTACAGCCTGAGTGCGATCAACATGATGTAGAGCCAGAACAAGAGCCCGAACGCGACGACGGGCACATGTTTGTCAGCGACCTTGTCCGGCGTAATCGCGCGCACGGCTTTGGTCACCGGCGAAGTCAGAAAGCGGAACAAGCAATACACCATGTTGTTCTCGCGAGCGGGCCAGTTGAACACGCCAACCAGCAATTGACACAGGTACAGGATGCCGACCAGCATCACCATGTTGTGCACCACGGCGAGAAAAGCTTCCATATTTTCCGGCGGAATTCGAATCCGGCGAAGTATGCATGAGCGGGGCTCCCGCTCATGCACGTTGTCATCCTTAGCCACCGCGAAGGATCACATCGCGGGCCGGTCAGACAAGCTTTGGCAAGACGCACGACGCGCTACCTGATCCTTCGCAGGGCTCAGGATGGCAACGTTTTGGGCGTCTTTTTTGTCGCCGCTACAAGCTCTGCTTCAACTGCTCCAGAATCGCCGGATTCTCCAGCGTCGACACGTCCTGCGTAATCTCGTCGCCCCTGGCAATCGAGCGCAACAATCGGCGCATGATTTTTCCGGAGCGGGTTTTCGGCAGGTTGTCACCGAAGCGAATGTCTTTCGGCTTGGCAATCGGGCCGATTTCCTTGCCGACCCAATCGCGCAATTCTTTCGCGAGCTTTTGTGCAGCGGCAGCGTCAACCGGACGCGCTCCTTTGAGCACAACGAATGCTGAGACCGCTTCGCCGGTCGTGTCATCAGGACGCCCAACGACTGCGGCTTCGGCCACCAGCGGATTCGATACCAGCGCCGATTCAATCTCCATCGTGCCCAAGCGATGGCCCGACACGTTGAGCACGTCATCAATCCGGCCCGTAATGCGGAAATTGCCGGTCACGGCATCGCGCACAGCACCGTCCCCCGCAAGGTAATAGCCTTTGAGTTCTTCCGGAAAGTAGGCTTTTTTGAAGCGATCCGGGTCGCCCCAAATTGTGCGAATCATCGACGGCCACGGCTTTTTAACCACCAGAATTCCGCCCTGACCGTTGGCTACATCGGCCCCCGCTTCATCGACAATCGCCGCAGCGATCCCCGGCAGCGCCGTGGTGCAGGAGCCCGGTACCAGAGGCGTGACGCCGGGCAGCGGCGTGATCATGTGGCCCCCCGTTTCGGTTTGCCAGAAGGTGTCGACAATCGGGCAGCGCTCGCCGCCGATATGCTTGTAGTACCACATCCATGCCTCCGGATTGATCGGCTCGCCGACCGAACCCAAGAGGCGCAACGAAGACAAATCGTATTTACCCGGCGCAAAATCCGGAGCCATTTCTGCCGCTTTAATCAGCGAGCGAATCGCCGTCGGCGCGGTGTAGAAAACGCTGCATTTGTGCTTCTGGATCATGCTCCAAAAACGGCCTGCGTTCGGGAAGGTCGGCACCCCTTCGAAGATGATTTGCGTCGCGCCGACTGCCAGCGGGCCATACGCAACATACGTGTGACCGGTCACCCAACCAACGTCGGCAGTGCACCAGAACACATCGGTCGGCTTGATGTCGAACACCCATTTCATGGTGAGCATCGCGTGCAGCAAATAGCCACCGGTGGAATGCTGAACGCCCTTCGGTTTGCCGGTCGAACCCGAGGTGTAGAGCACGAACAGCGGATGCTCGGCGTCCACCATTACCGGCGCGCATTCATCGGACGAGCCAGCTTCGACTTTCGCCCAATTGATGTCGCGCGGAAAATAAGGTACGTTGCCGCCGGTGCGTTGGTAGACGATGACATGGCGAACGGCGTCGCATCCACCCATGGTGAAAGCTTCGTCCACATTCGGTTTCAGCGCGATGGTCTTACCGCCGCGCATCTGCTCGTCGGCTGCAATCACGAGGGTTGCGCCGATGTCAACGATGCGTTCCTGCAAACTTTTGGCCGAGAAACCGCCAAATACCACCGAATGAATGATGCCAAGACGCGCGCAAGCCTGCATCGCGACGACCGCCTCAATCGACATCGGCATGTAGATGATCGAGCGGTCGCCTGTTTTGTAGCCGAGCAGCTTCAGTCCACTGGCAAACCGACACACGCGGGAGTACAGATCGCCGTATGTGATCTCGGTGACTTTGCCGTCGTCGGCTTCGAAAATGATGGCAACTTTGTCCTCTGTGGGCGTGCTGATGTGACGGTCGAGGCAGTTGTAGGAAGCGTTCAATTCGCCGTCGGCGAACCACTTGAAAAACGGCGCGTTGCTGTCGTCGAGCGACTTCGTGAAAGGCTTGGCCCAGATCAGATGTTCGCTCGCCAGATCGCCCCAAAAACCGGCGTGATCACTGGCCGCTTTGGCCAGCATTGCGGCTGCGTCGGCGGGCTTGACATTGGCCTGCGCGGTGAACGCAGCGCTTGGTGCGAACACGCGGTTCTCGACCAATACGGATTCAATCGCAGACGATGGGGCAGACGACGGTGCAGACATGGGTTTCCTCCTGTGACGAAAAAAATCAATGTATCACCGGGAACATGCCAGTGATACCTCCTCATTAGCTGCTGACGTTAGCCGCATTCATTGACGCCAGACTGACGACATTTGTGGAATCAACTTTTGGTCAGAATAACGGCTGATCAGGGCATAGGAACGATTTATTGCTTAAGTCGACTATTGGCATAATCATGATATAGCCCGTACACAAAGGTGCTTTGTCAAAAAAGCTGATTGCTCACAAATTATCTCAATTACGACGACTACGAGGTGCTTTGCGTGCTCACCGATGCTAAACTGAAACAAACGCCGAAGCTGTTAACAGCCATTGCACTGGCCGTACCCGACATCAAGCCTGCGTACCGTATGAAATCGACGACGGTTCACACACATCCGCGCTCATAATCAAGGGTTCGACCGACTCGACAGCACCTACTGGTACTTTGCTCTCATGACCCCTACCACCATCCGCTACGCTGACTTTGTCGAATCCATCGCCGCAGCGCTGCAATTCATCAGCTACTACCACCCGCAGGATTACATCGAGCACCTCGCGCGCGCCTACGAGGCCGAAGCCTCGCCTGCCGCCAAGGACGCCATCGCACAAATTCTGACCAATTCGAAGATGTGCGCCGAGGGCCATCGCCCGATTTGCCAGGACACCGGCATCGTCAACGTGTTCCTGAAAATCGGCATGAATGTGCGCTTCAGCGACTTTCCGGGCTCGGTGACCGATGCGGTGAACGTTGGCGTCGCCCGCGCCTATAACGACGCCGATAACAAATTGCGCGGATCCATCGTGGCCGACCCGTTGTTCGAGCGCAAGAACACCGGCGACAATACGCCCGCCGTGGTTCACATGGAGCTGGTGACTGGCAACACGGTGGATGTGAACGTGGCTGCAAAAGGCGGCGGCAGCGAGAACAAGAGCAAATTCGTGATGATGAATCCGAGCGATTCATTGGTCGACTGGGTGCTGAAAACGGTGCCGACAATGGGCGCAGGCTGGTGCCCGCCGGGCCTGCTGGGCATCGGTATTGGCGGCACGGCCGAGAAGGCCATGATGATGGCGAAAGAAGTGTTGATGGAGCCGATCAACATGTACGAACTTCTGAGACGTGGCCCGCAAAACAAGCTGGAGGCGTTGCGCATCGAGCTCTACGAAAAAGTCAACGCACTCGGTATCGGCGCGCAAGGTTTGGGCGGATTGTCGACCGTGCTCGACATCAAGATTGCGATGTACCCAACGCATGCAGCGGGCAAGCCCGTCGCGATGATTCCGAACTGCGCTGCAACGCGGCACGCGCACTTCATGCTCGACGGCTCGGGGCCAACTTTCTGCGAACCACCTTCGCTCGATATCTGGCCTGATGTGCATTGGACACCGGACGTGAAGCTGAGCAAACGCGTTGATCTCAACACACTGACCAGGGAAGAAGTTGCAAGCTGGAAACCGGGCCAAACACTGCTGCTCAATGGCAAGATGCTCACCGGTCGCGACGCTGCGCACAAGCGCATCAGCGACATGCTGGCGAAAGGCGAAAAGCTGCCGGTCGATTTCACTAATCGCGTCATTTATTACGTCGGCCCGGTTGATCCGGTACGAGATGAAGTGGTCGGCCCTGCTGGCCCCACCACCGCCACGCGTATGGACAAGTTCACCGAGATGATGCTCGCGCAAACCGGGCTGATTTCGATGATCGGCAAAGCAGAGCGTGGCCCAATGGGCATTGAGGCAATCAAGAATCACAAAGCGGCGTATCTGATGGCGGTCGGCGGTGCGGCGTATCTGGTGTCGAAAGCAATAAAGAGCGCGCAAGTGCTCGCCTTTGCGGATCTCGGTATGGAGGCGATTTATGAATTTGATGTCATCGATATGCCGGTGACAGTCGCGGTCGATTCACTGGGCACCAGCGTGCATGAAACCGGTCCGCGCGAGTGGCAGTCGCGCATTGGCAATATTCCCGTTGTGGCGCATTAGTCTGTCGCTCGGCTCGCTGGCTCAACCTTGTTCAATTTCGCCCTCCTGCTTGAGCGTTTCACCAGCGCTGATGGCATGATCCTTCTGGTGGCAGCGATCACTGTCGCGATCATCAGTTGGGTAGTCTCACGGCACACGCGACACACCTTGCTCGCGCTTACCGACGCCGCGCGCTCGTTGTCTCAGGGCGATTTTCAGGTGGAAGTGCCAATTCGATCACGTGGGCCTGCGGGAGAATTGGCGCGTGCGTTTAACGAGATGGCGCACCAGTTGTCCGCCAGTCGCGCTCAGATCACGAACTACCAGCGCTCGCTGGAAATTCGCGTCCGTGAGCGCACGAAAGAGCTGCACACAGCCACCGTGCGTGCCGTGCAAATCGCTCAGACTGACCCGCTGACCGGACTGCCGAATCGATTGTTGTTTCGCTCCAAGCTTGAAGACGCAATCAAATCCGCGCTTGCCGACAAGAGCCGCATCGCCGTTCTGTTTGTCGATCTTGATTTCTTCAAGACCTTCAACGACAGCCTCGGCCATGATGCCGGAGACGCGGTGCTGCGCACGGCGGCAGTTCGACTGAAAGACGCGATCCGTCAGGACGATCTGGTCGCGCGCTTTGGTGGTGACGAATTCGTGGTGCTGATCACGCGCTTAGAGGCGCAACATGCCGAGCACGTGGCGCTTCTCGTCGCCGAAGGCATTCTAGAGGCGCTGGTCAAACCGTTTGACGTCATCGGTAACCGCCTCAATATGCCCGCCTCGATCGGTGTGGCGATGTTTCCGCACGACGGGGCGGACGCAGGCACACTGCTTAAAAACGCAGACACGGCGATGTACGCTGCCAAGCAGGCTGGTCGCAATCGAATTGAGCATTTTTCCGGCGGATCGAGTCGGCAGCAGGCGCAGCGCACGCAATACGAAACCGATATGCGGCGCGGTATTGCTGACAATGAATTTTTCCTGATGTTTCAGCCACAGGTTGACGCCGCGACGGGCTCACCAACGGGACTTGAGGCGCTGTTGCGCTGGCGTCATCGCACGCGCGGGCTGATCCAACCGGGCGACTTCATCACGGTCGCCGAGGAAAGTGGCATCATCAATCCGCTCGGTCAGCGCGCGCTCGAGATGGCCTGTCATCAATTCAAAGTGTGGCAGGGACAAGACATTCATCCGCGCATTTCGGTCAACGTTTCAGCCAAACAACTGGAAGACCCCAACTGGCTTAAGTCGATAGATCAAACCATTCAGACCACCGGCATACCGTCGCAGTATCTGGATCTGGAAATCACTGAATCGATGTTGGTGGGCAATCCGCAAAACGTCATCGAGACGCTCGACACGTTGGGAAAAATGGGCGTCACCTTGACGCTCGATGACTTCGGCACCGGCTACTCAAGCCTTTCGTACTTGACGCGACTGCCGTTTCACACCATCAAGATTGACCGCAGTTTTATTCAGCACATTGACGATAAGCCACGTCGCGGTATCGTGCAGGCGATCGTTGCCATCGCGCACAGTCTCGGCATGCGGGTCATCGCTGAGGGTGTTGAAACGCCGCTGCAACTGTCCATTGTTCGCGATCTCGGTTGCGAAGAAATTCAGGGCTTCTATCTGTCCAAACCCCTCGAAGCACAAGCGATTGCAGGATGGTGGAACGCGCAGCTGCACAACGTCGGCGTGATGGCGTTTTGAAAATTTATTTTTAGGGCGGCTAAGCCCTGGGCAACGTTACGCCGCTCTGGCCCTGATATTTGCCGCCACGGTCTTTGTAGGACGTGCCGCACACCTCATCACTCTCAAAAAACAGCACCTGGGCGCAGCCTTCGCCCGCGTAGATTTTCGCTGGCAGCGGTGTTGTATTTGAGAACTCCAGCGTCACGTAGCCTTCCCACTCTGGCTCGAACGGCGTCACGTTGACGATGATGCCGCAACGTGCGTAGGTGCTCTTGCCTACGCAGATGGTCAACACACTGCGCGGAATGCGGAAGTATTCAACCGTGCGTGCCAGCGCGAAGGAATTCGGCGGGATGATGCAGACGTCCCCCTTGAAATCGACGAAGGATTTTTCATCGAACGCCTTCGGGTCCACAATCGTTGAGTTGATGTTGGTGAAAATTTTGAATTCGTTGGCGCAACGAATGTCATAGCCGTAACTCGA
>JAYVPF010000335.1:0-3284 GCA_043757535.1 Burkholderiales bacterium
TATAACGGGAAGGATTTCTCACATGGATAACATCGAACAACGCGTCAAAAAAATCGTTGCCGAACAACTGGGCGTCAACGAAGCTGAAATCAAAATTGAATCGTCGTTCGTGGACGATCTTGGCGCGGATTCGCTCGACACAGTGGAACTTGTGATGGCGCTCGAAGACGAGTTCGAGACCGAAATTCCGGATGAAGACGCGGAGAAAATTACTACCGTGCAGCAGGCGATTGACTACGTGAACTCACACAAAAAAGCGTAACGCGGTTTAGCAGCTGTTACAGGAGCCGCTGGTGGGATTCGGATCAAACAAGCGCAGGGTGGTCGTAACCGGGGTCGGGATCGTCTGCCCGATTGGCAACAACCGTGACGAGGCCTGGGCCAATGCGCTGGCCGGCAACTCCGGCGTCACCCGCATCACCCGCTTTGACCCGGAAGCGCCTGACCGGTCGATTGCCTGCCACATCGCCGGCGAAGTGAAGGGTTTCAATCTGGAGCAATACATTCCCGCCAAAGAGGCGCGCCATATGGATACGTTTATCCATTACGGCATTGCCGCCGGAATGCAGGCGTTTCGTGATTCCGGTCTTGCTGTGACCGAAGCGAATGCCGAGCGAATGGGCGTCAACATTGGCTCCGGGATTGGCGGCCTGCCGATGATCGAGGAGATGCATTCGACCATGCTTGAGCGCGGCCCACGCCGCATTTCGCCGTTTTTCATTCCATCGTCAATCATCAATTTGATTTCAGGCCACCTGTCGATTATTTACGGGCTCAAAGGCCCGAACCTGGCTTGTGTGAGCGCGTGTGCGACCGGCAACCACTGCGTTGGCGAGTCGGCACGCCTGATCGAATACGGCGATGCCGACATCATGCTGGCTGGTGGTGCAGAGTCGACTATCACGCCATTGGCGATTGGTGGATTTGCAGCGTCGCGCGCGCTGTCGTTGCGCAATGACGATCCGGCAACTGCAAGCCGCCCGTGGGACAAGGATCGCGATGGCTTTGTCCTGGGGGAAGGCGCCGGTGTCGTCGTGCTGGAAGAATACGAGCACGCAAAAGCGCGCGGGGCGATGATTTATTGCGAGTTGGCAGGTTACGGCCTCACCGGGGACGCGCATCACATTACCGCGCCGGATCAAAGTGGGCCTCGCCGTTCGATGGTCAACGCGCTGAAAAACGCCGGAATTAACCCGGATCAGGTTGACTACGTCAATGCGCACGGCACGTCGACGCCGCTCGGCGACAAGAACGAAACCGAGGCGATCAAGGCGGCTTTTGGCGATCACGCCAGGAAGTTCGTCGTCAATTCAACCAAGTCGATGACTGGCCACTTGCTGGGCGGCGCCGGCGGTATCGAGTCCGTCTTTTCGGTACTTGCGGTCAAACACCAGGTGTCGCCACCGACGATCAATATCTTTAATCAGGATCCGGAGTGCGATCTGGATTACTGCGCCAATACCGCGCGCGACCTGCAGATTCGCGCCGCCGTGTCGAATTCGTTCGGATTTGGCGGCACCAACAGCACTTTGGTGTTCTCGCGCGTCTGATGGCTGCAACCGGGATCGCGATTCGCGACTCGCGCATTCTCAGATGGGTCGGTGTGGCGTCTGCCGGTCTGACAATTATTAGTGGAGTCACCTTGGTTGCGCACGGTGCATGGGGTGTCGCCACGGTCGCCGCTGTAGTGACCTCGTTGAGCTTGATCAAGCGGCGCAATAGCGTCGCTCAGATCCGGCTATTGGCCAATGGCGGTTGTGAATTGATGCGGGCATCTTCGAGTCAACCGGACGTGGCGACGCTTGACTCCTCATTCGAGGCGTTTGGGCTGGTCATTCTGCTGTTTCGCGGCAGTTTCCCCACGCTACTTGTGCTGGCACCCGGCTCCGTCGAAACGGAGCCGCGCCGTCGCCTTGGCCTGTGGCTAAGGTCTGATGCAGACAGGGCGAACTCGGTGGCCACACCCGTGTCATAGCTTGAGCGGACAAAGACTGAAAGCAGTCAAAAACAACGAGTAAATCGGCAAGGTATCGCAAAGTGCGATTTCCACGCCAGTTATACTGCGCCGGCACTAAATAATCAGGGTGAATGATTGTCCGATCGCGACATAGACCAACAGCTTGTGGCGCGTGCCCAACGCGGGGAAAAACACGCGTTCGAGTTATTGGTGGCCAAATACCAGCGCCGCCTGTTGCGCCTGATTTCGCGTCTGGTGCGCGACCCGGCCGAGGCGGAGGACGTGGCGCAAGAGGCGTTCATCAAGGCGTATCGGGCGTTGCCGCAATTTCGCGGCGACGCTGCGTTCTACACCTGGCTGTATCGCATCGGCGTCAACACGGCAAAGAATTTTTTGGTGTCGCAGGGCCGCCGCGCCCCCACCAGCACTGAAAAAGACGCTGAAGAAGCTGAAACTTTTGAGGATGGCGAGCAACTAAGAGACATCAATACTCCGGAATCGCTGCTGATGTCCCGGCAAGTGGCCAGCGCCGTGAATGTGGCGATGGAACGGTTGCCGGAAGAATTGCGCACCGCAGTGACCCTGCGTGAGATCGAAGGTTTGAGTTACGATGAGATTGCTGAAGTGATGAACTGCCCAATCGGTACGGTTCGATCGAGAATTTTCAGGGCGCGCGAAGCGATTGCGTTGGAGCTGCGGCCACTGTTGGATACGGCAAAAGACAAACGCTGGTAACGATGGTCAAGGGCAATAATTGGTATTACATACAGGTGAACGCATGACGCAGAATCAGGATACATTCGAATCGTTGTCCGCCTACATGGATGGCGAATTGCAGGTCGAATATCGCGATGGCTTCTTGGCCGGTGTGAAATTGGATGAAAGCCTCCGTGCGCAATGGAGTGTCTACCACTGTATCGGAGACGTGCTGCGCAGCGATGATATGGCCTGCCATTCTTCGTCGTTCGTGCGCAAGTTTGCGACCCGGATTGAAGCGGAACCCTATCTGTTTGCCCCTGAAGTTGCCAAGTCGTTCGCCTCGCAACAAGCGGCGGAGCGGAGGTCATGGCGCATGCCGGCCTCGATCGCTGCCGGCGTTGCTGCTGTGGTCGTAACCGGAGCTGCGGTGATGTTGCCGCAACGCGCCGGTGAGGTGACCCAAAGCGTTGCCGTGAAGGCGCCGGCAACCATGATTGCAGCGGCTCCAGCGGCGGCGGGAGTGCCGGCCAGTGCCGACGCCGCGCCGCGGCCAGTATCGAGCGAATACCTGATCGCTCATCGCTACTATTCGAACGGTCTTGCGATGCAAGGGGTGGTGTCGCATGTC
>JAYVPF010000336.1:0-12205 GCA_043757535.1 Burkholderiales bacterium
GCGCTTCGCGGAAACAAGAAATCGATGAAAAATACGGAATTGCCTGAAATTTAGGCACCGCATAGTTTGCGAATTAGGGGCTTTTCTGTCAGACACTAAATAACATTTAGCCCAGATAGAATGGTCGATTCAGATTAAAGCTGTTCCCTAAGGAATCGCGAAAAATCGTCACCAAACTCGGTGTGCTCAAGCCCCAGTTTGACGGTGGCTTCAAGATAGCCAAGCTTGGTGCCGCAGTCGTAGCGACGACCCACGGTTTCCACGGCGTAAACAGGCTGGTCAGCCATCAGCGAGGCGATGGCGTCGGTCAATTGAATCTCACCACCACTGCCGCGCTTGATGTGCTTCAGATGCTCGAAAATTCGCGCGGGCAGAACATAACGGCCAATCGCGCCGAACTGTGACGGCGCATCGGCGGCCTTCGGTTTCTCGACGAAGCCTGAGAGACGCATAGCGTCGCCATCCGGGTGCGCAATCGTTTCAGCAATTTTGATCGCGCCGTAGCGCGAGATCGAATCGCCCGGCATGTGATTAACACCGATAACGGCCCCGCCGTCGCCACACAAGCGCCCATAGACGTCGCAAAGCTGTGCGGTGGAGCCTAGAGCCCCAGGGCCACTTTGCGTCGCTCTGATGAGCTCATCGGCGAGGATGACCGCGAACGGCTCGTCACCCACCACCGGCTGCGCGCACAAAACAGCATGACCGAGACCCAGCGCATCGCCCTGGCGCAGAAAAATGCAATTGATGTTGGACGGAACGGCGGCGGCGAGCTCATCGAGGAGGCTTTGTTTGCCAGCTCGCGCTAACTCGTTTTCCAGTTCGTAAGCCCGGTCAAAGTGATCTTCAATCGCACGCTTGTTGCGCCCTGTGATGAAGATCATGTCGGTGATGCCCGCAGCAGCGGCCTCTTCCACCGCATACTGGATCAGCGGCTTGTCGACGACCGTCAACATCTCTTTCGGCATCGCTTTGGTCGCGGGTAGAAATCTAGTGCCGAGACCTGCCACAGGAAAAACAGCTTTACGAATGCGACGAGGAGCGGTCATGATAGGTTTGAATTCAGTAGATTTTGTAATTGTGATTCGTCGAGCACCGTCACGCCCAGGTGGTTGGCGTCGTCAAGCTTGCCGCCCGCCTCCGCACCTGCGACGACGTAGTTTGTTTTCTTCGACACCGAGCCGGACACTTTACCGCCTGCAGCTTCGATCATCGCTTTTGCGTCTTCGCGTTTGAGCGTAGGCAAGGTGCCCGTCAACACGAAGGTTTTGCCCAACACTGTTTCGAGCACGGCTGCAGGCTCGGCAATTGGCGCGAACTCGAAACCACAGGCGAGCAATCGTTCCACGGCAGTTCGATTTTTCGGATTGGCAAAAAAATGCTGAATGCTGGCGGCAACGATGGGGCCAACATCGTGCACCTGAAGCAGCGCGCTTTCATCAGCGCTCATCACCGCTTCGATGCTGCGGAAATGCCGCGCCAAATCTTTCGCGGTTGTCTCGCCAACATGGCGAATGCCGAGCGCAAAAATGAAACGATGCAGCTCAGCCTGTCTCGCCTTGCCAAGTTCAACGATCACGCTGGTCGCAGATTTTTCGCCCATGCGATCAAGCCCGGTCAGTTGCTCCTGTGTCAGCGCGAAGAGATCGGCCGCCTCGTGAACCAGATCAGCATCCACCAATTGCTCGACGAGTTTGTCGCCGAGCCCTTCAATATTCAAGGCGCGCCGCTGCGCAAAATGCAACAACATGCCTTTGCGCTGCGCCGGGCAAATCATGCCACCCGTACAACGCGCAATCACCTCGCCCTCGGGTCGCTCAACCAGCGAAGAGCACTCGGGACAATTCGATGGCAGCGCAAATTCAACCGTATCCGCAGGTCGACGATCAAGTACCACACGAACGACCTCAGGGATCACGTCACCCGCACGGCGCACAATGACCGCGTCACCCACGCGCACGTCCTTGCGACGCACCTCATCGAGATTGTGCAGTGTTGCATTCGAGACAGTGACGCCGCCAACGAACACCGGCTCCAGCCGCGCCACTGGCGTAATCGCACCGGTGCGCCCCACTTGGACTTCAATCGCCAGCACCCGCGTAATTTCTTCCTGCGCCGGAAACTTGTGCGCCACGGCCCAACGCGGCTCACGCGTGACGAAGCCCAGTTGCTCCTGCCAGTCACGACGATTAACTTTGTAGACGACACCGTCAATGTCGAAACCCAATGCATCGCGTCGCGTTGCGATATCCGCGTGAAATCCCGCCAGAGCATCAGGCCCGGACACGAGGCGACGATCTGCGTTCACTGGCAGGCCGAGTTCGGCTAGCGCATCAAGCAGCGCTGCTTGCGAGTGCGGCAAAGTCCAGCCGGTCACTTCACCGAGTCCATAGGCAAAGAAAGACAAAGGACGTGCCGCAGCCAGTTTCGGATCGAGCTGACGAATACTGCCGGCCGCGCCGTTGCGTGGGTTGACCAGCGTAGCCCAACCCGCCGCGCGCTGCTTGTCGTTGTACTTGTCGAAATCGGCGCGCGTCATGAACGCTTCACCGCGCACTTCGAGCACTGCCGGAGGATGGCTGCCACGCAGCTTCAGTGGAACCGATCTAATGGTGCGTGCGTTTTGCGTCACCTCTTCGCCCGTCTCGCCGTCGCCGCGCGTCGCAGCGCGAACGAGCAGGCCGTTCTCGTAACGCAGTGATAGCGCCAAGCCGTCAAATTTGAGTTCAGCGAGATAGTCAACCGGCGGATCAGACTCAGCGAGCTTCAACTCCTTGCGCACGCGGGCGTCGAACGCGCGCGCGCCCACTACCGTGACATCCGTCTCGGTGCGAATCGACAGCATTTGAATCGCATGTCGCACCGAAGGAAATGCGTCAAGTGGAGCACCGCCGACGCGCAAGGTCGGCGAATCACTCGTCTGCAACTCGGGATACTGAGTCTCTAGCGCCTGCAATTCGCGAAACAAGCGGTCGTACTCGGCGTCAGGAATCGACGGATCGTCCAACTCGTAATAACGGCGATTGGCCTCGGCCAGAACATCGCGCAATTCGAGGGCGCGCTTGAACGCCGTTTCGTCTGCTAACACGGAGGTGTGGCTCAGTAAAACAGCGAACGCGCGGTGTCAGAGCCCGGCTCGATCCCGGCGTTGACGAGCGCGTCCATCGCGGTCTTTACTTCGTCTCGCGTTGCCGTGAACTGCGCATCATCAAGGACGTCGCCTTCGCTAGTTTTAAGGTCCGCATCAAGCAGTTTCGCCAGCGCGCGCAGGCTCTGCCGATACGTATCGAAGCGCGCCAGTGGTTGCGTTAAACGAACCGGCTCCAGAGTGCAACGCAGGGCAGTGAAATTTTCCGTGCGCAGCCTCTCGGGCGTGAACGGACGCTCGAAACCGTCGACCATATGAAAGATCACCACATCCGATTCCACCTCGTGATAGGCGAAGCGGCCATCGGATTGCAGGCGAAAGCCGTTCGCTTCCAGCGTACCGCGCAGACGTGTGCCGAGCCAGTGACTGCCATCTTTTTTGACCAGATACGCGACCGGAATAATGTCGACCGCCGCCAGAAATCCATCGAGTTCGGCCGCCCGCTCCGGGCCATCGCGGAAACCGTGAAAATGTATCTCACAACCCTGCGCGTGGGCGAGCTCAGTCAGCACAAAACGCCATTCATCCATGTCATGCGGCTCAATCGGCCCCGCACGCGATGCCAACGGCAAGGCAAGCACCAGTTGCTGCACCGACCCCACATTGGCGGGATCAAATGTCTCCCACGGGCTTTGCCGGAACAAGCGCACCCAGGCCAGGGCGCGCCCCGCTGCGGACACAAAAGGCGCCGCGTCGAACGGGCCACCGGACAAGCTCACGACCGAGGCGTGAACATGCAGGCGCTCATCGAACGGCCATTCGGACAAGAGTTTCGGACGCGGTGTTACCGGCGGTGGCGGCGGTTCGGCAACAGGCGCTGGAGCTGGCGGCGTAGCAGCAGCAGCCGTTTCTGGCGATAGCACGACAGCAAAATCTGGCGTTGCATCTGGCGTCCCTTGCGGCGCAGCGGATGGGGTGACGCGAGGCGTCCACACACCGGCGGTTTCGATGTCCATCGTGTGCTCAACTCGCGTAGGCGCCGTCAGGTTGCCACTATCGCGTGCGCCGACGTAGGCGGATACCGGATCAGCGGAAACACGCGGTGCAGCCCGTAAGTCCTGCGCCGTACGATCAACAGCCACGCTACGTGTTGCCTGCCGCGACTGCCACCAATGCCACAAGAAGAGCACTGCGACGACCAGCGCGCCAATCGCTATCAAGCCAATTTGCAGCGAGTTCATGACTGGATTATCCGATCACTATTTTTCACGGAGACCTCATCTTACGCTGCCTCTGCCATACGCAGCGCAGCCGACACATCCACCCCGACAATTCGTGATACGCCCGGCTCATTCATGGTGACACCGATGAGCTGCTCCGCCATTTCCATGGCGATTTTATTGTGTGAAATAAACAGGAACTGTGTGTTCACCGACATCTCGCGAACGAGTCGACAGAAGCGCTCCGTGTTCGGATCATCGAGCGGTGCGTCCACCTCGTCGAGCAGACAAAACGGCGCGGGATTCAACTGAAACAGCGCAAAAACCAGCGCCGTTGCGGTCAGCGCTTTTTCGCCACCAGAGAGCAGTTGAATGGAGGCATTGCGCTTACCCGGCGGTTGCGCGACCACCTGAATGCCAGCATCAAGAATCTCGTCGCCTGTCAATACGAGCTTGGCCTGACCACCACCGAACAGGATCGGGAACAGGCGACCAAATTGCTCGTTCACCTTGTTATACGTGTCCTGCAACTGCGCGCGCGTCTCGCGATCAATGCGGCGGATCGCGTCTTCCAGCGTATGCACCGCCTCATACAGATCGCCCGCTTGCGCGTCGAGATAGAGCTTCCTTTCGGAGGTCTGTTTCAACTCATCCAGAGCCGCCAGATTCACCGCGCCAAGCAACGCGATTTCAGCTTCAACCCGAGCAACTGTGCGCTGAAGCTCCGCCGCGCGTGGTGCTTTTTCCAGCGCGTTGGCAAGCCACTCCGCATCCACTTTTAGCGCAGCGAGTTGCTCGTCAAATTGCGCCAGATTGATCTCGGCGGAGTTCTGCTTGAGACGTGCTTCTTCAATACGTTTTCGTATCGGCTCCAGATCGCGTTCGATCAACAGGCGCGCTTCGTCCGCTGCGCGAAGCGCAGCGTTAGCCGCGTCCACCGCCTCGCGAGCGGCTTTGAGCAGGGCTTCGCGTTCGACGCGCACATTGAGCTGCGCCTGCAAATTCTGTTCAAGCGGATCAAGCAGGATACTTTTCTGTTCGCCGTGAAGTCGCGCGACATCGGCCTCAAGCTCTTTTATCTGCAGCTGATTAGTGGCGATACGGCGCGATAGCTCCTGCACCCGATCCTGCGCGGCACGTTCGCCATACATCGCATCACGAAGCGTAATTTCCGCCGCACGCAATGCTTCGCGTGCTTTCACTAACGCGACGTCGGCTTCGTTGCGAACGCCACGCTTGACCTCACGTTCGCCGTGAGCCGAAGAACGCTTTTCAACGGCAATGGCAATCGCTTCGATATGCGTTTTCACATGCTCGGTTTCAGCGGCAACAAGTTCGGCGATTTCAGCCAATTCATTGCTGATTTGCAGTGTGCGATCGGTCGCTTGCGCCCGCGCCTGCTCCAGTTGCAAACGCTCAACTTCAAGCGAGTGAACGCGACGTTGCACGCTGACGATCGCACCGCGTTGCTGCGTCGCCAGCACACGTGAGTCCTGATATTTTTTATCCGCTGTCGCGAACGCTGTTTCAGTTTTTCCCGCCGCGCTTTGCGCTGCGGCGAGCGCGGCCGAAATCTCGGCGAGTTCACGTTGCCGTGCAATCGCGCCATGTACGGCTTCATCAGGTGCGAAGTAGGTCACGCTGTTGCGGCCGATGAGATGACCTTCGCGGGTGACGATCACGTCGCCTGCGGCAAGGCTCGCGCACTGCGCCAATCCTTCGGCCAGACTTTGTGCTGTATGCACGCCGTGCAACCAGTTGGCGATGGCCGCAGACACCGCTGCATCCTGTGATGTCACGTGAGCGAGCAATCCTCCAGGAGTGGTTTGCGCATGCACAACTGCGCCCGAAACATGAGAGAAAACCGTCACCCGAGCCGGCGGCACAGGCAACGCCGCAGCTGCGTCCAGCGATACCACTGGCAGCGCGTTCAAGCGATCACGCAGCACCGCTTCAATCGCGTCTTCCCAGCCCGCATCCACCGCAAGCTTCGACCAGAATTTGTCGCCACGAATGGCATGGCGTTCCAGCCAAAGTGCTAATTGCCCCTCACTACGATTGTCAAACTTGGCCTGCACGCCCGCAATGACCTGTTCGCGCGATTTCAACTCACCGTAACGACGGGACGCCTGCTCATGTTCGGTGCGACGCGTGCCACGCTCTTCATCGGCATGCGTCGCAGCAGCTTCGGCTTCCTGCGCCGTAAGCTCCGCAGCTTCCAGCTCGGCGCGTTCACCTTCGAGCTGCTCGTCGATCTCGATGATCTCGGCGTCTTCCGGCGCGTTCAGGCGATCTTTTTCCTGCTCAAGGCGCATGCGGCGCGCCTGAATCTGCGCGATACTTTTTTCGGCGTTGGCCTTTTTCAGGCTCGACAACTGGGCGTCACTGTCAATCGCATTCAACGATTGCTGAACGTCGGACAGCGCGGTCGACGCCGTGCGCAGTGCCAACTCGGCAATCGGCAGCACAACGTTAGCGACATCGACAAATTGTTTTTGATCGGCGTGTTTCGCCGACGCTACGGCCACCGCATCATTCGCATCCGTCACGGCTTCCGCGAGCTGAACCGACTGCTCAAGCGCCGCGACCAGTCGGCCCTGACGCTCTCCAACCTCGCTGGCGACACGTTGTGCATGTTCGCGCTCAAACGAGAGCTGCTGTTCGGTGCGCGTGACCTCGGAGTTGATCTCGTAGAACGCGCCCTGTGCGGTGTGCTGTGCATCGTTCTTGCTGAAAACGTCCTGCCGCAGGGCCTCGAGCTGCGTCACTAGCGCTTGCAAATCAGTCTCTTTCGAAAGCAGCGCAGTTTCAGTTTCAACGAGAATTTTTACGGCGGTTTCACGTTGGCGTACTGCCTCTTCGCGACGCTGGGCAAACAGCAGCGCCTGAGATTCAAGCTTTTCCTTTTCCAGCTCGCGATAACGCGCGGCGATCTTCGCCTGCCCGTCCAGCCGCTCGACCTGCGTCGTCAACTCAACCTGAATATCGTTAACGCGCGATAAATTTTCTTTGGTGTCGGAGAGCCGACCCTCGGTGTCCTTGCGCCGCTCTTTGTAGCGCGACACGCCGGCGGCTTCCTCCAGAAATACGCGCAGCTCTTCGGGCTTCGCCTCGATGATGCGCGAGATCATGCCCTGCTCGATCACGGCATAGGCGCGCGGCCCGAGGCCGGTGCCAAGGAACACGTCAAGAATGTCACGGCGGCGCACCGCCTGATTGTTCAGGTAATAGCTCGAACCGACGTCACGCTGCACAACGCGCTTGACCGACAGCTCGGCGTACTGGCTCCATTGGCCCGCCGCGCGACCGCTGCTGTTGTCAAACACTAGCTCAACACTGGCGCGCGACACCGGTTTGCGGTCACCGCCACCGTTAAAAATCACGTCATCCATCGACTCGCCGCGCAGCGCGGAGGCCTTGCTCTCGCCTAGCACCCAGCGCACGGCGTCGATCACATTGGATTTACCGCAACCGTTGGGGCCAACGATGCCGATTAACTGGCCGGGAAGCGCGATGGTGGTCGGGTCAACAAACGACTTGAACCCGGCAAGTTTGATGGAAGTTAGGCGCATTCAGTACGGACGGTGGAGCCAGGTTGGCGGGAAGGGCATGCAAACGAGCGCAGACCCGATAAAATCAAAATTGATTATAGGTGCTCCCTGCACCTCGCTAATTTAGCGTTAACCGCTCGCTAAATCATTGAAAACACAAAGAAAAATATGTCCGATCGTCAATCAAGCCAGCCCTCGCAAGCGCAAACCACGCTGGACACTTTCGCCAACACGCATCCAGGTCGGGATTACCTGATCCACATCCAGATTCCGGAGTTCACCTGCCACTGCCCGCTCACCGGTCAGCCCGACTTCGCGCACTTCACCATTGAGTACATCGCCGATGCGCTTTGCATCGAGCTCAAGGCGCTCAAGATGTACATGTGGAGCTTCCGCGACATCGGCGCTTTTCACGAAAAAGTGACCAATGACGTGTTGGACAAGATCGTCGCCACAATTTCGCCCCGATTCGCTCGCGTAACGGCGCGCTGGAACGTTCGTGGCGGGATTTATACCAACGTGGTGGCGGAGCATCAGGCCGCAGGCTGGACGGCCAGGCCCGCTGTGGATTTGACGCGATTTGGATTGGCGAATCCAGCGGCGGTTTAGGCGCAAAATCTTCGTAGGGTCGGCCCCGTCCGCCGACCATCGCCAAGCGTAACGGGATGGGTGCTGTGGCCGACGGTTGGTGGGCACGGTGCGCATAGCGCACAAAAACGCCGTGTTTCCTGTTGCTAACATTTCAAACAATTTCCGATACAGCTTTACGCTGTAATGGTTAATTAAATTGGGCTACAGCGCCATTTTGTCGTTTATCGATAAATGCTATTTCTTCGCTTCAGCCCCGATAAAACAGCTGATTATGAACAAAGCTGTTGGTGCTCCCTCACCATCGCAACAGCGAGCCCGCGCCACCAAACGCGCCACCACCAGCGCTCACGACAATCCCGATCAGCCCGCTGGTCAGGACAGCGACGGCGACCGCTGCTTTGACGAGATCGTAGACCGATCCGAGCCCGGGCGATGCTGGCGAATTTAGCCATTGCAGTACTCCGCGTGGTGCAGCCGAGTTTTCTGGTGCGGACACAATGCCTGTCCGATAGTTCCTCACCGCGTTCTTCACATAAAAAAATGAGTCGCGCAGGAATCGGCCCGACTGCGCGAACGAAATCCAAAGCAACGTCGAGAGCACGCCACCGATCACTATGTAGCCGAAACGCTTGATGGTGGGCACCGCGACAAGCTTTGGCAGCGCGCCGCGCAAGAGCTTGGGAATTGCAACCCGAAGTTGTCGCCAGAAAATAGTGACGGTGCCCGGCATTTTTTTCGCCTTGTAGCTCTCGCGCACCAACGCCATAACGGCTACCAGCGTGTCGTCTACCGCCTTGTCGCGATCCCCCGCGTTCCATGCAGGCACCAATTTCGATTCAAGAATACGACGCACGTCAACGTCGGTGAGCACGCCTTCCAGTCCGTAGCCTACCTCCAGCCGCGCGACATTGTCCTTCGCGAAGATTGACAGAATCGCTCCGTTGTCGAGCCCCTTGCGACCGAGTTGCGACTGCTCGGCCACGGCAATGGTGAATGCTTCAAGCGGAATGGTAGGCAATTGCGGATAGATCGCCAGCGCAAGTTGCGTTGACGTTTCGTCCTCAAATTGCGCGAGATTGAAATTAAGTTGGCGCGTGACGTCAGGTCGCAAAGCGGCAGCGAAATCGTTGGCGAAGACGGTCAACGCAGTGGCCTTCACACCGGCGTCCGCCGCATGCGAATTGACAGCATCGGTAGCGATCACCGATTCCGGCTTCACCCAATGCGACACGGCGGTGATCGCCAGCCAGAATACCAACCAGCCGATCCAGAAGCGCACCATAAGTTTCAAGCCACTTGGCTTTTCTTTTGTCGCTTCAACACTGGGTTGGGATTTGCGCACGGGCTGGCTCTCTAGCGATGGAAGTGTCTGCTTTTGCTTTTAGCCCCTTTCTGCCGCGAAGGCGAGAGAACGGTCGCGCTGAACTTCGTCGGCGACGCAAAAATCGCGAGCGAACTCGCATCTTTCTAGCGACTTGTTCACGGTCGTTCACTCCTTGCTGTGGACACGCCGCTGCGTGCAAAATGGATGCACAACCACTCGATTAAAAGGCGTTCACTACCTTGACTGTCGGCAATGCCAACGCTACCGATCTCATCGTCCTGCGACCACAGGGTATGTATTGTCCGGCCGGGGACTTCTACATTGACCCGTGGCGACCGGTTGATCGCGCGGTAATCACGCACGCGCATGCGGATCATGCGCGCACGGGGCATGCGCATTACCTGGCTGCGCGCGACGCAGAGCATGTGCTTCGCTCGCGGCTGGGGACGATTGATTTGCAGACGCTGGCGTATGAGGAGGCGATCTCCATCAACGGGGTTCGTGTGAGTCTGCATCCGGCCGGACACGTGCTGGGCAGTGCTCAGGTTCGCGTTGAGTATGCGGGGTGCGTCTGGGTCGCGAGCGGGGATTACAAAACCGCACCTGATGCCACGTGTGCGCCGTGGGAAGCCGTCGCCTGCGACACGTTCATTACCGAGAGCACGTTTGGCTTGCCGATCTATCGCTGGCCCGACGACACCGAGGTGTTCGCGGACATCAACGCATGGTGGTTGGCAAACGCGGCGCAGGGGCTCGCGAGCGTTTTGTATTGCTACAGTTTCGGCAAGGCACAGCGGATTTTGTCTGGCGTTGACGCATCGATTGGGCCCATCGTTGTGCATGGCGCGGTGCAGGTGCTGAACGCAGCGTATCGCGCGAGCGGTGTGGCTTTGCCGGAGACGCAATTGGTGACCGCGGTTGCGGACAAAGCTTCGCTCAAACGGGCCTTGGTGCTTGCGCCGCCTTCGGTCGCCGGATCGAGCTGGATGAAACGATTTGGCGAATATCGCGATGCGTTTGCGAGCGGCTGGATGCTGTTGCGTGGCGCGCGGCGGCGGCGTGGTGTTGATCGTGGTTTTGTGCTGTCGGATCACGCGGATTGGCCGGGGCTGCACAGCGCGATTGCTGCAACGGGTTGCGAGCAGGTGATTGTGACGCACGGATCGGTGCCAGTGATGGTGCGTTATCTTGAAGAACACGGGCTTTCTGCGCGTGCGTTTGCGACGGAGTTTGGTGATGATGCGGCTGACGAAAAAACGGATGACGCAGCAGCATGAAACGCTTCGCCGCCCTCTTCGCTGCCATTGATGCAACCACTTCTACTAACGCGAAAGTGGAGGCACTGAAACTGTTTTACTCCACAGCGCCAGATGACGATGCGGCGTGGGCCACGTACTTTCTGGCTGGCGGCAAACCACGACAAAGTGTGCCGACGAAAGTGCTTCGCGTCGCCGCGTTGGAAGCGAGCGGTCTGCCCGACTGGTTATTTGAAGAGAGCTATCAATCGGTCGGCGATCTGGCAGAAACGATTGCGCTGGTGTTGCCGCCACCGACCGCCGATGACGACGGTAGTCTGACGACGTGGATTGAATGGCGCCTCGCCCCGATGCGGGGC
This sequence comes from Burkholderiales bacterium, assembly GCA_043757535.1. GTDB lineage: Bacteria > Pseudomonadota > Gammaproteobacteria > Burkholderiales > Casimicrobiaceae > Casimicrobium. Next base: position 11,390 of record JAYVPF010000336.1, read on the forward strand.
ACGACACCGGAAGATGCCTCGGTAACCTTGCGGCGCTACTGGCAAATGCTCGACGTCGAGCGTCGCTTTTTGCTCACTAAATTAATTGGCGGCGGCTTTCGGGTTGGCGTGTCGAAGCTGCTTGTGATTCGCGCTCTGGCTGAATTTAGTGGCGTGGATGCCAAGACGATGGCGTTGCGGTTGATGGGCTGGACGGACAAAAATGCGCAGCCATCGGGGGCTGGCTTTCGAGCATTGATTGCAGCGCCGGATGTAGGTGAAAGCGCGACGCGAGTCGACGCGGCACCTTATCCGTTTTTCCTAGCGCACGCACTGAACGAACCCGCAGAAAAATTCGGCGCGATACTGGGGAATACGTACGACTGGATCGTCGAATGGAAGTACGACGGCATTCGCGCGCAGCTCATCAAGCGCGGTGGCACGGTGTGGATTTGGTCGCGCGGGGAAGAGTTGATGACGGATCGCTTTCCAGAAATTGTCAGCCGTGCCCAATCGCTGCCGGACGGTGTGGTGATCGACGGCGAAATTCTCGTGCTGCGCGACGACGATGCCGTGCCGCAACCGTTCAACCTTTTGCAGCAGCGTATTGGTCGCAAGACACTCAGCAAAAAAATTCTCGCCGAAATGCCGGTGCTATTGCTCGCCTACGATTTACTGGAATTCGCTGGCGTCGATTTGCGCAACGACACGCTCGCCTCGCGTCGTGAAAAACTCGAAGCACTATGCGCGGCGAGTGCCTGGCCGTTGTCACCTGCCGTAACCGCGTCTGATTGGCAATCACTCTCGAAGCTGCGCGAAGAAAGCCGCAAGCGTCGT
>JAYVPF010000337.1:0-3262 GCA_043757535.1 Burkholderiales bacterium
CGCCGGCGACGCGCCATGCCGCATCCTCGAGATCATCTCGCCGGCCGGCTTCGAGCACTTCTTCGACGAACTTGGCGCGGCGATGGCCGCCGCAAACGCGCCGAACCCGGGTGCCGTTCTCGCTGGCTCTGACCTGCCGATGCGCTACGCCATCGAGTTCCAGCCGGAAAGCATCGCGCAGCTCTGCCAGCAGCACGGGCTGGTGTACCCGGCGTAAAGCTGCCCTCCGTCTGCTGCCACCAATCGCAGTCAATTCGCATCACCTACAAGCTGACCACCCACGTCAAACGAAAGCGCAGACCAAGGCGGCGCAGCCATCATATTGCGTAATACAGCCACCTACGTTGGGTGTCATTTGCTCTTAAACAACGACCTCTACTTCCGCAGCGATCTTCGTAGCCACGCTGCCATGTCGTCGAGGGGTTTGTCAGCCACCGGCAAGAGGGCGTCCTCCTGTGCGGAAGGCGCTTGCCCGAGCGAATGGCCCAGCCCCGCGTAAATGATGATCTGAACCTTCTTTTGCGTATCGGCCCGCGCGGCGAAAGCTTTGGCTGCTGCAGGATCGATCATTGAATCGTTCAGGCCCTGCAAAATCAGCAAAGGTGCGGTGCTCGGCGAGAAAGCTTCGGCAACCCCTTTGAGCGCACGGCCAGTCGCCGACATGCCAAGGCCGCTGTTGGGTCCGTCCGCATACCAAGACGCAATGATCGGGTCGGCCTCGGCGAAGCTGATGCGACCGTCCTTGTTGGTGTCGAGCAACGGATTGATACGTTCACCCGGGCGAAAGCCCCGGAACATCCTGACGAAGATATGGGCCAGCACACCGCCCGGCCCAGCGTCTGCTCGCGCGATGGCATCGCCGTCGAGGGCTTCATTCGAGGCATAAAGCTTGAGGTAGGGTCTGCCGATCCGGGCGTATTGTGCCTGCGCGACGCGAACGGAGGGTTCTACGACTGGCGCCATAAGGACCAAAGCGCGAACCGACGGTTCCTGCGCGGCGATCGCCATGGCTACCGTGGTTCCTTCACTCCAGCCGACGAGCCCGACGGGCAGCGTGGCCAAAGCGGGCCGCGTGCGGGCAAACGCAAGCGCAAGGCGACCATCGGACGCCAGATCGGCCCCGTTGAGCGCGTCGAACTTGCTGCGGTCCACTGTCAAAGGACCGGTCACGAAGCGCTTGTTGTACCGCAGCGAGGCAAATCCGGCGCAAGCAAGACGGTCAGCGACCTGGCGCATGGGCCGTGAGACGATTGCGTCGTTGGCCCCTTCGACCGCTCCGTCCATGTCCGCCACGTCCGACCCGGGAAAAAGGACGAGCAGACCGCGTGGCTGCGCGCCGGGCGGGGGTGTGACGATCTCGGCCGGGCTGGCAAAGCCAGGTAGCGGCAAGGTGATCTTCTGACGCTGCGGACTGCATCCTTCTGCAAGCGACGGGGAAGATAGGCCGAGCAGAATGAGGATGGCGGCGGCGTAGGAACGTGGGCTGGGCATGAGCGAAGCTAATCTCATTTTACGGTATTTAGGATTCGGAATGTTGAGCTTTGGGCTTCGTCGACTTGCGGTGCGCCGTGATCGCTAAAAATGCCGACGGAACAGCCATTGCAGCGTCACGTACACATCTCTTCCGCACTCAAATCATTCTGCGTCGTCGCGCAAGAAGATCGCCACGACACTGACCCCCTACCGCAGCAGCCGCATGACCGCGAGCACCACCATCACAATCAACAACACGCCAGCCACCGAAAAAAATCGTGTCGAAAATAACCCGGAACGCGACGTGTGCGACCGTGCCAATGGCTCCGCCACCACCGGCATTGCACCGGTCTCCTGCACGCTCCGCGCAAGCACGCCATCGAGTGTCGCCACCAATTGCTCTGCACGTTGCGGCCGATGCTGCGGCAATTTCTCCAGGCACTGCATGACAAGCGACGTCAGCTCGCTCGGTAGCGCGGGATTGCGTGCACTCAATGCTTCGGGCACTTCGCGCGCATGCGCAGCCATTTGCGCGACCAGACTGCGTCCCTCAAACGGCGCCGTGCCGGTCAGAAGTTCATACGCAACCACACCCCACGCATAAATATCCGCACGCGTATCAACCAACGGGTCGCCGGACGCTTGCTCAGGCGACATGTACTGCGGCGTACCCAGCGCAATGCGTTTCGTCGTGAGCTTCTGCGCAAGACCATCACCTTGAGCTCCGCCTGCATCGATGAGTGCCTTGGCGACACCAAAGTCGGCAATCATCGCCACGTCACCAGAAAACAAGACATTTTCTGGTTTGATGTCGCGATGCACCACACCTTTGCCATGCGAATACGCCAACGCACTCGCCATTTCCCGCAATGTATGGATGGCGTCGGCGACCGGCATGTTATGACCAACGCCAATGCGCTCGCGCAGCGAGGCGCCGCCCAGGTACGGCATCGCGAACCACGGCAGTCCGTCGGCATAGCCAGTTGCGAGCAACGGCACGATATGCGGATGCTGCAACCGCGCCGCAACGTCGATCTCGCGCTTGAAACGCGCGACCGAAACACTCGCGGCCAAATCCGGCGGCAAAATTTTCAGCACAACATCTCGCCCATGCAAATCATCAGTCGCCCGAAACACACGCGACATCCCGCCACCGCCCAGCTCTCGGCAAATCGTGTACTGCCCGAGCACCGCTTTCTGCAGGCGCGCTGTCAGATCCTGCGCGGCCATACTCACTCCCTGACGTGAGACACACCGACCACCGTGCTCTCTCCAAACATCGACGGCGCCCAGATGAATTCTGTGATCTGACGCACAAAATTGCACTATTTTCGTGACCGCTACGGCTTTTTCTTGCGTTCCGAGGCCAAGGACCGGTAGTACTCATCGATCATCGCCCGGAATTCCGCAGGCACCGCAGCCTGTGCGCCGAGTGCAGGTCTCCCCTCCGCGCCGAGGCCGAGGGTGCGGTACAACGAGAATTCAAAACCCTTGAGTCCTTCAAGCATCGCCGTTTGCAAGGCCTCGAGCGCTTTCGGATCGTTGAACGGTTTTCCGCTTTCCAGTTGACGCATATTGGCTATCGCACGATCGAGTTCTTTCGTATCGACACCCTGTTTTGCCAGCTCGCTTCGTAGCGCTTCGGCGTTCTCGCGACGGAGTCGGAATTCGCGTGCGAACTGCTGCGTTTCACCAGGCGGCATTGCGCCAGTCGGCATCGAGCCCGGCATGCCTCCGCTCATTGTGTTGTTGGGCGTACCACGGCCACTACTTTGTCGTGTTTGTCCGC
>JAYVPF010000338.1:0-12203 GCA_043757535.1 Burkholderiales bacterium
TCAGTTCGAGTTGTAGTTGCATCGACTGGGCCGCCTCGCCGATCAAGCGCTTGGTCATCGCAGCAATGTGACCGATCAACAGCAACGCCTCCAGTCGTCGCTGGCCGTGACTCATCGAGCGTGTGAGCCCCAGGACTAGCAGCCGATCTTACTAAAAGTCGCTTTTACGCATAAATCGGCCCATAGCCCATATTAAATAGGGCATAGCGGAGAGAGTTGTTGCTGCATTTTCACCTCTCTGCTGCTTTGTATTTTGTTCCGCTCGCTTGGCAAAATTGGCTATTAGCGGTCGTCACACGACGTACGGAGCGGGTGTAAGGACAGATCGACGGATTCCCCCGCCAAAAGCGAACGCACCTTGGATTGAGCCTTAGCAACATGATCATTATGACTATAATGGTCATAGCGATCTTTCGTCATCTCCACAGACCCTAACCATGCTCTCGCAAACCAGCGCCGTCACCTTTCGCCAAAACTTGGGCGAGATGCTCAATCAAGTGCAATATCGCGGCGATACGATTGTGATCAATAAGGATGGCAAGCCAGTGGCGGCGCTGGTGGATGCACGATTGCTGGCGCGGATTCGTGCGATGCAGGGGCGATTTGATGCGTTGGCAGATCGCATCAGCGCGAGTTATGCGCAGGTGCCCGAAGCGGCGGGCTTGGCCGAGATTGACGAGCTAGTCACCGCATCACGCACGCGCGGGTGATGTGCGCAGGCTGAGCTGATTCATGCCGCTGCTGCATGTGGTGCTCGACACCAACGTGTTGCTATCGGGCATTGCGTTTCCGTCGAGCGTTCCGGGCCGTGTGGTCGCATCTTGGCGCTCGGGCTTGTTGAGGGTTTCGCTTTCGGAATACATTCTCGTCGAGTTGCGCCGTGTGATGCCAAAGCTTCGACATCGGCACGGCTTGAGCGACGCAGAGATGGCCGATTTCATTGATTTGCTTGCGCTACAGGCAGACATTGTGGTGCCCGCGCCTACCAACGACGCTGATCTCACGGACACGTTTGATCAGGCGATTCTCGGCACCTTGATTTCTGCGAAAGCTGATTATCTGGTGACTGGCGACAAGGCCTTGTTGCGTATGGCTAGCAAGTATCCGGTGCTGACACCAGCAGAATTTTGGCAGCGGCATTCGCTGTAAGGGCGAGTGTGCGCGACTGGCGGGAGGCGCGTGGCTCGGAACAGGATTCAGCTACTGCGATTTGCCTACCGCGAAACACGCCACCGCCCGCCCCGCGTTGATTTCAAGCAAAGGCGATTCAAGTTTGCAACGCGGCATTGCGATAGGGCAGCGCGTGTGAAATGCACACCCACTGGGCGGTGAAATGGGCGACGGTAACTCGCCCTTCAGAATGATTCGATTTCGGCGAGCAGCCTTGTCGACCATCGGCGTGGCGGACAGTAATGCCTGTGTGTACGGATGCTGAGGGCTATCAAACACAGCATCTCGCGTGCCCTGCTCAACCACTTTTCCGAGATACATCACCATCACCTCGTCGGCCATGTAGCGAACGACACCTAAATCATGCGAGATAAAAACGTAAGCGACGCCAAGCGCCTGCTGAAGATCCACGAGCAGGTTCAGTACCTGCGCGCGAATCGACACATCGAGTGCCGAAACGGGTTCGTCAAGCACCAGCACCTTGGGCTTTAGCATAAGTGCGCGAGCAATCGCGATGCGCTGACGCTGACCGCCTGAAAACATATGCGGATAGCGAGCGAAATGCTCTTCACGCAGGCCCACTTGACGCAGCATTTCGCGGGCTGCGTTCTCACGTTCGGCGGCATCGCCGATGCCGTTCACCAGCAACGGCTCCATCAGCGCGTCGCCTACCGTTTGCCGCGGGTTGAGCGAACCGTATGGATTTTGAAAGACGATTTGCACATCGCGGCGCAGTGCGCGTTGCGCGTTGGGCGATGATGCGTCCTGACCGTCGATTTGAAGTGTTCCGTTCGTGGGCGGCTCAATCATCGTCAACAGTCGCGCGAGTGTGCTTTTGCCACAGCCGGACTCGCCGACAACGGCGAGCGTGCGACTGGGTTGCAATGAGAGCGATACGCCTGACAGCGCACGCAAAACCGACGGTGCAGCAAACAATCCCCTCCGCACGGCGTAGTGCCGATGCAAATTCTCTGCGATTAATACGGGTGCCAGTTTTGTCAGAGCGTTCATGTCGGCACGCCGCCACGCAGCGGCGTGTGACAAAGTGCATCGCCCAATTCTGCACTTGCACGCGGGGGAGCAACCTCGCAGCGTGCCTGAGCGAACGAACAACGCGGTGCGAACACACACCCGTGCGGACGATCAAACTGCCCCGGCACTAACCCAGGAATGGCAGCCAAACGCCCTTCGCGGCTGGCGGCGTGCTCGGGCAAAGCGGCTAGCAGTGCCGAGGTATAAGGATGGTGCGGATCGGCGAATAAATCTGCCGCAATGGCTGACTCGACCTGTCGTCCCGCGTATTGCACGATCACGCGATCAGCGGTCTCACCGACGACACCGAGGTCGTGGGTGATGAGCACAAGCGCCATGCCCGTCTCGCGTTTCAGACTCAACAACAAATCGAGAATCTGCGCCTGAATGGTCACATCCAGCGCCGTCGTTGGTTCATCGGCAATCAACAGTCTGGGTTTGCAGGCCAGCGCCATCGCGATCATCACGCGCTGACACATGCCACCTGAAAGCTGATGCGGAAACGAGGTAACGCGGCTCGGTGCATCGGGAATTCCCACCTGCTCCAGGAGCTCAATCACGCGCTGGCGGCGAGCTTTGCGATCAAGTTTCAAATGCGTCGCCAGTGCTTCGCCAATCTGATAACCCACCGTGAAGCACGGATTCAAAGAGCTCATCGGCTCCTGAAAAACCATCGCGATATCGCGCCCGATGAGGGCGCGACGCTGCTTCGGCGTCAATGCCGTCAGCTCTTGTCCGTCAAAGCACATGCTCTCTGCAGTGACCGTCGCCGTCCACGGCAACAGACCCATGATCGCGAGCATGGCTACCGATTTTCCGGAGCCCGATTCGCCGACGATGGCCAGCACTTCGTCGCGTTCAACCCCGATGTCAACGCCATCGACGGCTGTGAACGCGCCGCGCTTAGTGGCGAAGCTCACACTAAGCCCGCGAATGTCGAGCAAAGGCGCACCCATCCCTATGAGCGCCTCATTTTCGGATCAAGCGCATCGCGCAGGCCATCGCCCGCGAGATTGATCGATACGACAGTGATCAAAATCGCGACACCGGGCAGCGTAACCAACCAAGGGTTAGAGCGGATAAATTCGCGCGCATCGGCAAGCATCGTTCCCCATTCGGCGGTGGGTGGTTGCGCGCCCAGCCCCAGAAAGCCCAGCGCCGCTGCTTCAAGAATCGCATCGGAAACGCCAAGAGCCGCCTGCACGATCAGCGGCGAAAGGCAATTCGGCAACACGGTCGTGAACATCAAACGCCACGGCCCAACGCCCGCGACGCGAGCAGCGGTCACATAGTCTTTACCCAGTTCGGTCAACGCCGACGCACGCACCAGTCGCACATAACGAGGCAGATAAACAATCGTCACCGCCACGATGGTATTGGTCAAACTCGGGCCAAGCACGGCCACGACCAGAATCGCCAACACGAGACTTGGCACGGCCATGATCAAGTCCATCAGACGCGTCACGACAACGTCCACGGTATTGCCCAACGACACACAGGCTAGTCCCAACAGCACGCCGATGATGAACGACACGCCCATCACGGCGGCTCCGATGAAGAGCGAGATGCGTGCGCCGTGAATAAGGCGAGACAACATGTCGCGCCCCAATCCGTCGGTGCCTAAGATGAAGCGACCACTGCCACCATCTGTCCACATCGGCGCGACTCGCACCGCATCGCGGAACTGCTCGTTCGGCCCATAGGGCGCAAGCACGTCGGCGAGGATCGCGATCAACACAATCAGCAACACGACGAACAGCCCCGCGACTGCGCCACGATTCTCTTTGAAAGCATCCCAGAAAGCGCGCAGCGGTGATACATCCTGAGTCACTGTTTGTGCCACGTCCATCGCAACAACATCAGCCATGTCGAATCCTCGGATTGATGAATCCATAGGCCAAATCGACGAGCAAATTTACGCCGATCACGACCGAGGAAATCAGCATCACACCGCCCTGCAGCGCCGGGTAGTCACGTCGGGCAATCGATTCGATCAACCATTTGCCAACACCCGGCCACGAAAAAATGGTCTCCGTCAGTACCGCACCAGCCATCAATGCGCCGACTTGTAGTCCGATGATCGTTACAACCGGAATCAAAGCGTTGCGAAGCGCATGCACACCAATCACTCGCCAAATGGGCAAGCCCTTCGCTCGCGCGGTGCGAACGTAGTCTTCGCCCAAAACCTCAAGCATCGCGGAGCGTGTCATGCGCGCAATCACAGCCAACGGGATCGTTCCCAAAACAATCGCGGGCAATACGAGATGATGCAGCGCATCCTTAACAGCGCCTGCTTGGCCCGACAACCACGCGTCAATCACCATAAACCCGGTGACGGGTTCAAAGTAATACTTGATGAGATCAATCCGCCCCGACACCGGCGTCAACCCCCAGCGCTCTGCCACGAACATGATGAGTAACAAGCCCCACCAGAAATCGGCATTGAATAGCCGGTGACGGAGAGCCCCATCAACGTTTGATCGTAAATACTGCCGCGTCGCGCTGCCGCAATCGTGCCTGCTGGAATGCCCAGCAGCACCGCGAACAGCATGCCCGCGATCGATAATTCTATGGTCGCTGGAAACAGTGCGGCAAATTCTGTGAGCACCTTTTGATTGGTCGCGATGGACGAACCAAAGTCGCCGTGCGCCAACTGCCACGCATAGTCAGCAAACTGCTTCCACACAGGCTGATCAAGACCGAGTTCGTGACGGAACATTTCGAGCCGCTCGGCCGAGATCCCACGTTCACCGACGCGCACCTCCACCGGATCGCCCGGCACCATGCGAATCGCGACAAAGGTAACGAACATCAACGCGATGAACGTCGGGATGGTCAGCGCCAGTCGGCGCAGGAGAAAACAGAGCACGGACTTACTAGTGTAGTGTTGCATTCTGTTTGCTACTTAAGCGATGATCGGCACGAATGACTTTTTCGAGGATGTCTTTGGCTTGTGCCGTCCAGATAAAGGGCTTTGGATTCTTGTTGTCATGCACGATGTACTCGTCAATGGCCTGAATCCATTCCGGCACGCTACGAAACACCCCATTTCGCAGCCTTGCCGTCGTGATGTCGCGAAAGAAGCGCTCCACCCTGTTCAGCCACGAGGCCGAGGTCGGCGTGTAGTGCATGTGAAAGCGTAGATGTTTCTCAAGCCACGCCATGACCACAGGATGCTTGTGGGTGCAATAGTTGTCGCAGATCAAATGCAGCGATTTCTCTTTCGGCGTCTCGCGATCAATCCGCTTGAGGAAGGCGAGCCACTCGGTGTGCCGGTGGCGCTGCTCGCAGCGCGAAATCACGCTGCCGTCGAGGGTGCTCATGGCGGCAAACAAGGGGGTGGTGCCATAGCAAACGGTCGCGGCAAAGCTGCTCCTAGAGGACATCAAACGCCCGCTGTCATCCCGCCGTCCACGTACAAAATATGCCCGTTGACAAAGTCGCTCGCCGGCGCGGCGAGGAAAATGATCGCGCCCTTCAGCTCATCAACGTTGCCCCAGCGCCCTGCGGGCGTGCGCTGTTTTAGCCACGCGGTGAACGCGGCGTCCTGCACCAGTGCCTGTGTCAGCTCGGTATCGAAATACCCTGGCCCCAAACCGTTCACCTGAATGCCGTGTTTGGCCAGCTCGACGCACATGCCCTTGGTCATCATTTTGAGCGCGCCCTTCGTAGTGACGTAGGGAACAATGTTGGCGCGACCCAGCTCGGAGTTCACCGAGCAGACATTGATGATCTTGCCGCGACCACGCGGCACCATGTGGCGCACAACGGCCTGACTGACGCTGAAGGCGCTCGTCACATTGGTGTCCATCAGTCGCTGAAAATCCACAAGCGGAAAATCGGTGAAAGCGCTGCGAATCTGGATGCCGGTATTGTTGACCAAAATGTCGATGGGGCCGATATCGCGCTCGATGCCTTCGATGTTTGCCAGCACCGCAGCAGCGTCGGTGACGTCAAACGCCCGCACGCTGGCCGTTTCACCACGGGTCGCAAATTCAGCGGCAACACGCTCGCATTTCGCCGCGTCACGACCATTGATGATCACGTCCGCACCTGAGCTAGCCAGCGCCTGTGCGAGGGCCAGACCAATGCCCTGTGACGAACCGGTAACGAGTGCGCGTTTGCCAGATAAGTCGAAGAGAGGATGTAGTGTGTTCATGGCGCAAATGTAGCTCCGTCTGTCGCGCTGCGTCCTGTCGTGGCTCATTTGTGCCGCTTCGTGAACGACAAATGTGCCGCTTCGTGAACGACAAATCGACAGCGAACAGATGCCCGGACGCGCTGCGCTTCGCCGGGCTACACTGCTACGAAATTACGAATACAAAAGGAGGCTTTATGAACAAAATTTGCAACCGAGTAGGGATGGTTTGCTGTTTTTCCCTCGCGACATTCGCGTTAACGGCCATTGCGCAAACTCGCGATGCGGCGTTATTTGCAGCCGCCGAAAAGTCGCAGCCTGCAGTGATTGAAACCTTGCGCGAACTGGTACTGATCGAATCGGGCTCCGGCAATGTCCCCGGTCTGATTCGTATTGCGGACTATGCCGAAGCTCGCCTCAAGTCACTGGGCGCGACGACCGAGCGCATCAAGTTCGTCAACAGCGATCGGGTGATGGTGAAAGGCGTCCTGACCGGTGGCGGCACGCTCAAGGTCCTGCTGCTTGCCCATATGGACACGGTCTATCCGGAGGGCATTCTCGCAACTCAACCCATTCGCACCGATGGCAACAAAATGTTCGGGCCCGGCATCGCGGACGACAAGGGCGGCATGGCGGTGATCCTGCACTCGCTGGCGATTTTGCGCGATACCGGCTGGAAAAACTTTGCGCAAATCACGGTGTTGTTTAACCCGGATGAAGAAGTCGGCTCCGTCGGATCGGGAGAGACGATTGCGAAGTTGGGTGAGGTGCACGACGTGGTTCTCTCCTACGAACCAACATCGGCCAAAGCCGTTGCCAGGGAAGAAGGCGTGTTGCTGGGGGCAGCGGGCACAGCAACCGTGACGCTTGAAGTCAAAGGTAAGGCCTCGCACGCGGGAGCGGCGCCCGAGCAGGGACGCAACGCGCTGATCGAACTCTCGCATCAGATTCTGGCCACGCAGGACATCGCGAACACGATCCCCGGCGCCCAGCTCAACTGGACGTACTCGCAGGGCGGATTGGTACGTAATCAGATTCCAGAGCGCGCTTACGCGACAGCGGATGTGCGCCTGCTCGCGCCCGGTGCGGCGGAGAAACTACGCGCAGCGCTTGAAGCAAAGATTGCCGAAAGCAGGCGTGTCCCGGATACCGAAGTTAGCGTAAAAATGGAAGTGAGTCGGCCGGCTTTTCTGGCGGGGGGCGCGGAATGGCGTTGGCCAAACGCGCACAATCAATCTACAACGAGCTGGAGGGTCGCAAACTGGCGATTCACCCGATGACCGGCGGCGCAACCGACGCGGGATATGCCGCTCGTTCGGGCAAAGCCGCTGTGCTGGAGAGCATGGGCCTGCCGGGCTGGGGCTATCACGCGAAAGACGAATACATCGAGATTGATGGGATCACGCCGCGCTTGTACTTGACGACGCGGATGCTGCAAGACCTGGCGATCAACCCTGCGCAATGAATTCGACAAGGAGGCACCCATGTTGATGGCAATGCTCTACGGCGCAAAAGATTTGCGACTGGAACGCGGTGAAGACCCTGTCGTGGGCGCGGGACAAGTCAAAGTGCGCTTCGGCGCAGGCGGCATTTGCGGCAGCGATTTGTCGTACTTCGGCAAGGGCCGTGTCGGCGAATTTGCCGTAGTGCAGCCGCTCTGTCTTGGCCATGAAGTTTCGGGTGAAGTCGTTGAAATTGGGGCCGGTGTTTCGCGTGTAAAAGCGGGGATCGCGTCGCCATTAATCCTAATCAACCCTGCCGCGGTTGCCGCACCTGCATGGCGGGTAAAGGGCATCTGTGTTTGAAGATGAATTTTTACGGCAGTGCGGCGATTTTTCCGCACGTTCAGGGCGTGTTTCGCGCGGTGATTGTGGCGACTGAGGCGCAGTGTTTTGTGGTGCCGCAGAGTTGTGATTTCCGCACCGCAGCGATGGCGGAACCACTAGCAGTGGCGCTGCATGCGGTTCGGCGGGCGGGTTCGCTCGTCGGCAAAAGCGTTTTGGTGACGGGTGTTGGGCCCATTGGTAGCCTGTGCGTGCTCGCCGCACGACGCGCGGGGGCGGCGCATATCGCCGTGACGGATGTGGCTGACGCAGCACTAAAGCGTGCAGCAGTGTTGGGCATTGACGAGGCCGTCAATGCCATCACGGGCGCCGAAAAAGTAGATGCCTGGTTCGCAAACAAGGGCACGTTCGACGTGACGTTCGAATGCTCAGGCAATTCGGCAGCAATCACCTCTGCAATTCAAGCGACCGCCTCGGGTGGCTGTGTTGTTCAGGTCGGCATGTTAGGCGTGCCGACAGCGCATATTCCCGTGAATCGCTTCGTTTCGCGTGAAGTGGATTTGCTGGGTGCGTTTCGCTTTGACAGTGAATACGGCGCCGCTGTGCATGAGCTGGCGCATGAGCTAATCGATGTCTCGTCGCTCTTAACGCACACCTACAAAATGACCGCTGCGAACGAGGCATTTGCGATGGCGGCAGATCGCTCGCAGAGCATGAAAGTACACTTGACATTTTGAACGCGACGCACTCAGGCGCGGCAATGCCAAAATAGCGCATACAGCCTTCAAATCTTCCCCATGCTCGACTGCATCACCCTCGATCCACCCTCCCACGCCACCGCCTGCGTCCTCTGGATGCACGGCCTCGGAGCCGATGGCAATGACTTTGTCCCGGTAGTCCCCGAGCTCGGTTTGCCGCGCAACCACAGCGTGCGCTTTGTGTTTCCCAACGCGCCCTCGATGCCGGTCACCATCAATGGTGGCTACATCATGCCCGCCTGGTACGACATCGCCTCGCAGGAAATTGACAAGCGCGCAGATGAAGCAGGCGTTCGCAGCAGTCAGGCGGCGATCAGCGAACTAATCGCTGACCAACGCGCCAAAGGCATCGCGTCCGAGCGCATCGTGCTCGCGGGCTTTTCGCAAGGCGGCGTGATTGCGTTACAAACGGGACTACGCCACAGCGAAAAACTGGGCGGCATCATGGCGCTGTCAACTTATCTCGCTTGCGTTGAATCGGTGGGCACCGAGGCTTCACCGGCTAATCGTGATATCCCGATATTCATGGCACACGGCTCGATGGACCCGGTGATTCCTGTCGCGCTGGCAAAGCTTTCAAAAGCCCGTCTGGAAACGCACGGCTACAAAATCGAGTGGCACGAATACGGCATGCCGCACTCCGTATGCGCGGAGGAGATTGATGCGATTGCTGCGTTCCTGACGCGTGTGCTGAAGCGCTGAGCTGATCGCCCTATTCGTGCCGACATCGCATGACGAGTTGCTGCGCACTTTGCGTGACGGTGACGTGCGCCGATTGGCATGGGCCATTGGCTCGCCATCGTTGTTCGCGTCGGGCAATGCGGCATGGCAAGGCCGACTTCGCAGCGATGAATGGTCGGCCAATGAACTGGCTCGATGCGCGGACTGGCTGCACGAGCAAGACAGCGCACCCGAGGCGCTCAAGCTCGCGCTCGGCGACCCACTGGTCAACACGCCACTCGGCCATACCTTCGAAAAATTCGTGTTGTTCTGGCAGGCTACGCGCCCCGACGTGCGCGCCTCCACGCGCAGCTTGATGGTGAGGAGTGGCGGTCGCACGCTGGGCGAATTCGACATCGTGCTGCTGCGCCACGACGGGGTGATCGAGACGCTGGAAGTGACCGTCAAGTATTACCTGAATCTGCGGCCTGAGCTGGGCATTGAAGGCTGCATCGGCCCGCGCGCGTTTGATCGCATGAGTGATAAATTCGGTAAGATGACGACGCGACAGACGGATCTCGGGCACACCGAATTCGGGCGCGCGGCGATTGCGCGCTGGCTGGCAAATTCATGCGGTGAAATTCGGTCGCCAGACCAGTTGATCGTGGAGAACTATGCGTTGGCGCGTGGCTATGTTTTTCATCCGTCGAATGATATGGCGATACCGCCTGAGCTTTCGCCCGCGCATGGGCGGGGTCTTTGGCAAACCGATTCGATTGATCTTCCGGATGACGGCGTGACCCGATGGCGAAATCTGTCCAGCCGCGAATGGTTGGGGCAGTATCGTGGCACGTCCGATGCGAGTAATTGGCCGGTCGATCCCGCGATGCCACGCATGTTTGCGCGACTCGAAGCGTGCGGCGACGAATGGCAGGAGATCGAGCGCCGATTCGTGGTGCGCGCAGCTGCGGGCCTGTTGAAATCCGTATGAATCGATGACTCAGGTGTCCGCTTACCGCAACGACATTGACGGCCTGCGTGCGCTGGCGGTGCTCTCCGTGATGCTCTATCACCTGAGCGCCACATTACTGCCGGGTGGCTTCGTCGGTGTCGATATTTTCTTTGTGATTTCCGGCTTTGTGGTGAGTGCATCGCTCGCGAATGTAGCGTCCGAGCGTGATGGCCGGCTGCTGCGGTTTGATCGCTTCGTTGCGTTTTTCTATGCACGCCGACTGGCACGCATCGGACCCGCGCTGATTCTGGTGCTGCTCACGACGGCCCTGTTTGCGACGCTGTTTGTGCCGCGGGCCTGGCTCAGTGAATTCAACGAACGCACAGGTCTGTATGCGTTTTACGGCCTCAGCAATTGGGTGCTGCAAACCAACGTCGACACCTACTTCGCACCGCGCGCGGAATTCAACCCGTATACGCACACCTGGTCGCTCGGCGTCGAAGAGCAGTTTTATGTGGTGTTTCCGTTGCTGTTTTTTCTCTGGGTTGCGGCGCGGCGCAGACTGACTCGGCGCATTGCCACGGCGAGTTTGATTGGACTGGGTGTGGCGTCGCTGGTCGGGTGCATCTGGGCGATGAAGAATGCGCCAACGTCTGCGTTTTACGGGATCGTGTTTCGCTTTTGGGAATTGGCGATGGGGGTGGCTCTGTTTCAGATCACTGCCAACGGCGAGGCTGTCGTAACGCGACGCGGGCTGCTCGCAAATGTCCTGCCGTGGCTTGGCATCGCAGCAATCGCGGCTACTTTTGCCTACGCGAACGCAGCAGAGTTTCCGTGGTTCTGGGCGCTGCCGCCAGTGATTGGCGGCGCGCTTCTGATCGGCAGCGCACAGGCGGATGTGACGCACCCGCTTCGTCGTGCCTTCGCGCATTCAGCGTTGGTGTGGATCGGCAAGCGCTCCTACTCGCTGTATCTCTGGCATTGGCCGGTTTATGTGTTGCTGCGCTGGACAATGGGCATTGACCAATGGGTTACTCAGGCCATCGCAGTCGCCATGACATTCGGGTTGGCCGCAGCGTCGTATCGCTGGATTGAATTGCCGATTCGCCATCATCCGGTGCTGCAACGACGCGCGCCCGCGCTCCGTATCGTTGTTTTTCTGGTGGCAATCATCGCAGGGTGGGGCGTGATGAAAGGCTTGTTTGCGTCGCAGAAAGTATTGTCGCTAAGCACGGTGGCACAGCATGCCGATGACTGGTACGTTACTAACCGCATGCCTTTATCCGCCTCGCCAAAATCATCGTGCAAAGTTGCGATTGCGACGCGTCCTCTGGCAGGGGGCCAGGTCATCTCATATACGCCGTCGGGATGCGGCTTGCAGGCAACAGCGGCACCTCCGATAACACTGTTCGCAGTCGGAGATTCACACGCTACGGCCTACATGCCGATGTTCGACCGACTCAGCACGGAAGGCGAAATTGCCGTTAACCTGTACACCTTCCCCAGTTGCGGCATTCTTGATCTGATGAAACCAATGACGGTAGACCGTCCGCCCGGCTGCATCGCGTTTGCGCGCGCAGCTTTAGGGCACCTCTAAAAATCTCATGTCGACAGATCAAACATAGTAGTCGGTGATTATTTTTGAGACTACTGCATTTTTTCGCGATTCCTGCGTCAAATTGACGCGCTTTTCCTCGATTTCTTCGTCA